>NZ_JAUNEC010000046.1 GCF_030525755.1 Alysiella sp.
TTGGACAAAGATGCCAACACCGTGAAATTTTCAGACGTGGCAGGCTGCGATGAAGCCAAAGAAGAAGTCCAAGAAATCGTGGATTATTTGAAAGCGCCAAATCGCTATCAATCTTTGGGCGGTCGTGTGCCGCGCGGTATTTTGTTGGCAGGCAGCCCTGGTACGGGTAAAACCCTGTTGGCAAAAGCGATTGCAGGCGAAGCGGGTGTGCCATTTTTCAGCATTTCGGGTTCGGATTTTGTGGAAATGTTTGTGGGCGTGGGCGCAAGCCGCGTACGCGATATGTTTGAACAAGCCAAGAAAAACGCGCCTTGTATCATTTTTATTGACGAGATTGACGCGGTGGGTCGCCAACGCGGTGCAGGTTTGGGCGGCGGCAATGACGAACGCGAACAAACCCTGAACCAACTTTTGGTGGAAATGGACGGCTTTGAAAGCAATCAAACCGTGATTGTGATTGCCGCCACCAACCGCCCAGACGTGCTTGACCCAGCTTTGCAACGTCCGGGACGTTTTGACCGTCAAGTGGTTGTGCCATTGCCCGATATTCGCGGTCGTGAGCAAATTTTGAAAGTGCATGCCAAAAAAGTGCCTTTGGACGAAAGCGTGGATTTGGTAACGTTGGCGCGTGGTACACCAGGGTTTTCGGGTGCGGATTTGGCGAATTTGGTCAATGAAGCCGCCTTGTTTGCAGGTCGCCGCAACAAGAAAAAGGTTGACCAAAGCGATTTTGAAGATGCCAAAGACAAAATCTACATGGGACCAGAACGCCGCAGCATGGTGATGCACGAAGACGAAAAACGCGCCACCGCCTACCACGAAGCAGGTCATGCGATTGTGGCGGAAAGTTTGCCGTTTACCGACCCTGTTCACAAGGTTACGATTATGCCGCGTGGACGTGCGTTGGGCTTGACGTGGCAGTTGCCTGAACGCGACCGCATTTCCATGTACAAAGACCAAATGTTGAGCCAGCTTTCTATTTTGTTTGGCGGACGCATTGCGGAAGATTTGTATGTGGGACGCATTTCCACAGGCGCGTCCAACGACTTTGAACGTGCCACCGCTTTGGCGCGTGAAATGGTAACGCGCTTTGGCATGAGCGAAAAAATGGGCGTGATGGTGTATGCGGAAAATGAGGGCGAAGTGTTTTTGGGTCGCAGCGTAACGCGTTCGCAACACATTTCTGAAAAAACCCAGCAGGAAGTGGACGCGGAAATCCGCCGCATTTTGGACGAACAATATGCCGTTGCCTACAAAATTTTGAGCGAAAACCGCGACAAAATGGAAACCATGTGCAAAGCCTTGATGGACTGGGAAACCATTGACCGCGACCAAGTGCTTGAAATCATGGCGGGCAAACAGCCTTCTCCGCCCAAAGATTACAGCCACAATGTGAAATCGGAAGCGGAACAAGCTGAAAGAGAAAATGAAAGCGAATTAACCAATACAAAGCACGGCAATCCACAACCTGAAAATGAAAATACAGAAACTGTCGTGCAAACCGAAACAGAAAAAGCTCATCACGCCACTGTTGAGACAGAGAATCAAACCAACTCCACAGAACCCAAAGATAAAGCTTAATGTTTCAAACAAGCTGCCTGAAAATTACCGTGATTTTCAGGCAGTTATTTTGGGACAAACGTCTCAAAAAACGTTAAAATCCTGCCTGATAAATCAACAACAATAAGGAAACACAATGTCTGAATTGTTACCTGTAAACGAAGAAATGAAAAAATTCATTCACAGCCTGCTGACTTACATGGTTAAAAACAAAGGTTCAGACCTTTTCATTACCGCAGGTTATCCACCCGCTATGAAATTAGACGGAAAAGTCAGCAAACTCAATGATAAACCTTTAACGGCTGAACACACCGCCTTGATTGCTCGTTCCATTATGGATGAAAAACAAGCACAAGAATTTGCCGATACCAATGAATGTAATTTCGCCATCAGTTTGGCAGGTGTATCTCGTTTCCGCATTAATGCCATGATTCAACGCGGTGCAGTAGCTTTGGTTTGTCGTGTGATTACCAGCGAAATTCCCAATTTTGACCAATTACAACTGCCTGAAATTTTACGTCAAGTGGTTATGGAAAAACGCGGTCTGGTTATTTTTGTAGGTGGTACAGGTTCAGGCAAGTCCACCTCTTTAGCTGCCATGATTGATTATCGCAATGAAAACAGTCATGGTCATATTATTACCATTGAAGACCCGATTGAATACGTTCATCCACACAAAAACTGCATCATCTCTCAACGTGAAGTGGGTGTGGATACACAAAACTGGTTTGCTGCTTTGAAAAATACGCTGCGTCAAGCACCAGATGTGATTCTGATTGGCGAAATCCGCGACCGTGAAACTATGGACTACGCATTGGCATTTGCCGAGACAGGGCATTTGTGCATGGCAACCTTGCACGCCAACAACTCTAACCAAGCCCTAGACCGCATCATCAACTTCTTCCCCGAAGAACGCCGTACCCAGCTTTTAACCGATTTGTCATTAAACTTAAAAGGCTTTATTTCGCAACGCCTGATTCCACGTAAAAGCGGTAAAGGTCGTGCCGCAGCAGTAGAAGTTTTGCTCAATTCACCCTTGATTTCCGAATTGGTTTTAAAAGGCGAAGTACACGGCATCAAAGAAATCATGGCACGTTCACGCGATTTGGGTATGCAAACCTTTGACCAAGCCTTGTTTGATTTATACGAAAACGACATCATTTCTTATGATGATGCCTTGAAAAATGCGGATTCAGTCAATGACTTGCGTCTACAAATCAAATTAAACAGCAAAAAAACTGCCTCCGCGGGTGAAGGTGATGAATTTGACAGCTTATCCATTATGGATCACGATTAAATTTTGCCCAATTAAAGGCTGCCTGAAAACTTTCAGGCAGCCTTTAACACGCGATTGTTTCCAATTACGGTTTTTTATGATTGCTTAAAATACATAGTCATAGAATTGCAAAGCATTACGGTATTGCCAACGCCCTTAATGTACAGGATTGTACATAAGGGTGTTGTCATTTTGTCCTATTTGTATTTAAAACGGCCATAAAACGGTGGGTACAAGTACCCTACAACACAGTTTTATTCAAAACAAACGATTCATTTTTTCTTATCCCGAGTTCATTTCACATAAGGCTGCCTGAACACGAACCCCGTTTCAGAAAGCCCTGTTATAATGCACTGACCTCAATCTGAACCAGCCACACCATGCTGCCTGAAATCCGAAAACAACTCAAACTGACCGATACCACCGCCACAAAACTGGAAAAACTGCACCTGCATACGGCTTGGGATTTGGCATTGCATCTTCCTTTACGCTACGAAGACGAAACGCACATTACCCCAATTGCAGATGCATCATTTAATACACCTTGCCAAGTACAAGGTACTGTTGTGATGCAAGAAGTCCAATTCAAACCGCGCAAACAACTGCTGGTTCGCATAGAAGATGCCGCAGGCACACCCTTAAATTTGCGCTTCATTCATTTTTATCCCAGCCAACAACAGCAACTTGCCCAAGGTAAAACCATACGCGCATTAGGCGAAATCAAACACGGCTTTTTTGGCGCGGAAATGATACACCCCAAAATCAAAACCGCAGATGGCAACAATTTGGCAGAAAGCCTGACACCAATTTACCCAACTGTAAACGGCTTAAATCAACCGACTTTACGCCGTGCCATTCAATCCGCCCTAAAAACGGTGGATTTATCCGACACGCTGCCTGAAAACCTATTGACCACCTTAAAACTGCCTAATTTAGCCACCTGTTTGCATTTATTGCACAATCCACCACCTGATGTTTCCTTGTCTGCATTAAGCGATGGCGCATTGCCTGCATGGCAACGTTTAAAATTTGATGAGTTACTGGCACAACAACTCTCCATGCGTTTGGCACGCCAAAAGCGTTTGGCAGGTACAGCTAAACCGCTACATGGAAATGGCACATTGTGTGAACAACTATTACAAAAACTGCCTTTTACGCTCACAAACGCACAACAACGTGTGTTGGCAGAAATCCGCGCCGACATGACACACCCCTATCCCATGCACCGTTTATTACAAGGCGATGTGGGCAGCGGTAAAACCATTGTTGCCGCCCTATCTACCTTAACTGCATTGGAAGCCATAGGCAATTTTCAAGCAGCAGTCATGGCACCAACCGAAATTTTAGCAGAACAACATTACATTAAATTCAAACAATGGTTTGAGCCACTTGGCATTCAAGTGGCATGGCTTTCAGGCAGCCTAAAAAAGAAAGAAAAAGAACAAGCCAAAACCCAGCTTGCCAATGGCACAGTACGCATCGCCATTGGCACACACGCCCTATTTCAAGACGATGTACACTTTCACAATCTGGGTTTGGTCATCGTGGACGAACAACACCGTTTTGGTGTGGCACAGAGATTGGCATTGAAAAACAAAGGGCAAGATGTACATCAACTGATGATGTCGGCAACCCCCATTCCCCGTACGTTGGCAATGAGTTTTTTTGCTGATTTGGACGTGTCCATTATTGACGAACTGCCCCCCAATCGCACACCCATTAAAACCAAATTGGTCAACAATCTGCGCCGTGCCGAAGTAGAAGGTTTTGTATTAACGACCTGTAAAAAAGGGCAACAAACCTATTGGGTTTGCCCCTTAATTGAAGAAAGTGAAACCCTACAACTGCAAACCGCTACCAACACACTGGCACAATTACAAATTGCCTTACCCAATCTCAAAATTGGTCTGGTACACGGTCGCATGAAACCAGCCGAAAAAGCCGAAGTAATGGCACAATTTGTTTCAGGCAGCCTGAATGTACTGGTAGCAACCACCGTGATTGAAGTAGGCGTGGACGTACCCAATGCCAGTTTAATGGTCATTGAACATGCCGAGCGCATGGGCTTATCACAACTGCACCAATTACGCGGACGTGTTGGGCGTGGTGTAGCAGCAAGTGTGTGTATTTTATTGTTTGAAGAACCGCTTTCGCAAACAGGAAAAGCGCGTTTAAAAGTGATTTACGAACATACAGACGGCTTTGAAATTGCACGACATGATTTGGCAATTCGTGGACCTGGAGAATTTCTGGGCGCACGCCAAAGCGGTATGCCCATGTTGCGTTTTGCTGATTTACAACAAGATGTGCCGCTTTTGGAACAAGCGCGATTTTGGGCAGAAAAATTAATTGCGGAACAACCCGATGTGGTTGCCCGACATCTTGACCGTTGGCTGGGCAGCCGCGAAGGTTTTTTGGCTGCCTGAAAACCATTTCAGTTTAAAAAACGTGAATAACCATAAAATAAACGACTTGCGTAAGATATAGCCGTAAAACTGAACAAGCACTACGGCGTAGTCGATTTGTATTACTTTTCCAGTTCCATGACCATAAGCTCTATTCATCGTTGTAAAACGGCGGCACAGATACACCACATTCACGCAACAACTGTACCGTTTCAAACACAGGTAAGCCCATTACACCCGTAAAACTGCCTGAAAGGTGTTGCACGAATACCCCTGCAATGCCTTGAATCCCATAAGCACCTGCTTTATCCATTGATTCGCCTGTGGCGATGTAAGCTGCGATTTCGGTATCGCTTAACGTTTTGAATTGCACGTCATTTTGTTGCACCACATACCGAATTTTCCCTTGAAACGACACACAAACGGCGGTTAAAACTTGATGAATGCTGCCTGAAAGGTCGCGCAACATGGTTTGAGCTTCGGCTTGGGTTTCGGGTTTACCCAAAATGGTGTTATGAAGTGCGACTGTGGTATCGGCACTGATAACAGGGCTGCCTGAAAGCAAGTTTTGCAGATTGGCAGGTAACTTTTGACATACGGCTGCATTTTTCTCCATCGCCATACGCAAAACGTAATCCACCGCTTTTTCATGTTGGTGTGGTGTTTCATCAATGTCTGCCACACAAATTTCAACCCCATAACCCAAATTGGACAAAATTTCACGGCGACGTGGACTGGCAGAAGCCAAAATTAAAGTTGGTTTGTACATCATTGTGCCTCTTTTTCTTAAAACAAGCTGCCTGAAACCTTATGCTTTTTCGGTTTGTTTAGAAAGCACACGTTTACGCGTTTTTTTGAAATCCAATACCGTTTGATGCCGACTTGTATCCCAATCAATGTACACCTTACCACCGTTTATCAATTTGCCAAACAACAATTCGTCTGCCAAAGCTTTGCGAATTTCATCTTGAATCAAGCGATGCATAGGGCGTGCACCCATCTGTGGGTCAAAACCTTTTTCTGCCAAGTGCTGACGCAAACACACACCAAATTCAGCTTGCACATTTTTCTCGGATAACTGTGTCGCCAACTGCATCAAGAATTTATCTACTACACGTTCAATAATAGGCAAAGTAAGTGGTGCAAATGGAATAATGGCATCTAAACGGTTGCGGAATTCAGGTGTGAATTGTTTTTTGATGTCCATCATTTCATCGCCACGTTCGCGCTTGCTGGTAAAACCCAAACTGGGGCGATTCAATGCTTCTGCGCCTGCGTTGGTGGTCATAATCAAAATCACGTTGCGGAAATCTGCGCTACGTCCTGTATTATCGGTTAATCTACCGTTGTCCATCACTTGCAATAAGACATTGTAAATGTCGCGGTGTGCCTTCTCAATTTCATCCAACAGCAATACGCAATAAGGTTGTTTGTTAATGGCTTCCGTCAGCAAACCACCTTGTTCGTAACCCACATACCCTGGTGGCGCACCAATTAAACGCGATACCGCATGTGCTTCCATATATTCCGACATATCAAAACGTTGCAATGGTATACCCAGCGTGTAAGCAAGTTGTTTTGCCACTTCGGTTTTGCCCACGCCCGTAGGTCCTGAAAACAGGAAACTGCCAATGGGTTTTTCAGGTAGCCCCAAACCCGAACGCGACATTTTAATCGCAGAAACCAAAGCATCAATCGCATTGTCCTGCCCAAATACCATGCTTTTTAAATCACGCGCCAAATATTGCAAAACCTGTTTGTCATCATGAGAAACGGTTTTTTCAGGAATGCGTGCCATTTTGGCAATCACCGTTTCAATTTGCACCTTGTCTATTATGCTCACTCGGTTTTCAGGCAGCATCAAACGTTGTGCTGCACCTGCTTCATCAATCACATCAATGGCTTTATCAGGCAAGAAACGGTCATTGATGTAACGCGCTGAAAGTTCTGCGGCTGCCTGAAACGCATCTTCGCTGTATTGCACCTCATGATGTGCTTCAAACATAGGCTGTAAACCTTTGAGTATGGCAACAGTTTCCGCTACCGATGGTTCTGCCACATCAATTTTTTGAAAACGGCGACTTAAAGCATGGTCTTTACTCAATACTGTGCGAAATTCTTCATAAGTGGTTGCACCAATGCAACGCAAATGCCCCTTTGCCAAAGCAGGTTTCAGTAAGTTGGACGCATCTAAACTACTTCCTTGTGTACTGCCCGCACCAATAACCGTATGAATTTCATCAATAAATAAAATCGCACCTTCAATTTCTGCCAATGCTTTTAAAACTGCTTTCAAACGCGCTTCAAAATCGCCACGGTATTTGGCACCTGCCAACAAGGCCCCCATGTCCAAAGCAAATACATTTGCACCTTTTAAAACTTGTGGCACAACATCTTGTTCAATCAAATACGCTAAACCTTCTGCCAACGCCGTTTTACCTACCCCCGCCTCGCCTACCAGCAAAGGATTGTTTTTTCGGCGACGACACAATACCTGCAATAAGCGTTCCATTTCTGTTTTTCGCCCAATTAAAGGGTCAATGCGCCCTGCCCTAACTTCTTCATTCAAATTAATGGCATAGGTTTGCAAAGGTTTGCTGGCAAGTTTATCGTCTTCATCATTGTCATCATCATGGCTGCCTGAAAACTCACGCTCATCGTCATCATCTGAACCATGAGCCAAATAACGCAACAATTCATAACGCGAAACATTTTGCAACTGCAAAAAATACGCTGCTGGACTTTCTCCCTCGTCTAAAATCGCCACCAAAACATCTGTGGGCAATACTTCATCTTGTGAAGAATGTTGCACATGAATCATGGCACGCTGTATCACACGCTGAACACCAATGGTTGGACTGGGGTCGCCATAGTTATCATAACGAAACTTAGGGGTATTTTCCTCAATGCTGGCAGCCAGTTGCTCTTTCAACAATAAACTGTCTGCACCACAATGCACCAATGCTTTGCGAACGGTATCCGAACCATCAATAATGTTAAACAACAAATGCTCCAAACCCACCAATTCATGATTGGCAGAACGCGCATATTGATACATTTGCTGCAAAATGTGTTCCAATTCCAACGAAATCATGGTAATTCCTCTACAATACACAACAAAGGATGTCCTTCTTCTGCCGCCCAAGTCATCACCTGTTGTTGCTTGGTTTGCGCAATATCACGCGTATAAGTGCCACATAAACCCTTACCTTGGTGATGCACTTGCAACATCAAATTCACTGCTTGACTTTCAGGCAGCATAAAAATATCTTGCAAAATTGCCACCACGAAATCCATAGGCGTGTAATGGTCGTTTAATAAAAATACACCATAACGCTTTGGTGGTGTCGTTTTTTGTAAGTATGCAATGCGGTCGGTTTGAAAAACAGTCATTTTGATATCGTGGTTTGTTGTGTTTTTTACCATTTTAATAAAAATTTTCATTTTGATAAAACAAAACTTGACGTAAAGCAACAATAAAGGTAAAAAGCCACCTAGCGAAAAAGCCCAGCCAGATTGAACGGTTTGCCGTATGAAGCGGTTTCAAACTTGCGGCGTTTCGCTGCTTGTTTAATTTTATTTTTTGTAAGAAAGTTAGTTTTATATGGCAACTGGTACTGTAAAATGGTTCAACGATGCAAAAGGCTTCGGTTTCATCACTCCTGATGCAGGTGGTGAAGATTTATTCGCACACTTTTCAGCCATCAATATGGAAGGCTTCAAAACCTTGAAAGAAGGTCAAAAAGTGTCTTTTGACGTAACCACAGGCCCCAAAGGTCTGCAGGCTGCCAATATCCAAGCAGTATAAGTTTGGATAAGGCAACTCAACTTAATAAAAATAAAAAGGCAGATGATAAGTCTGCCTTTTTGTCTGTCTTCACAACACAACATCAGCTATAATGACGTTTTCGCTCTAAATACAAAGGACACACAAAATGGCATTTTTACAAGGCAAAAAAATTCTGATTACAGGCATGATTTCTGACCGCTCCATTGCCTATGGCATTGCCAAAGCCTGTTATGAACAGGGCGCAGAATTGGCATTCACTTTCGCGGTAGATAAACTGGAAGAGCGCGTACGCAAATTGGCAAAAGAATTTGGGTCTGAATTGGTATTTCACTGTGATGTACAAAGCGATGAAGAAATCAATCAAGTTTTCTCCGATTTAGGTAAACATTGGGACGGATTGGACGGATTGGTTCACGCCATCGCATTCGCACCCAAAGAAGCATTGAGTGGCGATTTTTTAGACAGCATTTCACGCGAAGCTTTCAATACCGCCCACGAAATTTCCGCATACAGCCTGCCTGCATTAGCCAAAGCCGCGCGTCCAATGATGCAAGGTCGCCATGCTTCCATTGTCGCCCTATCTTATTTGGGTGCAGTACGCGCCATTCCAAACTACAATGTTATGGGCATGGCCAAAGCCAGCTTGGAAGCAGGCATTCGCTTTACCGCATCTTGTTTAGGCAAAGAAGGTATACGCTGCAACGGCATTTCCGCAGGACCAATCAAAACTTTAGCAGCAGCAGGCATTGCCGATTTCAGTCGTTTACTCAACCATGTCGCCGAACAAAATCCTCTGCGCCGCAACGTTACCATTGACGAAGTTGGCAATACAGCTGCTTTCTTACTTTCGAACTTAGCATCTGGCATCACAGGGGAAATCACTTATGTAGACGGCGGTTACAGCATCAATGCCTTAAACGACAGTCTTCTATAAATTATGACAATCCATAGGCTGAAACCTTTGTCCCCCAAATTTTGAGTGTAGCTCAAAGCACAAGTATCGGCTAATACGCAGATAATATTGAAATATTTTCAAGCATTAACAAAGAAGAGCGTGAAGAAATATGCCCCAAGGAGGGTGCAAAGGTTTCAGGCTGCCTGAAAACGTTCAGGCAGCCTGTATCTTTCAATTTTTTAAAGAGAAACAATTGATATGCAAAATACCGTTTTACACATACAAGGCATGAGCTGCAATGCCTGCGTTAAAAGCATAGAAAATACCTTAAGTACCACCAACGGCGTTATTCATGCCACAGTAAACTTACCTGATGCATCAGTTCAAATTGATTTTAATCCAGCACAAACTAATATCCAAACTTTAATACAAGTTATAGAAGATGCAGGTTTTGAAGCAGAAGCACAGGCTGCCTGAAAATATCTTGGTCAATAAAAATACCCTGTTTTTAATCCATTAAAACAGGGTATTTTTAAACCATCTCAATCTTGGCGCACCCGACTGGGATCGAACCAGCGACCTTCAGCTTCGGAAACTGATGCTCTTCCAACTGAGCTACGGGTACATCAATGTCAAGTAAGCATATTAGAATACCTGAAAAAAACACTTTTGGCAAAATACAAATACCGATTTATTGCGTTTTTCAAATCTTTTTTCATCATCAAAGAAAACAAACTTTGATGCAAACCAAATTTTACGATTGGAAATACCAACAGGATTCAGTATAATTAGGCAAATTCACGTTAATGTTATTAACAAACCAAACACAACCCTCAAAACTACCAAAAACGGCGAGGTCCGAAAAATGAATTTCAAAAATAGAACACAAGGTTCTGTCCTAACAACCCTTTTGGGTGGCATCATCATTACAGTTGCAGCACTTTATTTATTGGTTAAATTAGCTGGCAGCGGTTTTTATAGTGATGTTGCAGACAGTACTAAAGATGCAACACAAACACGCATCATGCCATCTGGTATTTTGGTTATGGGCGATGGTACAGAACCAGGTCAGCGTACAGGCGAACAAGTTTTCAATAAAATTTGTATCCAATGCCACGCCGCAGACAGCTCCATTGCGTATGCACCCAAAATTACCCATAATGACCAATGGTCTGCTCGCATTGCACAAGGTTTCAATACTTTGGTCAAACACGCAATTGAAGGTTTTACAGGTTCACAAGGTGGTGTAATGCCTGCAAAAGGTGGGGCGGTGGATTTAACTGATGACGAAGTAGCACGCGCAGTTGCCTATATGGCAAACCAATCAGGTGGCAATTTTACTGAACCTGCTGCAAAAGGCGGTTCAGACAGCAAAACGGCCAGTGATACCGCAACAACTTCAGATGCAGCCAATTCAGGCAGCCAAGCCGCAAGTGGACGCGGACAAGAAATCTTTGAACAATCTTGCAAAGCCTGCCATGGTGTAGATTCCCCCTTCCCTGGCGCACCCAAAATTACCAAAAATGAAGATTGGGCACCGCGTATCAAACAAGGTGAAACCATCTTGTTTAAACACGCCATTGAAGGCTTCACAGGCAAAGCAGGTATGATGCCAGCCAAAGGTGGTAATGCCTCATTAAGTGATGACGATGTTAAAGCAGCCGTTCAATACATGGTAAAACAATCAGGTGGTTAATTATCAAAAAATCAAGCACAATCTCAAACAGATTGTGCTTGATTGCTTTCAGGCAGTCTGAAAAATTCCAAGTTAACTGTGTCAAGTGTATAATTTCCACTCTTCCCAAACGAGCTCATCATCATGAAAATTTCCACCCAATTTGACGGCGGTGCCGTTATCGTAAAAGATTTGAGCAATCCCGAACACATCCGTTTGGATTTGCGACCAGACAATGCTTCTGATTTCAAACAATGGTTTTACTTTCGTCTACAAGGTGCAGCTTATACACCATGCAAACTGCATTTTGAAAATGCCAGCCAAGCCACTTACCACTACGCGTGGGACGGCTACCAAGCCTGCGCATCTTACGACCGCCAAAACTGGTTTCGCGTACCCACAACATACGAAAACGGCGAACTCATCATCAGCCACACGCCACTTGCCAACAGCATTTACTACGCCTATTTTGAACCCTATTCACACGAACAACACCTGAATTTACTTGGCGAAGCACAAGGCAGCGGTTTATGCCAAATTGACGATTTGGGCAGCACCGTTCAAGGACGCGACATCAACTTGCTGACCATAGGCAACCAAGCTGAAAGCGATTTAAAAGTTTGGGTCATCGCACGCCAGCACCCAGGTGAAACCATGGCAGAATGGTTTATGGAAGGCTTCTTATCACGCCTACTTGACCATCAAGACCCAACTGCCCGTGCATTGTTGGACATCGCTACTTTCTATGTTGTCCCCAATATGAACCCAGATGGCAGTGTCCTTGGCAATCTGCGTACCAATGCCGCAGGCGCAAATTTAAACCGTGAATGGCTGGAACCCAACACCGAGAAAAGTCCCGAAGTGTATTATGTACGCGAAAAAATGCACGAAACAGGCGTTGATGTATTTTTAGACATTCACGGCGATGAAGCCATACCCTACAATTTTGTGGCAGGCACAGAAGGTGTACCCAACTACAATAAACGCATCGCTGCTTTGGAAAAGCTATTTAAAACCGCCTTTCAGGCAGCCTCCCCAGATTTCCAAGACGTACACGGCTACGAAAAAGACGCAGCAGGTCAAGCCAATTTAAGTTTGGCAACCAATTATGTGGGCAATACTTTCCGCTGTCTTGCCTATACTTTAGAAATGCCATTTAAAGATAATGACAACTTACCTGATGATGACTTTGGCTGGAATGGACAACGTTCACTGCGTTTAGGCGAAAGCATCTTGTCACCCATACTCGCCGTTTGCCACGAATTGGTACGCGAACATGAACCAAATTAAAACATCATCACATTGACATTATTGCTGATTTGATTTTAATTCCCAACGGAAAATCAGTATAATGTGTTTTTTTCGCGTTTCAGGCTGCCTGCAAATCTTTTCAGGCAGCTTTAAACATTTACAATGATTGTAGGGTGCAACTTATTGCACCACATCATCATGTTTTAAAAACCAATCAGCCCCGCAATTACGGGCTACCTGACGAAAGCACAAACCATGAAAAAAGTTTTTATCCGCACTTTTGGCTGCCAAATGAACGAATA
>NZ_JAUNEC010000047.1 GCF_030525755.1 Alysiella sp.
CTCGCCAACAGGAATCGAACCTGTATTTCACGCTTAGGAGGCATGCGTTCTATCCATTGAACTATGGCGAGAGAAAAGTTTTAGGGTTTAGGCTGCCTGAAAAGATTGTCAATCAGCTTTTGTTGATGAAAAATGACAACAAACCTGCAGCAATTAAAGGACCAACTGGGATACCACCCAGAAATGCCACGCCTGCGATGGTACCAAGCATCAAGCCGACAATCAATACGGGTTGCCCACCCATAATTGGTACACCGCGTGCGCCGACCCATGCAACAAATACGCCTACAGCAATGGCGGCAAACATTTTGTAGCTGAACAGCTCGCTGGCATTAGGCAAAGCAATTTTACCTGAAACCAAAGGCGCAAGCACACCTATGGTTAAAATGATGATACCAACCGATACACCGTGTTTTTCAATTTGGGGCAAAAATTGCGACAGTGCGGTTTGTTGTATCAGCAGCAAAATGGTGGCGGAAAGGGTAAGTGTGTTGTTGTTACCGAGTATGCCAAGCAAAGCCAAACCAACCAAAAAGACGGCGATGATGTTAATTTGTGCCATATCTATGCCACCCGCTCCACCGACAATCGCGCCATTTCGCGCATGGCGGCAGTAACTTCATTTTCAGGCAATTTATCGCGTTTTCTACGGCAATTTGCGCTTGTTCGGTGCAATATTGCAGCGCGTTGGATTGGCTAACATGGGTGTGGATTTTGTCAAAATATTCACGGTCAGCATTTTGCAAGGCGGTGCGAACGTCTTGGGCGGCTTGTGGCGAACCTTGTTGCATCAAATAAATGAGCGGTAGGGTGGGTTTGCCTTCTGCCAAATCATCGCCCACGTTTTTGCCGATTTGTTCTACGCTGCCTGAATAATCCAACACATCGTCAATAATCTGAAATGCCGTTCCCATATACATGCCGAAATCTTTGAGGGCTTGTTCTTGTTGGGGCGTTGCGCCTGCCAAAATCGCGCCCACTTGTGCGGCGGCTTCAAACAGTTTGGCGGTTTTGTATTGAATCACTTGCAGATATTGGGCTTCGGTAATGTCCACATTGCCAATGTTCATCAGTTGCATGACTTCGCCTTCGGCAATGATGTTGGTGGCATCTGCCATCACTTCCAGAATTTTCAGGCTGCCTGAACCCACCATCAGTTGAAATGCGCGTGTGTACAAAAAGTCGCCCACCAACACCGCCGCCGCGTTGCCAAACAGATTGTTGGCGGTTTTTCTGCCGCGCCGCAATTCGCTTTCGTCCACCACATCATCGTGCAACAGGGTTGAGGTGTGGATAAATTCCACCATTGCCGCCAGTGAATAGAGTTTGTCGTCATCGTAACCCAAGCATTTGCCCGACAAGATGGTCAAAATGGGACGCAAACGCTTGCCGCCTGCGCCAATAATGTAGGTGCCAATTTGCGAAATCAGGGCGACATCAGATTGTACGGCGCGATTGACCACCGCATTAACGCGGTTTAAATCGTATTCTAAATGGTATTGGAAATAGGGAATGGTGGTCAGCATGGTTTCTTGATTTTCAAATCGTTGGCAAGCGTGCGATTATACCAGTTTCAAGGTTTTCAGGCAGCCTGAAAGGGCAAAAGTGTGGTTTTACACTTATGGTCGTAAAAGTGAAAAAGCACACAAGGCAAGGCGACAACGAAAGCCGTATACACTTGCACATAAGGGTGTTGGCAACAACGTAGTGCTTTTTCAATTCCACGACTATATAATCACAACATCTTTGGGAACACACAATCATGAATTTATTTTACGAAGAAAGCGGTCAATTCAAAGCGGCTCATGTGCTTCAAAAAAACGACAGCACCTACCAAGCCGACACGCAACACGGTAAACGCGTGAAAATCAAAGCTGCAAACGTATTTTTGGAATTTGACGGCGAGATGGACGTATTCATGCAAGCCGCGCAAAACGAAGCAACAGAAATTGACACGGCTTTATTGTGGGAAGCAGTAGGCAGCGAAGAATTTACTGCCGAGCAAGCAGCAAGTGAATATTATGGTGCAACGCCAAACAAAGTCCAGTTGGCCGCCACTTTCATCGCGCTTTATGCTGCTCCTATGTATTTTCACAAGAAAAACAAAGTTGTGTTCAAAGCTGCACCCAAAGACGTTTTGCAACAGGCTTTGGCAGCAATTGAGCGCAAACAGCAACAAGAAGCCCAAATACAAGCATGGGCAGATGAATTGCTTTCAGGCAACCTGCCAGAACCAATTGCCACAGAATTGCCCCGCATTTTGCACGCACCCGACAAACAATCTTTGGCATACAAAGCTTTCCATAAAGCTGCCGACAGCCTAAAAATCACAGCATTTGAGTTGGCAAAGCGTTGCGGTGGCATCACATCTTTACCACAATATCTATTACAAGGTTTTGAAATCAAAAACTTTCCCAATGGCACACACTTTCCCGAATTGGCAATCCCCATGCTGCCTGAAATGCCACACGCTGAAAATGTGCGTGCCTTTTCCATAGACAGCGTGGACACCACCGAAATTGACGATGCTTTAAGCCTGTGCGACTTGGGCAACGGCAACAAACGCGTGGGCATACATATTGCAGCACCTGCTTTGGGTGTGGTTTCAGGCAGCGATGTGGAACAAACCATTTTAAACCGCATGAGTACCGTCTATTTTCCCGCAGGCAAAATCACCATGCTGCCTGAAAACTGGTTGGCGGCATTCAGCTTAGATGCAGGCGATTACCGTCCTGCATTCAGCGTGTATTTTGATGTGAACAACGATTGGCAAATTACCCACATTGAAAGTCGCATAGAACAAGTGTACATCGCACACAATTTGCGGATTGAACACATTGAACCGTTTTTCAGCAGCGAAACAGGAACAGGCAGCCCCAATGCCCCACAATTTCCACATCATGCCGACTGCATTTGGCTGTTGCAGCTGGCACATGAACGCCAAAAACAACGTGACCGTTTTGAAGACCCCAATCTACCCAAAAAATACGATTACGGCATTGATTTTGATGCCCACAACAAAGTGGTCATCACACGCCGCGAACGCGGTTCACCGATTGACACACTGGTCAGCGAAATGATGATTTTGGCAAACACCCATTGGGCAAAAATGCTGCACGAAAACGATTTAAGTGGCATTTTTCGCGTGCAACCGAGCGGACGTGTCAGAATGTCCACCCATTGTGAACCACACATCGGCATGAATGTCGCACATTATGGCTGGTTCACATCACCCTTGCGTCGCGCCGCCGATTGCATCAATCAACAACAACTGTACAGCCTGCTTTCAGGCAGCCCGCCCCGTTATGAAAAAGGCAGCAACGATTTATTCATCGCATTGGGTAATTTTGAACATACCCACGCCACATACCGAGCATTTCAAGACAACATGGAACAATACTGGTCATTAGTATGGCTGGAACAAGAAAATGTACAGGAATTAGAGGCCATTATATTAAAAGAAGACTTGGTACGAATAGACGGTTTACCCTTAACCGCTCGTGCTACGGGCATACCCATAGAAATCCTACCCAAAACCCGCGTTAAACTGGCAATCAATGAAGTGGACAGCGAAAAACAATTCATCGCCTTACGCTATATAAATGTCGTCATAACTGCTCCTACATCAACATAATCAAACAGGCTGCCTGAAACTGGCAAAAACACACAAAATTTGCTATAAAGTCCAATCAACAACAAACTTACTGTTACAAAGGAAACACTATGGAACTCGTTTTTATCCGACATGGTCAAAGCGAATGGAATGCCAAAAATCTATTTACAGGCTGGTGTGATGTGAAATTAAGCGAACAAGGTATCGCCGAAGCGATTGCGGCAGGTCAAAAATTAAAAGAAAAGGGCTACGAATTTGACATCGCATTCACTTCAGTTTTAACACGCGCCATCAAAACCTGTAATTTGGTGCTGGAAGAATCCGACCAATTATGGATACCGCAAATCAAAACATGGCGTTTGAACGAACGTCATTACGGTCAATTGCAAGGCTTAGACAAAAAACAAACCGCCGACAAATACGGCGATGAGCAAGTGCATATTTGGCGCAGAAGCTATGACACTTTACCACCACTTTTGGATAAGAATCACGAATTTTCAGCGCACAATGACAGACGTTACGCACATTTGCCAGCAGATGTGATTCCCGATGGCGAAAATTTGAAAGTTACATTAGAACGCGTGTTACCGTTTTGGCACGACCAAATCGCGCCCGCCATTTTAAGTGGCAAACGCGTATTGGTAGCGGCACACGGCAATTCTTTACGCGCACTTGCTAAACATATTGAAAGCATTTCTGATGCCGACATCATGAGCTTGGAAATCCCAACAGGTCAGCCTTTGGTGTACAAATTGGACGACAATTTAAAAGTCATCGAGAAATTTTATTTGTAAATTCATGTACTTCATATAATCCCTTATGGTTTTCAGGCAGCCGTAAGGGATTACCTTTCTAATGAACTGTACCACTTTAACCTCCCCATTTTTCAGGCAGCCATGTCTTCCCGACTGATTTCCAAACAATCCCCACGCCGCTTACGCGCCCATTTGCAAAAGGGCGGTTTGGTCGCCTACCCTACCGAATCGTGTTATGGCATAGGTTGTTCGCCACGACACATTCACGGTTTGCGTGCGGTTTTGCGTTTAAAAAAACGTCCGCAACACAAAGGCATGATTGTGATTGGCAAAAACACCGCGCAATTACAATCCCTACTTAACAAGCTGCCTGAAAACATTTTGTCCCACTTAAACCACATTTGGCCTGCTGCCCAAACCTTTATTTTGCCTGCACACCAAACCGTTTTACCGCAACTGCGTGGCAAAGGGCGAAACAAATTGGCGGTACGTGTTCCCGACCACACCATCGCAAGAAATTTATGCACCCAAGTTGCCATGCCTTTAGTTTCCACATCATGCAACCGTGCAGGAGGCAAACCCTGTCGCAATGAACGTGAAGTACGCCGCCGTTTTGGCAAAAAATTATGGGTCATCGGTGGTAAAGTGGGCAACCGCCGCCAACCCAGCAGCATTGTAGATTGGGAAAGCGGTCAAACTTTGCGATGAAAAACCATGTTTAGGCTGCCTGAAAACCAAACGGCTTTTCAGGCAGCCTAATTTCTCGTTCACAATATGCAGTGTAATGTTGTGTAACTGGCATCAATGCGTTAAAGTTCAAACTTTTGCATTCAATTTTAAAAGGCAGAATATGCAAGGCGACATTGGCGTAATTGGCTTGGCGGTTATGGGTCAAAACCTGATTTTGAACATGAACGACAAAGGCTTTAAAGTGGTGGCGTACAACCGCACCGTGGAAAAAGTGGACGAATTTTTAAATGGCGCAGCCAAAGGCACCAACATCGTGGGCGCATACAGTTTGCAAGATTTTGTGGATAAATTGGCAAAACCCCGCAAAATCATGCTGATGGTACGCGCAGGCAGCGCGGTAGATGAATTCATCGCCCAGTTGCTGCCCCATTTGGAGCAAGGCGACATCATCATTGATGGCGGCAATGCCAATTATCCCGACACCAATCGCCGTTGCGCGTGGCTGGCTGAAAAAGGCTTGCTGTTTGTGGGTGCAGGCGTATCGGGTGGCGAAGAAGGGGCGCGTCATGGGCCTTCCATCATGCCAGGGGGGCATTTTGCGGCTTGGGCGCACATTAAGCCGATTTTTCAAGCCATTGCCGCCAAAACGCCACAAGGCGAACCCTGTTGCGATTGGGTGGGCGACAACGGCGCAGGTCATTTTGTGAAAATGGTACACAATGGCATTGAATATGGCGACATGCAGTTGATTTGTGAAGCCTATCAATTCATGAAAGAAGGCTTGCAAATGAACCACGATGAAATGCACGCGGCGTTCAAATCGTGGCAAAAAACCGAATTGGATTCCTATCTGATTGACATTACCACCGAAATTTTGGCATACAAAGACACAGACGGCACACCCTTGGTTGAAAAAATCTTGGATACCGCAGGTCAAAAAGGCACAGGCAAATGGACAGGCATCAACGCTTTGGACATGGGCATTCCGCTTACCCTGATTAGCGAATCGGTGTTTGCCCGTTGCGTATCGGCTTTGAAAGAGCAGCGCGTTGCCGCCGCCAAATTGTTCCCACACACACCCATTGCCATTTCAGGCAGCCGCGAAGAATGGTTGGAAGCCTTGCGTCAATCCCTGCTTGCCAGCAAAATCATTTCCTACGCCCAAGGCTTTATGCTCATGCACGAAGCCAGCGAAACCTACAACTGGCATTTGAATTATGGCAACACCGCCCTGTTGTGGCGCGAAGGTTGCATCATTCGCAGCGTGTTTTTGGGCAACATTCGCGATGCCTACACCCAAAACCCCGATTTGGTTTGGTTGGGACAAGACGCGTATTTCCAAAACATTTTAAACAACGCCTTACCACAATGGCGCAAAGTGGTGGCAAAATCCATTGAATGCGCCATTCCCATGCCCTGTATGGCATCGGCAATCACGTTCTTGGACAGCTACACATCGGCACGTTTGCCCGCCAATTTGCTGCAAGCGCAACGCGATTACTTCGGCGCACACACTTACGAGCGCACCGATAAACCACGCGGCGAATTTTTCCACACCAACTGGACAGGCAAAGGTGGCGACACCGCGTCAAGCACCTATCACGTTTAATCTTGATTTGTGTAGGGTGGCGCTATGCTCACCCACTGTTTTCAGGCAGCCTGAAAACAATTATCGTTGTGACAAATAATGGTGGAGGCAAAGCACCCTCCACCCTAGGGGTTATTGACAATTTGGGCGCGCAGTTGGTTTTTCAGGCAGACACCGCTTCTCTACCAAATTCAAGGGGGTTCGTAGCTAAAAACAACCACAAAACGAATTGTCAATAGATCCCAGTGCTTTTTTCAATTCTGTGACCATACATTGAAAAAATAGACAAGTGTAGGAGGCGTATTGCACACCAATTTATTCAAATAATGTGATAATTCGGTACATAGTACGCACCCTATATGTCTGTTTCAGACTAATCGCTCATTCGAATAGATAATCTACTCTTATTTTAAGCCCCATCTTTAACTCATTTAGGTTATCCATTACGATTACTGTTTCGGTTAAAAAATTGGAGTATTTCAAATGCACACACATTCTTGGAAAAAAATATTTTTGGCTTTGCCTTTTGTCTGCTTAACCGCTTGTGATAACAGCTCAGTTCCAAAATCTACCGCCCCACAAAATACCGCAGCAAAACAAGCATCAATGCCAGCTGCTTCTGATAAAACCAAACTACCCAACTATATTGTGGTCAGTCAATCCGATTACCCTCCTTTTGCCACAAAAGATGCACAAGGTATGCTGGTCGGTTTGGACATGGACTTGCTCAATGCCATTGCAGAACGCGAAGGCTTTACTTTAACTTTCCTACCCCGTGATATGACAGGTTTATTAGAAACTGTGGAAGATGGTTCAGCAGACATTGTTGCAACAGGTGTCAATATCACACCAG
The DNA here is from genome assembly GCF_030525755.1 of Alysiella sp. GTDB lineage: Bacteria > Pseudomonadota > Gammaproteobacteria > Burkholderiales > Neisseriaceae > Simonsiella. The sequence goes on from NZ_JAUNEC010000047.1 coordinate 7,500, forward strand.
AACGTTTGGAAAAATACGAATTTTCTCAACCTTATTTAGAAGGCAACTGGACTGCTTTGCTCGATCGCAATAAAGTGAAAGTCAATTCATGGTCAGAATTGAAAAATAAACCAATCGCCGCACAAAATTCAAGTTTATCCGAAACACAATTAAAAGCTACAGGCATTACAGACAAACCTGTTTTGGTTAAAACCCTGTTTTTAGGTTTGAAAGCCGTCAACAATGGAGAGGCAGATGCCGTTTATGATGTGGACAGTATTTTAAACACTTATTTGAAAGAAAATCCTGCTTACTATACTGTTATAGATACTGATTCGGGTAAAATTCCTTTTGGCTGGGTCATGAAAAAAGGCAATATCGAATTAAAAGCCAAACTGGATAAAGGTTTAAGTAACATTCGCGCTGATGGTACTTATCAAAAAATCATCGATAAATGGTATCCGAAACAAAAATAAACCCCGTCCAATCCATTAAATAAACCGCCATATATTATATATGGCGGTTTATTTCAAACATTAAAAACATCAACAAAAACACTTTCAGGCAGCATCAATACCCCTGTTCCGCCTGTCTCGTGTGATAGCGGTATGACCAAGGTGCATCGGGATTAAACTGTTGCCACAAACCCCGTTTTTGTTGCCGTGCCTGATTGTGGGCTTGTTCATACAATCTGTAATCTGAATCACTTTGTTTTTGACGGGCAATACTGCGATAATGCCAAGCATTGCCGTTTTGCAGTTGGCTCAAATTGATGTCTTGCCCATTCAAAGTTAAACGCGCCACTTGACGGCGATAGCGGTCGGTATCAATCACTTCAACTTGCACTTTTTGATGCAAAATCAAAGCAGAAAGTGCATCACGACTGGCTTTACCGTATGTCTGCTGCAATTCAGGTGCATCAATGTATGCCAAACGAATGCGTTGTTTTTGTCCATATTGATTGGTAACACGAACGGTATCACCATCGTGTACCGCTGTTACCCTTGCATCATAAAGGCTGCCTGAATCTGCTTGCACAGCAAAAACCAATACAGCAAATATGCCCACAATCATTTTTTTCAACATCTTATGTTTCCTTAAAAATACAGTTGTAAAAGTGAAAATGCAATACAGAGCAACAAAGAGAGCCGAGTACATAAGGGTATGGGCAACACCGTAGTGCTTTTTCAATTCCGCGTGCCAACCATTTTTACAAACAACAAACTAAGCTGCCTGAAACAGATTTGCTGCCAAAATCCAAGCCATTTTTGCTTGTATGCGAAACGAAATACGGTATCCGGCAATGTCCATCACATAAATCCGTTCAGGGTCGTCTTGATAAGCAGGACGTGGGTCTTGGGCAATGCTTTGCTCAATCAAATCCCGCAAATCAGGCGACAAACCGTCCACATGGCTTTCAGGTAACCACATCACGCTTAATTGGGGCGGTGGTTCAACGGCAAAACCCGCACGCGCTTCGAGACGCGCTTCCACAAATGGGATATATGGCTTAATGTCAAAAACAGGCGTACCGTCCAATAAATCCGCACCGCTGCACCACAATCTTACACAACCATACTCAATTTCTATTTTTTCCAATTTCAGCAAAGACAGACCCAAATGATTAGGGCGATGCGGACTGCGTGTGGCAAATACGCCCATTTTCTTTTTACCCCCCAAACGTGGCGGACGAACCATTGCCGCCCACCCCTCGTCCAATACATCGTGAAACAAAAATTGCACCCAAATATAATCAAAACCTTCTAAACCGCGCACACTGTCTGGACTGATGTTGGCGTGGAACACAATACAAACCCGAGCTGCCAAAACCAGTTGCGGTTGGCGTGGAATACCGAATTTTTGTGTGTAAGGCGATTGTACGATGGCAATGCTGTTAATGGTATGTTGCATAAAAGGCTGCCTGAAACATTTTGACTTCAATATTTATCCACAAAGAAAAACCTGCCGATGAAATCATCAACAGGTTTTGTGTATCGGGATAAACCAGATTAATTTTCCACGCCTTCGTAAGGACGAATACTTACGGTTTTGCGGTTCAATGCGCCTTTGGTGGCGAATTCAACGTAACCATCTACTTTAGCGAACAAAGTGTGGTCTTTACCCATGCCCACATTGTTGCCTGCGTGGAATTTGGTGCCGCGTTGGCGCACAATGATTGAACCTGCGGGAATCAATTCGTTACCGAATGCTTTCACGCCCAAACGTTTGGCTTCTGAATCGCGACCGTTGCGGGTGCTACCGCCAGCTTTTTTACTTGCCATTGTTTATACTCCTGAATCGTGTTTAATTAGCCAATAGACACGATTTCAATTTGCGTGAAATTTTGGCGATGACCTTGACGTTTTTGGTAGTGTTTGCGGCGGCGCATTTTGAAAATGCGGACTTTTTCGCCACGACCATGAGCCACAACTTTGGCTACCACTTTTGCACCTGCAACAGTAGGCGCACCTACTTTTACGTTTTCGCCGTCAGCAATCATCAAAACTTCGGTCAGTTCGATTTGGCTGTCGAGTTCGGCAGGTATCTGTTCTACGTTTAATTTTTCGCCAACGGTAACTTTGTATTGTTTACCGCCAGTTTTTACGACCGCGTACATACTCAACTCCATGAGAATTGGGGGTTACAAAAATATTTCGCTTTGTGCGAAATGGAAAACAGTAGATTATGGCAGTTTGTTTTTGTTTTGTCAAAATATTTTCTGTAAAATCGCTTACAGGCTGCCTGAAAAAATTCAATCCTGTAAATTACACGAGCAAACCCAAACCAAATAAATCAAAGAAAGAATACGCCAACATTGTGAACGGGGTTTCAGGCAGCCTGATTGCAGCTTAATTGACACAACTTAACAAATGCCATTTTTTACACTTGTTCAAATTAAGCCAGTACACATCAACATTATGCTATGTTATCCTGCCATTTTGGCATAAAAAACCAATTGAGAATGAAAGCAATCCATACCCTAACCCTTGTCTGTTTATTGGGTGCAAACCTGTTGCCCAGTATCGCAGCGCAAAACCCACATATTGAATACCATAGCACCGCGCAAGGCTTAAAATACCGTGTGATTCAAGCAGGCAATGGCATAAAACCCAAACTCCAATGACGAAGTGGAAATTCGTTTTATCTCTTACAATACTAAAGGTGAAATTTTAGACGGTACACTCAACGGTGTACCCATGATTATGCCGATTGACGAACACACGTTTTCGGGTTTAAAACAAAGTTTATTATTGATGTCCGCAGACAGCATTTATGAATTTGATATTCCTGCTCATTTGGGTTACAGCGAAGAGGGTAGGTCGAACAAACAAGCAGCACGTTACCGCATTGAATTGTTGCGTGTGAATCCCTAATCTGCTCCATTTATGGTCGTTTCAAATTAACACAAACAAGGCAACAACAACCGCCGTGTCAATTTTAAATGACCGTTAAACAGGCTGCCTGAACGTTTCAGGTAACCTAAACCAAACGGAACAATATCATGATAAGTCAATTAAACGGTCAACTTCTGGCAAAACACCCTCCTCAAATCGTCATTGATGTCAATGGCGTGGCTTATGAAGTGGATGTTTCCATGCAAACTTTTTACGCATTGCCTGCTTTGGGCGAAAACATACGTTTGTTCACGCATTTAGTGGTGCGTGAAGACGCACATTTGTTGTTTGGTTTTGCCAACCAAGATGAGCGAACCACATTCAGACAGTTGATTAAAGTCAGTGGTATTGGTGCGAAAACGGCTTTGGGGATTTTGTCTGCCATGAATGCCGAAGAATTGGCACAAGCAGTGGCACAAGAAGATGTCAAACGTTTGTCTTCTGCTCCTGGTATCGGCAAAAAAACCGCCGAACGCATGATTTTGGAATTACGCGGTAAACTGGTTTCAGGCAGCCTTGATGCAGGTTTGTTTGCCACATCTGCTGCCGATAACAGCAATGATGTGGTGGACACACTTTTGGCTTTGGGTTATTCCGAACGCGAAGCACGCGCCGCAATTAAAGGCATACCCAGCGGCACAGAAGTGGGCGAAGGCGTACGTTTGGCATTGAAAAATTTGTTGAAATAACGCAAGTTTGGGATAAGAATATTGAAAATACCATGAAAATAAATGACTTGTGTAGGTGGGCACTTGCACCAACCATTTTAAAGCAACACAAAAATCACATTGCCAAGCTATAAACGGTAGGTAGCACCTACCTTACAACAAAGATTTATTAAAACAAATGGTTAAAGGCTGCCTGAAAGGTTTCAAGCAGTCTCAAATCGGTGTTAATAATCAATAAGTGAATTATGATTGTTTCAATATTTTCGCGCTGTAACAAATGCCGCTAATTGGCGCAAACGTTCCGCTTCATCGCCCAAATCCACCAATGCCGCAATTGCTTCATCCACCAATTTTTCCGCATAAGCACGCGCTTGAGGTAAGCCCAAAAGTTTCACATAAGTGGGCTTGTTGGCTTGAACATCTTTGCCTGCGGTTTTACCCAAAGTAGCGGTGTCCGCTTCACAATCCAACACATCATCAATCACCTGAAATGCCAAACCCAATTTGTTGGCATACACGTCCAATTTTGCCAGTACAACATCATCTAAATCAGGACAACTTAACGCCCCCAATGCCACCGCTGCACGAATGAGCGCACCCGTTTTTAAGCCATGCATCTGTTCCAACTGATTTTGTGTCATCGCTTGACCAACATTTGCCAAATCCACCGCTTGACCACCTGCCATACCCAGGCTGCCTGAACTTTTTGCTAACACATTCACCATACGCAACTGACGTGCAGCAGGCAAAGCAGTCGGCTGCGAAAGCAAATCAAACGCCAAAGTTTGTAAAGCATCGCCTGTTAGTAAAGCAGTAGCTTCGCCAAATTGAACATGACAAGTGGGCTTACCACGTCGCAAGCTGTCATTGTCCATAGCAGGCATATCGTCATGCACCAAAGAATAAACGTGTATGCACTCTACCGCCGCCATCGCCGCTTCACAGGCTGCCTGAACACAATTGCCCAATTCCGCCGCTGCCAACACCAAAAGCGGACGCAAACGTTTACCACCGTCCAAAGCACAATAACGCATGGCTTGATGCAAATCCTGTGGCAAAACATGATTTTCAGGCAGCATTCTTTGCAAAAGCAATTCGGTTTGAGCCACCGCACGCGCTTGCCATGTTTTCAAATCATTCATCAGCTTGCCATTCCTTCAATTCACCGTTTTCCAATACCGCCAATTTTTGCTCCACTTGCGCCAACTTTTCCTGACAAAACCGCACCAATTTTGTGCCTTCTTCATAGGCAGCAAGCGCGTCTTCCAATGGAAAATGGTTGCTTTGCATGGCTTGAGTAATTTCTTCCAATCTGGTAATGGCTTCTTCAAAAGTTTTCGGGGCAGTTTTGCGCGACATGGTAGCATTCCATATAAAGTCATAAAGCAACAATTATAGCAAAATTTATGTGGCTTTCAGGCAGCCTAAAAGTTACACAACAAAAATCAAAGGCTGCCTGAAAATATATTTTTCCATTAAAATATCATCATTTTAACCCACCAACGAAAGTCCAAACCATGAAATTACTCGTTATCGGCAACGGCGGACGCGAACACGCCCTTGCATGGAAA
>NZ_JAUNEC010000048.1 GCF_030525755.1 Alysiella sp.
GCGTTTGCGCGTCCAAAGTGTAGAGCGTTTTGGCTTCAATTTCATCGCCCAAAACGCCGTGTGGGTAGGTTTGGCTGTCGGGGTCGCCTAAAAATAAGACTTTATTTTTAAAAACAATCGGCTGACTATCAGGTAAAAGATGAATATTTTTGGCAGAAGCGGCTGTATGCAACTCTTTTTGTGGAAAGGTGCAATTGAGAATGGGATAAAAAATCTCGCCATCTTGTGCTTTGGCAAGCCAACACTCGGGGCTTAACACAAGATTTTTCCATTCCATAGGGGTATTAAAATCTTCATCTGCTATGCGTGTGATTGGCGGCAGGGTGTGTTCCGATGGCGCGACAAAATTCGGCTCAGCTTGACACGCATTCAATAAAAATAAATTCATTAAAATCAAATATTTTATCATGTAAATTTTCCTTTTAGGCTGCTTGAAATAATACAGTCGCAGAATTGAAAAGCACTGACCTTATATTGCATTTTCACTTCCACGACTGTATTTTTATTTTGTGCTGCTGATTTGTTTCGCCCACGCAAACAGCTCTTCCAAATCATAATCACCACCATGTCCCTGCCCCCAAGGTAATGAAAAATCAACTTCTTTTCGCTCATTTTCCAATTTCAATGCCAACAAAGTCGGAATGGCAAGCGAAGTATCGCGGTCGTTCACACCATGACGAATGCGGTAGTATTTTGTTTTTGAAGTGAAATTCATCGCGTTCATCATGTGGACGATTTTCGGGTCGGCTGTTTGGCTGCCTGAAACGGTGCTGTGTTTTGCACCAAACTCGGTAAAGTGTTTTTTATCAATCATTTGGTCGCCAAACAAATTGTTTTCACCTGTGGATAAATCCACGCCATCAAAGGCAGGGGTGGTTTTTTGTCTGCCAACTGATTTAGCGTATGCATCAAAATCCACGCTTTTTACCATACCATTGATGTCGCCTTTCAAGTTGGTTTTTTCCACTTTTAACCAAGTAGCACGTTTGACTTCATCAATTTGCGCTTTATCGTAAGATGTTGTTTCATAACCCAATACATTTTGAGCGGAAAGCAACAATTTATGCTCAATGTATTTTTTGAAACTGCCGTTGCCGTGTTTATCTAAAGTCAAAGACTCTTTGGTTGGCACGACTTTGTTGTTTTGGGTTTTGTAAGTGTGATGATGCAGTTTTAAATTATTGATATAGTTTGGAAAAAGATTTTTCAGGCTGCCTGAAAGCTGAATTTGCTCGGCGGTTTGTGTACCTTTAATCAATTTACGTTCCACATCGTAACCCAATTGATTGATTTGGATTTTTTCGTAATCGTTCACACCATTGAATTGCCATTCGTAAGCCATATCCGCGTGTTCCAAATTGGTAATCGGGCAGTAGGCGGACACAGCAAAGATGTCGTCCGAAGCGTCTGCTGCACCCATTTCACGCAAAAGTGGCGCAAACTCGGGCGCATTACCACTGGTGCCGAGCAATGCCGACAATGCGCCACCTGCTGATGTGCCATTGCTGATGATTTTGTTGGCATCGCCAGCCATATTTTTGTCGTTGAATTTCAGGTATTTAACAGCAGCTTTTAAATCCAAAATGGCGGCAGGCGCGCGACCTGTGGCTTCGGTGCGACCGCGTGCGCCCACGCTGGCAACCACATAACCTTTTGATAATGCGGTCATAATTGAATTTGGGGTTTGTTTACGTCTGTCTAATTGCGGTTTGCTGGCTGTGGCGGGCATGTAGCCGCCAACGTGGTTGGGCAAGAAAATCGGTGCGGTTTGGGCATTGAAACCGTCCACGCTTTCGCCTTTGAAATAGGCTTCGGGAATGTACACATTCATGAATTGATAGCGTGTATCGCTGGGATTTAACACATACACAATGTTTTCAAATGCGCGATACGATACCGTTTGACCATTGAGTTCAAATGATTTTGTTTCGCCTTTTAATTGCGAAAAATCCAAATTTTGCGGAATGGGGTGTTGGGTTAATTCGGTTTTTTTGGGCGACATGACGGGTGCTTTCTGTTCGCTTGTCTGGATAGGAATGTTTTGGTTGGTACTGTGGGAACAAGCAGTCAAAGCGGTAAGCACAATCAAGGACATGATTTTATTTTGTTTCATAATAAATCTTTCCGTCAAAATACGTTTAAAAATACATTATCTGTAATTTATACAGATAATATGCCTTTTGAAATGTTAAAAGCATATTTTCTCAATCTGTTGTATCAATAACATGGTTGATTTCTAGAGTCGCAGAAGTGAAAAAGCAATAAAAGATGACAACGTTTGTTGTGTACAGCAGTAAATAAGGGCGTTGGTAACGCCATAGTGCTTTTTCAATTCTGCGACTATATACATCAGTTTACCTAAAAATGATTATATGCGAATTTGCCCATCACCCAATACCACCCATTTTTGCGAAGTCAAGCCGTGCAAACCCACAGGTCCGCGTACATGGATTTTGTCGGTGGAAATGCCGATTTCCGCACCTAAACCGTATTCAAAGCCATCTGCAAAACGCGTGGAAGCGTTTACCATCACGCTCGCACTGTCCACCAAACGCAAAAAGCGGTTTGCCAGCGTGTAGTTTTCGGTAACAATGCTATCGGTGTGGTGGCTGCCGTATTGGTTGATGTGTGCGACTGCTGCATCAAAATTATCCACAACTTTGACAGACAAAATCGGCGCAAGATACTCCGTCGCCCAATCTGCTTCGGTTGCCACTTCAACATTCGGCAAAATGGCTCGTGTTTTCGGACAGCCGCGCAATTCTACCGATTGGGTCGTGTACAAATCCGCCAATTCAGGCAAAATTTCAGCAGCGCGTTTTGTGTGGATTAACAAAGTTTCCATTGTATTGCAAGTACCATAACGCGAAGTTTTGGCATTGAATGCAATATCCAAAGCCTTTGTTTTATCAGCAAATTCATCAATGTAAACGTGGCAAATGCCGTCCAAATGCTTAATCACAGGCACACGCGATTGCTCACTAATCCGTGCCACCAAACTTTTACCTCCACGCGGAATAATCACATCAATCAAATCAACCGTTTGTAACATATCGCCCACATATTGACGGTCGGTATTTTCCACAAAACACACTGCGTTTTCGGGCAAATCTGCTTGGTTAAGTGCTTGCTTTATCAGCTTTACCAACGCCATATTACTGTGAAACGCTTCGCTGCCACCACGCAAAATACAGGCATTGCCCGATTTCAAACACAAAGCCGCCGCGTCCACCGTAACATTCGGACGAGATTCGTAAATCATGCCAATCACACCAAGCGGTACACGCATTTTGCCTATGCGTAATCCATTGGGACGTAAACGAAATTCGTCCATTTCGCCCACAGGGTCAGGCAGCGCGATAATTTGCAGCAAACCTTCGCGCATGGTTTTCAGGCTGCCTGAATGGATTTTCAAGCGGTCTAACATGGCTTTATCCAAACCTTTTTGTTTTGCATTTTCAAGGTCTTGGGTGTTTGCGGCGAGCAAATCGTTTTCATGTTGCCCAATCAAATCTGCCAAAATCATGAGCGCGTGATTTTTGGCTGCGCTATCGGCTTGGGCGAGTTGGTAAAATGCGGTTTTGGCTTGCGTGGCAATTTTGAAGATGTAATTTTGCATGATGTTTCCTTGTCAAAATGGTTTCAGGCTGCCTGAAAATATTGAAAAGGCGGATATGAAACCCGCCTGTGAAATGATTTATGCCAATGGTGCCAACAATTTGGCAAAGGCTTCTTCAAATTGTTTTAAGCCATCGTCTTGTAAACGCGTTGCCAAAGTTTCTAGATTGATGCCCAAATTTTCTACTTCGGTAATGTGTGCCAATGCGGCTTCGGTGTTTTCAGGCAGCGTTTCTGCTGCGGTACCGTGTGCGATAAAGGCTTTAAGGGTGGCATCGGGAACAGTATTGACAGTATGTTGTCCAATTAAACTATCCACATACAATGTATCTGAATAATCTGGATTTTTTACACCTGTTGATGCCCATAAGAGCGATACTGGATTTGCACCTTGTTGTTGCAGTTTGCTGAATGTAGGTGCAACAAAATACTGTTGCCAATCTTGATAGACAACTTTTGCCAGCGCAATGGCAGTTTTGCCTTGTAAGTTTTCAGGCAGCGTTGTGTCCAAAGCGGCATCTACGCGTGAAATGAAAAAGCTGGCAACCACTTGAATGTGTGCTACTTTGCCACCTGTTGTCAAACGGCGTGTGATGCCTTCTTGGTAAGCGGCGTAGGCTTTGCGGGTTTGTTCGCGTGAAAACAATAAGGTTAAGTTTACACAAATGCCTTCTGCGACCAATTCGGTTAGGGCTTCTAAACCCGCATCGGTGGCTGGCACTTTTATCATGACATTAGGGCGATTGATGGCTGCATACAAACGTTTGGCTTCGACAACTGTACCTTGTGCATCGTGGCTTAATTCTGGCGATACTTCTAGACTCACAAAACCTGTTTTGCCTTGACTGCTGTCAAATTCAGCTCGGCACACATCACAGGCTGCCTGAACATCTGCCACCGCCAATGTTTCATAAATGTCTTTGGCAGTTTTGCCTGCTTGTTTTAATTGAGCGATTTCGGGTGCATAAAGTGCATCGCCTGAAAAGGCTTTTTGGAAAATAGCAGGATTGGATGTTACGCCACATACACCTTGTTCCAGCATATGCGCCAATTCACCACTTTGAATCAAGCTGCGTGATAAATTGTCCAACCAGATTTGTTGTCCCAATTTTTTAACTTCGGCTAAAATGGTCATATTGTGATGCCTTTCTGATTTGTGGTTTTTAAAGTGGACTATGCTAACGCGTTTTGAAGTCTTTGAACAGAGTAAAACCTTTCAGGCTGCCTGAAAATCAGAACCAACAGGAGAATAAAGGATATGTCGGAACATTATTTACAATGGGCGCGTGCCGCTATGCACACCGAATCACACGCGATTAAAGAAGTGGCTGACTCACTTGACACATATTTTACGGCAGCCATTCAGTCATTATTGACATGCAAAGGTCGCGTGATTGTGATGGGCATGGGTAAATCAGGACACATTGGGCGCAAAGCGGCTGCTACTCTAGCTTCAACGGGAACACCTGCTTTTTTTGTCCACCCTGCTGAAGCTGCACATGGCGATTTGGGTATGGTCGCGGATAACGATGTGATTTTGGCTTTGTCCAATTCGGGTGAAAGTGATGAAATTGTACAAATTTTGCCTGCACTCAAACGCAAACGCATTACTTTAATTGGCATAACCAGTAAACCGCATTCCACAATGGCACGCCATGCTGATATACACATTACAGCTTCAGTTTCACAAGAAGCCTGTCCACTGGGTTTGGCACCCACGTCCAGCACCACAGCTGTTTTGGCATTGTGTGATGCTTTGGCTGTGGTTTTGTTGCAAGCACGCCGTTTTACCCCAGATGATTTTGCATTGAGCCACCCAGCAGGCAGCTTGGGACGCAGACTGCTAACTACGGTTGCGGATATCATGGTACGCGATGATGCTGTGCCATCTGTGGTAAAAGGCACTTTATTGAAAACCGCCCTTTTCCAAATGAGTGAAAAAGGTTTGGGCATGTTGGCTGTGGTAGATGAAACAGGCTGCCTGAAAGGGATTGTTACCGATGGTGATTTGCGCCGTTTGTTTGAAACCCGCGACCATTTTGCCGATTTAAAAGTTGATGATGTGATGAAACACAATCCGATTACCTTGCCGCCTGAACGCTTGGCAAGTGAGGCGATTAAGTTAATGGAGGAGAAAAACATCAATGGTTTATTGGTCTGTGATACACACAATCAATTATTAGGGGCATTGAACATGAATATGTTGCTGCACGCACGCGTGTATTAAATTTAAGGCTGCCTGAAAGGGTTTCAGGCAGCCTTAATTGATAGTCATTTCAAATTAAAAAAGTACAGCGTTGCCAACGCCATTATGTATTAATATGAAGTGTACACGGCTCTCGTTATCGCCTTGTCCGTGTTAATTTGAAACGACTATATGTGATGACATTTTTTCTTTCATCAGAATGTTATATTTACCCCTAACACAAAATTACGCCCCATCTGCGGCACATATGGCAAATACGAAGTGTGCGTGTAAATTTTCTGATTGAACAAATTATTGCCTTGTAGGGTTACAGAAAATTCGGTGTTGCCAATGTGCTTGTGGTAGGTTAAACCTGCATTAAGCAAATGATAACCGCGTGTGGTATCTTCTTGAATGGGGAAAGTATTCAAGGTATTGCCCTGTTTGCGTGTTGGGTCATCATCTGATTTGTCGCGCGTGTACAATGAATCAGACGTCTTGTCTTGTGTGAACACGCGCGTGTATTCCAAGTTGGAAGACCAATTTTCACCCCATTGATTGTTGAAACGAAAACCCAAACGAGTAGGCGGTACACGAGAGGCATTTCTGTCGGGACGTTTAACCATTTCATAACCTATAAAACGTGTACAGGTGTCGGGATCGCCCCATTCATCTACACAAGCATATTTTTCGGTCATAACAGGACCATAAATTGCAGGCAACTTGAATAATTTACCACGTACCACGTCGCCAAATACGGTAATTTTGTGGTTTGGTGTGATTTTGAAACCGATTTCACCTTCTACCCCATGAAACCGTGCTTGTGCTTGCAAATAACGGCGTGCATACAAATTGCCTTCGCGATAAATGGTTTCGTTGTGAATATAATTTTTGAAACGGTTTTGGTACGCACTGATTTTGGCGTCCCAACGCTCGCCTGCGTAGCGTAAACCGATTTCATAGTTATTGGAACTTTCTTTACGCAAATCGCGGTTACCATGTTCAAAAGAGTTGGTTGCCAAATGTTTGCCGTGATAGTAGAGCTCCATAGGCGTGGGCAGTCGTTCATTGTGTGAAGCCGTAAACGACAAACGCAATTCAGGTGTAACGTCCCATAACAGGCTGCCTGAATAAGATAAGGCTTTTTGGCGATATGTGCTTAAATCAGGCATGGCGGTATTAGGGGCTTTCGGTGGAGTGTAGATTGCCAATTCGTCCATATTATACTGAATCGGTATGCTTTGTTTTTCCCAACGGGCGGCAGCTTCCAATGTGATGCTGCGCCATTTGAATTGTTCCATACCAAAAATACTGAATTGTTTATTGGTATTGTGTACCAAAGGGCGACGTTGGCGTGGATCGCGTTCGCCAAATGTATTACAGCGTTGGCGTGGGTCACCGTACCTATCGTATTGAATATTGCCATGTTCATCAAGGATGAATTCACAGTCATTGCCATTTACTGCAGGACGGGTAGCATAGCTTTTCTGGGTTTGATATTGCACGCCCCAAACGCCTGTTAATCCTTTAAATGGACTATGATGAATTTCAAAACGGCTGTTAAAACCTTTATTGCCAAAGAAAGCATTGGGTCTGCCTTTGTTTTTTTGTCGTTCCCATAAAATGTGCTCTACTTTTGCTGAGGTATCATTTGGACCGATGTAGGCTTTACCATCATCTTTTTCATCATGATAATAATCCGCCCACGCTAAACTGAGTTTGAATTTGTCCACGCCTTTAAATGGATTACGCCATTCGCCACGTACATCATAGCGTTTGGAAATCATGTCAATAACAGGTCCTGGGCTGCTGTGATCGTGTTTGTGTCCATAAGGGTTGTCGTGGCTATGCTTGCCATTTAAGTCGTGTGATGTGCCCGTATGGGCATCGTGCAAATTATTGGACACATCTTCATCGCGCATCAAGTGTGGATAGGCAAGCAAATATTTGCGTTCGGGTGACCACAGGTTTTTAGCGGTATTAAAAATATGAAATCCCCCTTTATCAAACTGATGATTGTGCCCTGGAATACCATAATGGTCGCGGCGTTTATTGTATGAAGCACCTAAATAAGCTTGCTCGCCCACCCAAGACACACCAATCGTTCCCACATTGGATTTATTGTGCGTATCAGGTAAGTATGTCAAAGTTTCCCCTAGCTTAACCCCAGGTACCTTGTAATTATCTGATTTGCGAATTAAACCTTCGGCACGAATGGCAATGTGATTGCCCAAACCCAAAGTGATACCTGCATTAACCGCTCTTTCTTTACTCGCATAATCAGTACGCACTGCAAACTCGCCCTCCACGCCATGCTTGGGCAGCTTATCTGGAATGCGCTTGTCCACCACATTGACCACACCCGCAGGCGAAGCGGTGGCATACAATAAAGTAGGCGTACCACGCACCAATTCCACCTGCTGTGCCAATAAAGTATCCGCAGCAACTGCGTGGTCGGGCGAGAGCGAAGACATGTCCACCACGTCCGAGCCATTTTGCAAAATTTTGATGCGTGCACCCTCTTGTCCACGAATAATCGGCGCACTTGCGCCACCACCAAACGGATTGCTGTGTACACCTAATTCACCTGCCAATGCGTTGCCCAAAGTAGCAGAGCGGGTTTTGAACGCTTTACCATCAATAACCACATCGCTGGCTTTACGACCACGTGCAAAAGGTAAAGCTGTAGCAATATTGCGTTTACTGCTGACTTGAATCTCTTCTAATTCAATCGCATGCTCTTCTGGTCTGGCTTCATTGATTTCTGCATTGTCTGCCCCAAGTGCATTGGCATAAACCAACATCAGGGCAGTTGTTATGATTTTTCTTGTAAACATCACTTAAACTCAACTCTCAATTGTTATACCATAACAATATTGTAAATTAAGAAATGTTAAGCAGTCAAATAACATAACTTGACATTGATGGCTCATTCAGGTTAAAACTTTGAAAAACCATGATTATGGTGTTCATTTTTTCCACTTAAAGGCTGAAACCTCTACCAAACTCGGCTTATTAGGGGTAGATTTCATATCTGCCCCGTGTTTACTTAAATAAAGTTTTATTTTTATCAAAAAATTGCAAAATAGCGTATAAAATCCATCTCCTACAACCGTGTTAAAATGAGTGTGACCAAAAGTTTCAGGCTGCCTGAAAACCATTTTAATCATAATAGAGATAAGCACAATGACTGTTTTTCTGAAACCTGAACAACTGATTGAAGTATTACGCCAACGCACCGCCACCCGTACTTACAACCCCGAACGCAAAATCAGCGATAACGATTTTGCTGCCATTTTAGAGTGTGCCAGATTGTCGCCCAGCTCTGTGGGTTCTGAACCTTGGCGTTTTTTGGTAGTTCAAAATCCCGCTGTGCGCCAAAGTTTAAAACCCGTTTGTTGGGGTATGGCAACCCAAATTAATGATGCCAGCCATATTGTCGTGATTTTAGCCAAGAAAAATGCACGTTACGACAGTCCTTTTTTCCAAGATGTGATTGCGCGGCGTGGTTTTGTTGGTGAAGAAGCCGCCAACGCCATGCACAAATACGGTCGTTTCCAACAAGATGACATTGCCATTTTAGACAGCGAACGCAGTCTGTTTGATTGGGCAAGCAAACAAACTTATATTGCATTGGCAAACATGATGACAGGCGCAGCTTTGCTTGGCATTGATTCTTGCCCCATAGAAGGTTTTAATTACGCAGCAGTCAATCAAATCATGAGTGAACAAGGTCTGTTTGACCATGCAGAATGGGGTGTTTCCGTTATGCTGACTTTAGGCTACCGTGCCAAAGACATCAAACCCAAATCACGCAAATCATCAGATGAAATCGTGCAATGGATTGCATAGATTGACCGTTTTTGATGTTTTGTGCTTTTCAGGCAGCCTATTTTTCCTAAACCATGAAACACACACAACTTTACATCGGCATCATGTCAGGTACCAGCATGGACGGCGCAGATGCTGTTCTCATCAGCATGAATGGCAGTCAATGGCAAGGGGCATTAGCACATGCTTTCTTGCCCTATTCAGGCTGCCTGAAAACCGCTTTGCTGGATTTACAAAACACAGGCAACAATGAATTACACCGCAGTCAAATTTTGGCGCAAGAACTCAGTTTACTGTACGCCCAAACCGTCCACCAACTGCTCACCCAACAAAACTTGTCCGCCAATAACATCACTGCCATCGGTTGCCATGGTCAAACCATACGCCACGCACCAGAACACAGATACAGTATTCAACTGGTTAATTTACCACTTTTGGCAGAAAAAACAGGTATTTTAACCATAGGTGATTTTCGCAACCGTGATTTAGCAGCAGGCGGACAAGGCGCACCTCTCGTTCCTGCCTTTCATCAAGCTCTCTTTGCCAAAGAAAACACAAGCCGTGTGGTACTCAACATCGGTGGTATTGCCAACATCAGCGTATTGCATGCCAACACACCGCCCATCGGTTTTGACACAGGTGCAGGCAACATGCTTTTGGACGCTTGGGCGCAACACATTTGGCAACACGATTACGATACCAATGGCGAAATTGCCGCACAAGGTTTAGTGCTGCCTGAATTATTGAATAAATTGTTGGCACACCCTTATTTCAAGCAGCCCTATCCCAAAAGCACAGGACGAGAACTGTTTTCTTTAACATGGTTACAAAGTCATCTTCATGGCAAGGAAAACCCATACGATGTAATGCGTACTTTGGTGCAGTTTACCGCCAACAGCATACACGCTGCCATTATTCAGGCAGCCCCCTATGTTCAGCAAATTTATGTCTGTGGTGGCGGCATACGCAATCCTGTTTTAATGAGCTGCCTGAAAACCTTGTTTACCGAACAAGCCGAAATACACAGTACGGCCACATTAAGCCTTGACCCACAATGGGTAGAAGCCGCCGCATTCGCATGGTTGGCTGCCTGTTGGGTTAATCGCACGCCCAGTAATCCCCATATTGCGACAGGTGCAAACAAAGCCCTAATTTTAGGTTCAGGGCATTATGCTTAAACTTCAGGCAGCCTAAAACACAGAAAAACTTGACATCTGTTTCCATTTTCTTTACATTACGCCCCACATTTTTGAAGAGACCAAACATGAAACACTTTATTCTGACTGTTGCAAACTATTGGTGGTACCACGCTAAGGCGCGGTACACTTTGTTATGCGTTGCATAAGGCAACAGTTAGAAAAACAACACAGCCTATACCGCTCCGTTCAAACAAACGTGGCGGTTTTTTTGTATGCAGCCTGAACCGTCATATTCCCCATTCAGGCTGCATTGATTTCACAAGGAAACCGCCATGATGCCCGCTCTAAAACATGAGATTAATGTTCAACCCCCAACACGCCAAATTTGTTTATTAACCGATGGTAATGCCCATCGCACCGATTTGTTTCATACACACAACGGTTTTTTTCACCGAGATATCGTAAGCGAGTCCATGCTGCCTGAAATCCGTTTAATGGCACAAATGATTGCGGCCTCACGTCATGATTTTAATCAGCATAGTCCCAAATTTTTTACCGAAGAAGCCGATTGGTTTGCTGCACGTTTATTGGTGTTACAAGTAGAATCGGTACATCTGGACTTAACATGGTATGCAGTATTACAAGAAGCCAACAGCCGTGCCGCAGAATTTGCCCAACAACATAGTTTACCGTTTCAGGCAGCCTTTATTCGCCCTAGTTTAAACACCAAACGCCCTTTGGGTGTATGGATTGCAAATTGCCGTTTACAAGGCAATTTATCGGCAGATTGGATACAAAATAGTCTCAATCTACGCCACGAAATCGTTAAAATGATGTAAAAAAATCCCCAGTCCGCCTGCTTTTCGGTATATTGCCATACTGTCATTCGACGATTTTGATTACTGAATGAATTACTGAACGAAAGGTTTCAGCTTACTTTATGAACACAAAACTCACTACCGCAGCTTCATTGGCACTTTTGCTTCTTGCCCTACCAGTTGCCGCAAAAGAACCCCAAATCGCCAATAACACATCAGGTTTTTCCGATGCCAATTTGATTACCAGCGCGGCTGCTTCCGCCATTGGTTCGGGCGCAAAAGAACCCTTAAACATCAGCGCAGAAAATGCAGGTGGCAAATCCCAATTAATCATTCAAGGTAGCAATGGCATCACTTGCAAAGTACCCTTATCTGCTGGTAGCACACCACAAATGCAAGGCATCAGTTGTAAATAAAATCATATCTTTGGATTTTCAGGCAGCCTGAAAACCCTTTATCCCTAAACGGTATCAGCCGTTTGTTTTAAACAAAAATAAGGACTGTATCATGACAAAAATCATTCGCTTAACCACATTAATCGCCACATTGGCAGGCAGCTCTTTTGCTGTTGCCGAAACCACCTACAATAATGCTGGCTACAACAATGCCGAAACAGGCTTTTATGTTCAAGGTGATGTAGGTTTGGCACATGTTCGTGCAAACAGCAAATTTGAAAGTATCAAAAAATCCTACAAAGATTCCAAATTCTTACCACGTATTAGTGCAGGTTATGATTTTGGTAATTTCCGTGTAGCTGGCGATTACACGCGCTATGGCAAAGTAGATGAACGTACCAACAACGCAAGCGCACAAACCAAAGCCCACAGCTTGGGTGTGTCTGCCATTTATGATTTCCCAACAGGCGATTTACAACCTTATGTAGGTGCACGTTTGGCAACCAACCACATTAAACGTGTTGAAACCACAACAACGCGCACAGTTAAAGAAAGCGAAACCAAATTGGGTGTAGGTGTATTGGCTGGTGTGGGCTATAAAATTGACAACAACATGACTTTGGACGCCGGCTACCGTTACAATCATTTGGATTCCAATCTGAAATCACATGAAGCTACAGTAGGTTTGCGTTATAAATTCTAAAATCCATTTTCTTATTTAAGAGAATACAAAAGGCTGCCTGAAAACATTTTTGTTGTTTTCAGGCAGCCTAAACTCATTTTATTAAGTCAATCCATATTTTTCCCCATTAACTTAACTTTTCGTGCTTCAAACCCGGGATTATGCCAAATGCCGCCCTCTATTCTCCAAACATATCTATTTTTCGTTA
>NZ_JAUNEC010000049.1:0-3518 GCF_030525755.1 Alysiella sp.
GATTGGCGCGGATTGCGCCTACGATACCGCACATAATCTGTTCCTTAGTATCAAAGGGGTGAATCATCATCCGTTTCACGTTTGCTTTTGTCGCAAAAATCGCCAACTTCTGCGTTAAAAATGCGCGTCAGGTGTGTAACCTGACTTGCATTTTTGCCTTGAATTTGTCGTTTTTGCAACAAAATCAATACGCGCCACGAACGATGACTCACCCCCAGTTAAAAAAATCAGGCAAACTGACTTTCAGGCTGCCTGAAAGGACTGCGCGTCCAGCGAATACCCAAAAAACATTTTTCAGGCAGCCAAAACGCGATATAGATGGGGCTTTTGCCACCCCAAAATCCACAAAATTATACGCAGAATTTGGTTAAAAAACGTTTGCTGTGGTGTTGATGTGATTTTTTTGTGCTAGGATAATCACTCTTTTCAACAACAGGACTTATCCACATGAATAAAATCCTTCGTTATGCCGCATTGGTGGCGTGTTTGGCAGGATTGGGCGCGTGTTACATTGTGCAACCTGCGCCAAATGGCAGTCAAATCATCATTCAAAATCCCCGTTAATTGGAAAGGAAAAACCATGAAATTACAAAACCTGATTTTGGCAAGCGCAACGGCTTTGGCATTGAGCGCGTGTTACGTTGTGCCGATGGAAAGCGGCTCGCGCGTGGTGCAAACTTCTGGGCAAGCCACCACCTCCCACACGCCACAAGAAACCGTGTTAAACGCGCGTTTGTATCCCAATAACACCGCCGCGCAAAACGCAGGCGCAGGCAGCGCAACCGTATCCATTACCCACACAGGACACGGCACATTCCGCGCCCAAATTGGCGCAGAAAGTTTCACAGGCGATGCCACGCGTACACTCAACTCACGCTCGGGCAAAGCCAATGGCACAGGCTCTATGGGTCGCTACATCAACTGCAATTACACCATGAACAGCGAAACCGTTGGCACAGGCACTTGCACCACATCGGCTGGCGCAAGCTACAACATGCACATTTCACGCTAAATGGAACAAAACACAGCGCATTTTGTGGCATAAAAATCACAAAATGCGCCATTTTTGCGTTTTCAGGCTGCCTGAAAACGATTTTGCTTGCTGGCAAAAGCGATTTTTTGGCAAAATGCGGTTTCATTTTTCAACACATTGCGTTTACGAAAGGATAACATCATGCAAAATCAACAATCTATCCAAATTCAAACACGCAGCTCAAAAGCGGACAACGCCGTTTAAATCTTTCTGATTGTCCGTTTTGGGACTGCTTTCTTCATAATTTATCCACACAATTAATTTGTAGGGTGGGTGCTTGCACCCACGCGGTATATTTTTGTTCTACCAGCCGAAAATCCATTTCAGGCTGCCTGAACGCGTGGGTGCAAGCACCCACCCTACGCACGATTGTGGGCAAAAAACAGAAAGCCATTCACAATGGGCAATACCATTACAATCATCAAAAATTCAAACACTTGGATTGAAGGCAACGCCATTCAACAATTAGAACGCACCGCCCAAATGCCACACATTCAGCGCGTGGCAGCCATGCCCGATTTGCACGCAGGGCGCGGTTATCCGATTGGTGCGGCATTTTTCAGCGTGGGGCATTTTTATCCCGCCCTGATTGGCAACGACATCGGTTGCGGCATGGCATTTTGGCAAACCGATTTGCCTGTGCACAAAATCAAATTACCCAAATTGGTCAAACAGTTGGGCAATATTGACGCGCCTTTAAACGACACTTGGGCAGAACGCATTGCCGAACTTATCCCCAACTGCACTTATCCACAAGCATTTTCAAAAGCACTGGGTACGATTGGCGGCGGCAACCATTTTGCCGAATTGCAAGCGGTGGACAAAATTTATCTGCCTGATTTATTGCCAGAAAATTTCAATCCCAAATGCCTGCAACTGCTGGTGCATAGCGGTTCGCGCGGTTTGGGGCAAGCGATTTTGCGCGACCATGTGGAAAAATTCAGCCACGCTGGTTTAGCCGAAAACACGCCACAAGCCCTTGATTATTTGGCACAACACGATTTTGCGTTGCAATTTGCCCACGCCAATCGCCAGTTGATTGCCGAACGCATGTTGGCAAAATGGGGCGCAGACGGTGTGCGTTTGCTGGACGTTCATCACAATTTTTTACAACAAATCCAATTGGATAATCAAACAGGCTGGCTGCACCGCAAAGGCGCAACGCCTTCGGATTGCGGTTTGGTGGTTATCCCTGGCTCGCGGGGCGATTACAGTTATTGGGTTAAGCCGATTGTGGATAATGCGGCTAATGCACTGTTTTCATTGGCACATGGCGCAGGGCGAAAATGGCAACGCAGCGAATGCAAAGGGCGTTTGTCGCACAAATATTCTGTGGATAATTTGCGCCAAACGCATTTTGGCAGCGTGGTGGTTTGCGAAGACAAATCATTGATTTACGAAGAAGCCCCACAAGCCTATAAAAACATTGACGATGTGATTGCGGCAATGGTGGATTGGGGCTTGATTGAATTGGTGGCGCGTTTCAAGCCCGTTTTGACTTATAAAACGGCTGGGGAATGCTGTTAGTTATCCACATTGTAGGGTGCAACTTGTTGCACCATTTTCCGAATGATGTTGAATTTGGTGCAACAAGTTGCACCCTACGTTTCAGGCAGCCTGAAAGAAAAAAATATGAAAATCATCAGTAAATTCAAAGATTATTACGATTATTTGGTCGGGATTTATGGCGAAGACCCTTTGTTGGTTTTTGACCGCCGCGAAAACAATCCACAATTTGCCGATTTGCCGCACACGGTTTGGCGCGAATTGCCGCCACCCATACGCCAAGAAGTTGCCGAATTTGACTTTCCCACTTTAACGGAAACCGCTTTGTATGTGGGCAATCAGCGCGTTTATTTATTCAACACAGGCGAACGCGTTTACACGTCCTACGATGTGGCAAAAATGGATTATGAACACCGCAAATCACATGATAAATGCGTGTATTGCTTTTTGGTTTTGACATTTCATGACGGCAAAGTTTTCCGTATCTATGATGACAGTTGGTATCACGCGTTAAGCGATACCGACCGTTGGCAAGCACAGATGCGCGTCCAAATGGTCAATCGCCAAGACGATAAAATTGCCGCATATTCAGCCGCGCCATTGCTGTTGTCATACAAAGCACCAACGCGAAACAGTCAGCGCATTTTCGCCATTAACCCAAATTTAAAGGCTTTGGGCGTGTATTTGCCCGAACAATGGGTTTGGCAGGAAATTTCCGCCTATTTGGGACAACTTCGCAGCGAGCAGGAAACCAGTCCGCCCGTTCCCGACAAAAACAAAATTGAAAACAAAGGCTTTGATGTGAAACATTCGTTTCGCCCAAAAATGAAACGCAAATGATGTTTCAGGCAGCCTTTCAATACACGACAAAAATTTTCAATGTGCCACAAATCTCGTCCCCTCTCCTTGTGGGAGAGGGCGTGGAATACTGGCACGATAACGGTTTCTGTCCATATTTTGAAAGGCAACCTGAAAAATT
>NZ_JAUNEC010000049.1:3618-12825 GCF_030525755.1 Alysiella sp.
AATACTGGCACGATAACGGTTTCTGTCCATATTTTGAAAGGCAACCTGAAAAATTTTTAAACACAGGAATATTATGATTTATTTACAATTATCCACAGGGCAATCGCCAGCCGAATGCCAATTTTTCGCCAAACACGTTTTCCACAAAATTTGCCGCGAAGCCGCGCAACACGATTTATCCACCGAAATCATCAGCGAAACGCCCAGTAAATATGGTTTGTTGTCGGCGGTGCTGGCGGTTTCAGGCAGCCGTGCCGATGAATTTGCAGCGCGTTGGCTTGGCACGCTGCAATGGATTTGTCCCAGTCCGTTTCGTCCACAGCATTTGCGTAAAAATTGGTTTGTGGCGGTGTCGCGGCTGCCTGAAATGCCCGCGCTGCCTGAAAACGATGAAATCCGCTTTGAAACGTGCCGAGCGGGTGGCAAGGGCGGTCAGCACGTCAATAAAACGGAAAGTGCAGTACGCGCGGTGCATTTATCCACAGGTTTGTCGGTGCGCGTGGAAAGTGAACGCAGCCAACACGCCAATAAAAAACGGGCGCGTGAATTGTTGGCATTCAAATTGGCGGAACATTTATCGCTGAAAAATCAAGATTATGCCCAACACCAGCACAGTCAGCTTTATCAACTGGAACGCGGTAATGCGGTGCGTGTGTTTCGGGGTAAAAATTTTGTGGAAAAATAGTTTTTCAGGCAGCCATTTTTTGAAAAGCTGCCTGAAAACAAGCGTTACAATATAGTCGTAGAAATGAAAATGCTGTACAAATCGACAATACCCACCGTGTACAAATCGCACATAAGGTGCTTTTTCAATGCTGCAACCATACCCTACACAAGTCATTTATTTTCATCATGTTTTCAATTTTCTTATCCCGCATTCGCGTTCTAATGGGTAAACGAGTAGTATAATGGGAAAAATCATCAAGTGTTTTAGGCTGCCTGAAACTCTTCTTCACAATACACAACAAGAAAGACAATGAACATGAATCCGCGCGATATTTTATCTGCCAGCCCCGTTATTCCCGTCATGGCAATTGACGATGTCTCTTGTGCGGTTGATTTGGCACACGCTCTGGTTGAGGGTGGCATTCACACATTGGAAATTACCTTACGTACAGAACATGGTATCAAAGCGATTGAACGCATCGCCCAAGAAGTAAAAGATGCGATTGTGGGTGCAGGTACGGTCATCAATGCCACTCAATTACACGCTGTTGCCGATGCAGGCGCGGTGTTTGCCATCAGTCCAGGTTTGAATGTGCATTTGGTACAAGCAGCCGAAAAAAGCCACATACCCCTTATTCCTGGCATTGCCACGCCCAGCGAATTAATGTTGGCTTTGGAATATGGTATCGACACTTGCAAACTGTTTCCTGCCGAAGTGGTAGGCGGAAAAGCCATGCTCCACGCTTTGTACGGCCCTTTTCCTGATGTGAAATTTTGCCCCACAGGCGGCATCAGTTTAAACACTGCTCCCGATTATTTGAAATTGCCCAATGTTTTGTGTGTAGGCGGTTCTTGGCTTACCCCCAAAAAAGTGGTTGAGCAACGCGATTGGCAAACGATTACCCAATTGGCAGCAGAAGCAGCAGCTTTACGCACATAGCGGTAAAAATACCAAAAAAATACAAGCCCGAAACCTTTGCAAACCCACTTTCAAACTGACATAGAGGCGGATCTCATATCCGTCCCTTTTCAATTTATTAATATAATGAACCAAATGGGACAATGTGTAGGGTGCAACTTGTTGCACCCTACACATTGTCCCATTTTTAAATGAATTACCTATAAAAATTCCTGCAAGCTTAAACGGGGCAGATATGAAATCTGCCCCTACGAACTGCGTTTTACAAACGTTTCAGCCCATTCAAATGTGGATAAACCTAAAAAATCATGCTGTTTCAGGCAGCCTAAAACAGGGAAAATATCTTCAACCAATTGATTCTTCTGATTTTGCTACTGTAACCATAGCAGGGCGCAACACACGTTCGTGCAAGGTATAACCTTTTTTCATCACACCCACAATCGCCCCTGCTGGTACATCAGTAACATCAATTTCATTCATGGCTTGATGATGATGAGGGTCAAGTTTATCGCCTTTTTGTGCCACAATTTCTTTGATTTGCACATTATCAAAAGCCTTGTTCAACTCATTCAAAGTCATGCTCACACCCATTTTCAGCGCATCAAAATTGCCACTTTGGTCGAGCAATGCCATTTCCAAATAATCTTTAATGACCAGCATTTCGCCTGCAAATTTTTGCATGGCAAATTTGTGTGCTGCCTGAATTTCATCTTGAAAACGGCGACGCAGATTTTGTTCATTTGCCAAAGCGCGCAGTTGCTCATCTTTGACCATGCCTTCCAACTCAGCAATACGTTCTTGCAATTCTTCATAGGTGGGCGGCGTTTGTGCTTCATTGTCCAGTACTTCTGGGTTTTCATTTTCGGGGTTTTGATTTGCTTCGCTCATTGTGTTTCCTTTGCGAAATGGATTGGAAAATTTCATCATGCACTTCCAAATAAGGGCGAAATGGGATTTTTCAAGTTTCAGGCAGCCTGATGTGCTACAAGTTAGCTGCCTGAAACTGAGAACCTGTATTACGAAACCTGTTTCAATTTTGGGTCAAGCGCATCGCGCAAGCCATCGCCCGTTAAATTGACCGCCAATGCCGACAGGAAAATCGCCGTACCAGGGAAAATCGCCAGCCACACATTGCTTTGAATGTATTGGCGTGCCGTACCCAACATCGCGCCCCATTCCGCATCGGGTGGTTGCACCCCAAATCCCAAAAAGCCAATCGCGCCCGCTTCCAAAATCGCGGCAGAAAAAATCATCGTGGCTTGCACAATCAGGGGCGCAAGGCAATTTGGCAACACGGTAATGAACAGCAATCGCGGTGTCCCTGCCCCCATCACACGGGCGGCGGTAACGTAGTCGCGTTGCAATTCCACCATGGCGGTGGCGCGTGTTAAGCGGATAAAGGGCGGCAAACACACCAGCGCAATCGTGATGATGGTGTTGGTCATGCTCGGGCCCAAGATTGCCGCGATGATAATCGCCAACAACAAACTGGGATAAGACATCAAAATGTCATTGACCAACATCACGGCTTTACCCCAACGTTTCGCCCAAAACGCGGCAGACAAACCCAAACTGATGCCGCCCAACATGGACAAAATGGTCGCACACAAACCGATAAACAGCGAATAACGCGCACCGTATAACAAACGCGATAAGGTGTCGCGCCCTGCATCGTCTGTGCCAAATGGAAAGGCTTTGTTGCCACCTTCCATAAACATGGGGGGTAATTGCTCTTTGCCTGTGAACAATTCATAGGGGTCGTGCGGAGCAATGATGGGCGCAGCCAACGCCAAAACAATCATCGCCACCAACACCATCAAACCCAACACCGCGCCTTTGTTGGCACAAAATGTGCGGTAAAACAGTTGCCATTGTGTAGGCGGTTTGGGGCGTTGGATTGTGGAAACCGTTGCTTGGTTTGTGCTCATGTTTTTTCCTTTAAATTTTTTGAATTTTATTGCGCAGGCTGCCTGAACTTCTTTACTCCCTCTCCCTTTGGGAGAGGGGATAAGATTTATGGTACATCAAAAATTTTGTTTTGCAGGCTGCCTGAAACGAAGTTCAGCGTAGCTAAAATATTTTTTTACGAATGACGAATACGCGGATTAATCAATCCATACAAAATGTCCACACACAAACTCACCAACATCAGCGCGGTTGCCACCAGCAAAATGCCGTTTTGAACAATCGGATAATCGCGGTTATGGAAACCGTCCAGCAGCCAGTTGCCGACACCCGGCCAACTGAAAATGGTTTCGGTCAAAATCGCGCCCGCCAGCAACATTGCCATCTGCAAGCCAATTACCGTTACCACCGTAATCATCGCGTTACGCAAAACGTGTACCAAAATAATCCGCATGGGCGACAAACCTTTGGCTTTTGCCGTACGCACATAATCTTCGCCCAACACTTCCAAAAACGCTGAACGTGTCATACGCGCAATCATCGCCAAAGGAATGGTAGAAAGCGCAATGGACGGCAACACAAAATGTTTCAAAACATCAATAAACGCACCTTGTTGATTGCTGGTTAATGAGCCAAGCAGCCACGAACCGTAAAGCGGTTTCACGTCCAAAAATTGAAAAACGCTAATCACGCCCGATACAGGCAGCCAGCCCAAATAATGTGCAAAAAAGCCCGTTAAAATGGGGCCCAGCAAATAAATGGGCATGGAATAACCTGCCAATGCGCCACTCATCAGCGTGTAATCCAGCCAAGAGCCGCGTTTTAAGGCAGCCGTGATGCCCAATGCCACCCCCAAAATGGTGGCAATGACCATGGCACACAAAGCCAGCTCCAAAGTTGGCACAAAATGCGATAAAAAGTCGTCCAACACGGGCGTACGGTCGCGGAACGATGTGCCAAAATTGCCGCTAAAAATGTCTTTTAAATAATTGAAATATTGTATGGGCAAGGGTTGGTCTAGCCCCAAACGTTTCATGGCGGCAGCGTGAACGGCTGGGTCTACCGCTTTTTCGCCCATCATGATTTCCACCACATCGCCTGGAACAAGGCGAATCAGCGTGAATGTGGACAGGGTCAATCCCAAATACACGGGAATCAAAATCAGAATGCGTTTGATAATAAAGGAAAACATGGTTGGCTCGCGTTCTTGTTTTTTGTTTTTAGATTGGGGGGATTGGGTTTTCAGGCTGCCTGAAAACGGCTCAACATCAAAAAACCACCGCCGCAATCCCAAAGCGGCGGCGGTTGTCATTTTAGCATGGGGTGGCAAGCAACATCATTCCACTTTCACGCCATCAAAACGCATATTACCAAATGGGCTGATTTCAAAGCCTTGTACATTTTTCGCGGTAAACACGGTTACCACCGAATGCGCCATGGTTGTCCAAGGTAATTGTTCTTTGAAAATCACTTGGGCTTGTTTGTATTTGTCTTCGCGTTGGGCTTTGTCGGTCAGCACACGCGCGTCATTGACCAATTTGTCAAATTCGGCATGGCAGAAACGCGCATAATTGCTGCCTTTTGCTTTACAAGTCAATAAATTGCCCAACCAGTTGTCGGGGTCGCCATTGTCGCCCGTCCAGCCCATTAAGAATGCGCCACCTTCGCCATTTTTCAGGCGTTTCAGGTATTCGCCCCATTCGTAGCTGACAATTTTGGTTTTCAAGCCAATTTTCGCCCAGTCTGCCTGAATCATTTCCGACATCAATTTGGCATTGGGATTGTAGGGACGTTGTACAGGCATTGCCCACAATTCAATTTCCGTGCCTTCTTTAATGCCAGCTTCGGCTAACAGGGATTTGGCTTTTTCCACATCATAAGGGGCATTTTTCAGGGTGTCGTTGTAGCTCCATTGGGTTGGTGGCATGGGGTTGGTGGCGGCTGTGCCTGCGCCTTGATACACGGCATTGATAATCGCATCGCGGTTAATCGCCATATCCAAAGCCTGACGCACTTTCAAATCTTTGAATGGGGCTTTTTCCACATTGTAGCCCACATAGCCCAAGTTAAAGCCCGATTGTTCAATGATATTGATTTTACCTGCTTTTTTCGCGGCTTCCACTTCGGCGGTTTTGGGATAAGCGGAAACATGGCATTCGCCAGCCGCCACTTTTTGAGCGCGAACGGCTGAATCTTTGGTAATGGCAAACACCAAATTGTCGATATGCACATCGTTCACATTCCAATAATCGGCGTGTTTGGCATAGCGAATTTGCGAATCTTTATTGTAGGAAACGAATTTGAATGGACCTGTGCCAATGGGCTGGGTATTGTAATCTGCCGCTTTGCCTGCTTTTTCCAATTTGTCGGCATATTCAGCCGAACCGATGTAGGCAAAAGGCATGGCAATGTTTTGCAAAAATGGCGCGTCCACTTCTTTTAATGTGATTTTGACGGTGTAATCGTCCACTTTTTCCACATTGGCGATGTTGTCAGGCAGCCCCATGTCTACCGCATAAGGAAATTCGGTTGGATAGGCTTTGTTGAATGCAAAATTGGGGTCGCTCAAACGTTTGAATGTGAACACCACATCATCGGCATTG
Source organism: Alysiella sp. (assembly GCF_030525755.1). GTDB lineage: Bacteria > Pseudomonadota > Gammaproteobacteria > Burkholderiales > Neisseriaceae > Simonsiella. The sequence continues at coordinate 9,712 of NZ_JAUNEC010000049.1, forward strand.
AATTCACGCGATGGGGTAAAACTTTCGTTGCTGTGGAATTTCACGCCTTTACGCAAATGGAAGGTGTAGGTTTTGTTGTCTTCGGAAATGTCCCATTTTTCGGCTAGGGCTGGCTGAATTTCGGTGCCATTGCGTGGGAATTGCACCAATCCATTGTAAATGGGGTATGCGCTGGCATCAAAAGACGTGCCGTCCGTCCATTGTGCAGGGTCAAAACCGCTTGGGCTGCCTTCGGAGCAGTAAACCAAGGTTTTGCTGCCTGAACTGCTGGCTGGTGCGGTTTTGGCGGTTTCGTCAGATGCTGGAGCAGCAGATTGAGTATTGTTGCCACCACCACAGGCTGCTAATAATAAACTGGTTGCCAAAGCAGATAAGGTGAACAATTTGGTGTGTTTCATGAATGTCCTCGCTTGATGTTTGTGGTTGTGAAAAACCAAAATATAACGGTAAATACTTTGTAAGTAAAGTGTTAAACTGTGGTTATTCATGTTAATTTATCATAAATCAGTACGTTAAATGCACTGAATGACGATTATGGTTGTTTTTAAAGAAGCATCATGCAATGTTGACAACCCGTTTATGTATGTTTTTTTCAAATTAACATAAACAAGACAACAATACCCTCTGTTGTACACCTAACGCTGTACCATTTGTATTTGAAACAACGAGACCATTCGTTGTTATTTTGTTCATGTTAATTTTAGGGGCTATTGCCAATCAAGAGGCTGCCTGAAAATAAACTTTCAGGCAGCCTTGAAATGGGGCGTTTGGTTAAATCATTTTGCTTCAAGATGTGGGTTAAGTAAACGGTATTGCACTCTTATGAATTCGTCCAATACGGCTTGCTGGATTTCTAAACGTTGCGCCACAGGCGAGGCAAAACGCACCACTAAACGATAAACTTTATCATCATGTGGCACGCGACTGATGCGTGGTTGTGCAGCTGGCGTGATGAATAATCTTTGTGCTTGTACTTCTTCTAAATAGTGGGCAATTTCAGCAGAATGCGAATGACATTTTTCGGATAAAACCGCCCACAATTCGGGTACAATCGCATCGGAATCCAAATGAATGGGAACAGGAATATCAAAGCTGTGTACTACATAATTCCCCAATACATTGTCGCGCTCCACCGCATGACTTAATAACAAACTATTAGGAAAAGAAACGGTTTTACCTGATAATTGTCCCACCCATGCATTAGGTCCAATTTGCATCATCAGAGTATTGAATAAGTTGATGTCTACCACTCTACCACGCATATGATTGATTTCAATATAATCGCCAACTGAATATTGTTTGGTAACGATGCGCAATAGGCTGCCTGAAAGACACATTATCAATTCTTTGGTTGCCACTACCGTTGCTGCTGCTAATGCCACCATAGACAGAGCAAAAGTTTGAATTTGACTTGCCCATACTGTAAGCAAACCGAATAAACATACTGCCAACGCAGTATTGCGACTGGCAACCAATAAACGGCGTTTCTCATCAATAGATTGCTCAGGGTGATGGCGAAAATACACACGCAATAATATGGAACGCAAAATGACAACCAGTGGCACAAGTAATAGAGACAATACCCATTCTTGTGAAATGGGGCTATTTTTGAGTATGTTTAACCCGTTTTGCAACACTTCCATATGATTTTCCTGTCTAAATTCAAACACAATATTGATTGAATGAAATGAAGTTGTGTTGAATACTTCGTTAATGTTTTCAAAACTTGTTTTTCTTGAATAGACAAGCTGCCTGAAAAAACTTGATTTTATGGTCGTAGAAGTAAAAAACAGTACAAGGCGATAACGTCCGCCGTAAGTAGTACATTAGTGTGTTGGCAACGCCGTACTGCTTTTTCACTTCTGCGAGCGTTACCAAAACACTAAATTGTGTCTCGTACACAGTGTGCATTGTCGTCTTGTCCTAATTTGTATTTTAACGACCACATCTTCAATACATAAATGAATGGAGCGAATGCTATGATTGCTTTGATACAACGTGTTACCCATGCCGAAGTGAAAGTAAACAATCAAATTGTAGGCAAAATCGGTACAGGCTTATTGGTATTATTGGGCATTGAACAAAACGATAATGTCCATCAAGCAGATAAATTATTGAATAAAATATTGTCTTACCGAATTTTTTCAGATGAAAATGGCAAAATGAACTTGAATGTCCAACAGACTAATGGTGCATTATTGTTGGTATCTCAATTCACTTTGGCAGCCGACACACACAAAGGTTCGCGCCCCAGTTTTTCTCATGCTGCTACACCCAAACACGCCGAAACTTTATACCATTATTTTTATCAACAATCTGCACAAAAAATTCAAACCGCCACAGGTTGTTTCGGGACAAATATACAAGTTTCTCTGTGTAATGATGGACCTGTTACGTTTTGGTTACAAGTCTAATATCATTAACATAAAAGGCTGCCTGAAAATCAACATAAACGGTGTTAAAATACCTACCCTTATCTTTCACAGGCAGCACATTATGACACGCCCCATTCGCATATTGGGCATTGACCCTGGCAGTCGCAGCACAGGTTTTGGTATCATTGATGTAGTGGGTTATGAGCAGCATTATGTTGCCAGTGGTTGCATTAAAACCATTCCAAATGATGAATTAGCAGGAAGAATTAGCATTATTGTGCGCCATATCAGCGAGCTAATTGAAACTTATCACCCAAATCAAGCTGCAATTGAGAAAGTTTTTGTTAATGTGAACCCAGCTGCTACACTGATGCTTGGTCAAGCTAGAGGAGCAGCAGTTGCCGCTCTGGTTATGCGTGATTTACCTGTATATGAATACACGGCTTTACAAGTCAAACAAGCAGTAGTTGGGCAAGGAAAAGCTGCTAAAGAACAGGTACAGCATATGGTTATGCATATGCTGCACTTATCAGGCACACCACAAAGTGACGCAGCAGATGGCTTGGCAGTTGCTTTAACTCATGCTTTACGCTCATCAGGTTTAAACAAACAATTGGGAGGGTTAGCACTTAAAAAGGGGCGTTTACAAATTTAAAGTTTCCTTTCTTTTGTTTGAATATACATTTTTTCTGTTTACAATCCACTACCCAAACAAGTGCCGACAAAGAAGCTGTTACTT
>NZ_JAUNEC010000050.1 GCF_030525755.1 Alysiella sp.
TTAAATGGTTCATCAGCGTGGATTTGCCCACATTGGGGCGACCCACTATCGCAATGAAACCGCAACGGTAGCCGTTTGCGGCATTTTGTTCTTGTGCCAAGAAGGTTTCTATGTCCATGTTTTTCTTTCAAAATGTGTTTTCAGGCTGCCTGAAAACGCTGTTGCAAACGCGGTAAGATTTGGGCAAATGAGAAAGCATGCCAAATCCATGATAATAAAATTGATACTAATAAATCAATGGGATAGTGCATACCCAAGCGAACACGGCTGTATAACATAATTGCCGCCCATAATGTGATTAGGGGCAAAAGTGTTCTGCGTCCCCATTTGCCAAGTAAACCTGCAAACAAAAGCAGCCATGATGTGGCAAAAATGCTGTGTCCTGATGGAAAAGCATAACCTAATTCAGATTGTAAATTGGTTTGAATGGCTTTGAAACGCGAGGTATCGTTTAAGCTTTCGGCTTTAAGAAATTCGGTAATCAGCGTATGTTGGGTGTTTTTAGGCAGCGTGTAAAATGCGTCATGCTCATAACCGAAAAAAGTGATGATACCCTTGTCTTGCATGGCAACCACATAAGGTCGTGGTGCTTGAATCATTTGTTTGATGCTGGATTTGGCGAATTGGGTGATGCCAAGTGATAGAATACAAAGCAGAGCAATGACTTGCCATTGATATTTGTGTCTGCATACGAAGCATAAAAGGACAGTCAAAATCAGGCTGGTGGTAATGGCGTAGGGGAATGAAGCGGTGTAAGTTAGGGTAATTAGGGCGTATAGCTCGGTTTCGTGCATTAATTTGATGTTTTCATGCAACTCCCATTGATAGCCTGTTTGCCAAAACATCAAAGGAATACACAGCATGAATAGGGCACAAATGGCGAGATAAATTTGGGTCTTATTATGGAGCATGGTTGGCTTTCTAATCGGCTTGTTGGTCAATGCGCTTAATTAAACGCTGAATGTCGCGTGTGTCGGGAATGGTATCAACAGACCAACGCAACATTACTACACCTGCGGATTCGGTGGCTTTGTTTTTGCGATTGTCGGCTTCTTGACGTTCAGGTAGCTGGTGGCTGGCATCGTCAATTTCAATGGCTGCCAATGGCGTACCGTCTGGGCGACACACCACAAAATCGTAACTCAATCGGCTGATGAAATTGAACCAGTAATAAGTTTCTTTGTTTTTGGGAACGGCTAAAACACGCGAAACTTGGACTTGTGGAAAAACCATGTGATTGGGTAGGGCTTCCAGTAAGACATCATAGGCTTGTAATTCGCTGGTGGTCATTAAAGGACGGCGTGAGTAGGGTAAGTGGCTGCCATGGGTAAATGGGTTGCGTTTACGCCGCAGCACACGCGATAGGGCAATGATGCCAATGAATAAAATGACAGCGGTTAAATAAAGTGAAGACATAAAACAAATGGGATTTGAAGGCTGCCTGAAAGCGCAATTGGGGTTTTCAGGCAGCCTTTTGGGTGTTTAAAACGGCTTGGATTAAGTTGATGCGTGTTTGGGTAATCGCTTGGGCAATTTTTTCGGGTTGATTGGCGTATTGTTTGGCAATCTCGGCTGTGGGTGCTTGTTGTGCGGCATGTAATAAAGCCAACCATTGTTGTTTTTGTGGATAAGGGGTGTTGTTGAGTCCCAAACGTCCTTGTGCATCGGCTTGGCATACATTTAAGGCTGCCTGAAAACGTTCTGGACGGCGAAAAGCATCGGTTTCTTGTAACAATTTTAATATGGCTTGTGCGCGTTTGATTTGACTGATTTGATGAAGGCGAATGTGAAAACGGCACACCAATTCGGCTAACTCGGCACAAACCTTGGGAACACGCCAACGTTGATTGACTGCGCGAACCGGTTTTAAACCAGCCATATCGTGTCCGATGTGTTTGGGCAGCATTTCTTTTGGGGTTAATGCCTTACCCAAATCATGCAACAGTGCCGCGTAGCGTTCAGGCAGGCTTAAATTCATTTGTGCAGCGCGTTGCACCACCATTAAGGTGTGTATGCCACTGTCTATTTCAGGGTGATGGGCTTCGGGCTGGGGTACACCAAATAAAGCATCAATTTCAGGCAGCAAGATGGACAATGCGCCACATTCACGCAACACTTCAAACATGCGTGCTGGCTGCTTTTCCATCAAGCCTTTGGACAATTCTTGCCATACACGTTCAGCAACCAGCGCATTGACCTCGCCATTTGCCACCATGTTTTGCATCAGCTGCATGGTTTCAGGGGCAACTTGAAAACCATAACGTGCGGCAAAACGGGCGGTACGCAAAATGCGAACAGGATCTTCGGTAAAGGCTGGGCTAACATGGCGCAAAATGCCATTTTGTAAATCATGTTGACCACCATAGGGGTCAATCAGGCTGCCCGAAAGGTCTTGTGCCATGGCATTGATGGTTAAATCACGGCGCAGCAGGTCTTGTTCAAGGGAAATATCGGGTGAGGTGTAAACGGCAAATCCCGTATAACCTTGACCTGTTTTGCGTTCGGTTCGTGCCAGTGCGTATTCTTCATGTGTTTCTGGGTGCAAAAATACAGGGAAATCTTTGCCAACTGCCAGATATCCTTGATTAAGTAAATCATCAGCTGATGCGCCTACTACAACCCAATCACGGTCTTGAACCGTTAAACCCAATAAGGCATCACGCACCGCACCACCAACAAGATAAATTTGCATGTTTTTGTTTCTTACCGTTGGATTAAAGTGGTATTTTGTAAGTAGATTTCAATGCTGTTTGCCATTGCTTGCGCCATATTGCGACGGAAAACAGAATTGGCAAGCAGTTTCTCATCTTCTGCATTAGACAAAAATGCCAATTCAACCAAAACAGAAGGAATGTCCAACGAACGCAGTACCAAAAAATCGGCTTTATCTACTGTGGGTGTGTGCAATTTGTTGTAACGCGAAAAATGTTTCAACATCAAATTGCCCAAACGTGTACTGTCATTGCTGGTTTGGGTACGCAGCATATCGGTTAAAATCACATTCACATTGGGATTGCCCACATCGGGAATGCCATCGGCATAATTACCTTCATTTTCTGCCAGTGCCAATTTTCGGGCACGCTCACTATTGGCATTTGCGCCCCAAACAAATACATCTGTACCGCGCGGTGTACTTTTGTCAATCGCATTGGCATGAATAGAGACAAATAAATCCGCTTGAACACGGCGTGCCATTTGTCGGCGTTCTGGCAGTGCCACAAAAGTATCGTTGTTGCGTGTCATGTGTACTTCAAAACCTTTGGCTTCCAAAAATTGGCGTGCATGATGAGCGCAATCCAATACTACGTCTTTTTCTTTTAAACCTGAAGCACCAATTGCACCAGGGTCCTTGCCACCGTGTCCTGGATCAAGCATGATAATAGGGCGGCGTGTGTTGGATTGAGATAAAACCGTTTGTGGTTTATTTGGTGTAGTTGGATTAACTCTGGCATCAGGGGTGACTGTTTCACTTGCTGCAGTTGTGGGTGTATTGGGCGTTGTGTTGATTTGTGTGGGAAAAGAGGTATTGCTTTCCACCATATCCACCACCAAACTGTATTTGTGGCTGCCTGAAACCGATGGTAAACGACTGATTTGTGCTTTAATTGGGCGTTTTAAATCAAAAACCACACGCACGGTGTGTTTGTCTTTTTGCCCCAAACGAATGCGTGAAATGAAGCTGTCGGCATGTGGTTTTTGTTTTGCCAAAGCGGTTAGCGCGCTGTTTTGCACCATGCCATCAATGTCAATGACCAAACGGTCGGGTTCAGTTAATGTAAAATAGCGGTATTTCAATTCGCCATTGGCTTCCAATAAAACGCGCGTTCGGCGTTGTCCAGAAGTCGTGCTGATGCTGCCTGAAAGCAGTTTGGGTGCTGCCCAAAGTGCGGTTGTTAAAATTGTTAATGCGCCACCCACACCAGTCAAAAGTAGAGCGCGTCTGTTTAATTCTGCCATTGTGAAAATGCCTGTTGTAATTTGGTGTTTGGATTAGCGAGCGTTATGGTGCAACGCCGCCCATCGTTTTCGCGTACCAATTCAATCAACCAATCTGCTCGGGGAACGCAATTTCCCCCTTGTTCGGACCACTCAATCAGACACAAAGCCTGTTCTTGAAACAATTCAACCAAGCCAGTATCTTCCCATTCTTCTGGCGAATGAAAACGATATAAATCAAAATGATGTATGGTTTGATTGCTTTCAGGCAGCCTGTAACTCTCCACCAAAGCGTAAGTGGGGCTTTTGACAGCACCTTGATGTCCTAATCCACGCAATAAACCGCGTACAAAAGTGGTTTTGCCTGCGCCTAAATTGCCTTGTAAATATACGGTAGCAGGCGCACATAAAAGCGCAGCGCAACGCGCTCCCAATGCAAGGGTTGCGACTTCATTGGGCAAAAAAACAGAGAAAGTGTGCATGGTTTAAACAAGAGAAATGACAGACAAAAAAGGTTTTTATTATAAATTAAGACCCTGTTTTATCCAAGTATGACGATGATTTGAAGTTCCAGGCTACCTTTTAGTACACGACAAAAAAGCACCATAAATAGGGAAGTCTGCATCAAAGTGGTATCGCATTAATTTTCTCACGACTAATTCAACTATGGCTGACAATTGCTGTACGCCAAAGCTGCAATTTAAGCAAGCTGACAATGTTTTTTCCCGACACCAAAGCGACTTACCAATCTTCCTATCGCCGTATCCAACGGTTTTTTTAAGTAAAGTTGTGTTTCATTATGAGGCTGTGGCACGATTGATTATGGGTATGCTCAAACTTAATTGAAGTACAACTCGTACTTGTTCTTAACATATTGGCAGTTGGGTAACAACACATTAATATCCTGATGTTGCCATTCCCATTCACAGCAATGCCAAAGTCAAACAATGCGGTCAAAAACAAATCTGCGATGTCGGTTAGTGTTTTGACGACCTAGAAAATTTCGTTAAATCAAATACTTTTACAAGCGAAAAGTGATTTTTGGCAACCGTGTGTAATTTGTCGGCAGTGCGTTTGTCAGACAATTGCTTGTTGATTCTTGCCAGTAACGAATTTCAAGGGATGGGTTTACTGGAAAAATATCAAAAACGTTGGTAAATTGAAATGCTGTTTAGCTGCCTGAAAACACAGCGTATTCCGCGTTGGTATGGAATGGATTGCCAAAGCTGCCATACAGATATTGGTAATTTAGGACTATTTTGTTATCACCAAAACAGGTATTGTGATTTTTTGTCGTGTGCTGAAAGGCTGCCTGAAATGTGCTAGGCTGTTATAATCATGCTGGAATTTGGAGAAAGAAAATAATGAATCCCTTAATTTGCGATACTGCTATACATAATCAGCCAACGCCTATAATCGTAGCATTGGATTTTGCTGATGAAGCCAGTACATTGGCTTTTGTCCGCAAACTGGAACCATCTTTGTGCCAACTGAAAATTGGCAAAGAATTGTTTACCGCTACGGGACGCTCATTGGTAGAAAAATTGATTCGTCAAGGTTTTAAATTGTTTCTTGATTTGAAATACCACGACATTCCTAACACGGTGGCACAAGCATGCAAAGTAGCGGCGGACATGGGTGTGTGGTTGGTGGACATGCATGCGGCAGGTGGTAGACGCATGATGGAAGCCGCAGCAGAAGCTGTGGCGAATTGTATGCACAAACCGAATTTGATTGCGGTTACGGTTTTAACCAGTATGGAAGGCACCGATTTGCGTGAAATCGGTTTGATGCAAGAACCACAAGATTTGGTATTGCAATGGGCAAAATTGGCGCAATCATCAGGTTTAGATGGCGTGGTGTGTTCGGCGCAAGAATCTGCATTACTGCGTCAAAACTTGGGGCAAGATTTTTTATTGGTTACACCAGGCATCCGTTTGGATACCACGCACAATCAGGACGACCAACGCCGCATCATGACACCTGAGCAAGCTTTGCGTGCAGGTTCCAGTTATTTGGTAATGGGGCGACCGATTACCCAAGCTGCTGACCCTGTGGCGGTATTGCGTCAAATCAATGCCTTTGCAGCATCATTGGATTTAAAGTAAGTGCGTGCTGTTGCAACTATTTTATTTCATTTGTCTGTTGTAAAATAAACGGGTTTCAGGCAGCCTGAAACCGATTTTGTGCAGTCATCATCAGTCGTTTCCCATTTACAAAGGAAAAACAATGAAACTCAACGATTTATTCAACCCCGCCGAATTTTCCGCACGCCACATCAGTTTTGGTGATGAAGCCGCTTTGCTGGCCGAGTTAGGCGAAAAAAGCATGGCGGATTTTGTGGATAATACTGTGCCACAAAGCATTCGTATGCCGTCTGAATTGAATTTGCCCGATGCGCTCACAGAAGCCGATGCATTGGCAAAAATCAAGGCAATTGCAGCGAAAAACAAAATCAACAAATCTTATATCGGTTTGGGTTATTACCCCACACGTTTGCCCAATGTCATTGTTCGCAATGTGTTGGAAAACCCTGGTTGGTACACGGCTTATACGCCTTATCAGGCCGAAATCGCACAAGGTCGCTTGCAGGCTCTGTTGAATTTCCAACAGGTTTGCATTGATTTGAGCGGTTTTGAAGTGGCAGGTGCGTCTTTGTTGGACGAGGCAACCGCAGCGGCCGAAGCAATGGCAATGGCAAAACGGGTGGGCAAATCCAAATCCAATCAATTCTTTGTGGACGAGCGCGTGTTCCCACAAACTTTGGACGTGATGCGAACCCGTGCCAAATATTTTGGTTTTGAATTGGTGGTAGGCAACCTTCAGGTAGCCTGTGAAGGCGATTATTTCGGTGCTTTGTTGCAATATGTTGGCAAAGACGGCGATGTGGTGGATTTGACCGACACCATTGGCTGCCTGAAAGAAAAAGGTGCGATTGTGGCAGTGGCGGCGGACGTGATGAGCTTGGTCTTACTCAAATCGCCAGCGGCAATGGGTGCGGATATGGCACTGGGTAACACGCAACGCTTTGGCGTGCCTATGGGTTTTGGTGGTCCACACGCGGCGTATTTTGCGTTTAAAGACGAATTCAAACGTTCTGCTCCAGGTCGAATTATCGGCGTATCTAAAGATGCTTCGGGCAAACCTGCTTTGCGTATGGCTTTGTCCACGCGCGAACAACACATTCGCCGTGAAAAAGCCACTTCCAATATTTGTACCGCACAGGCTTTGTTGGCAAACTTGGCAGGCATGTACGCGGTTTATCACGGCCCAGAAGGCGTAAAACGCATTGCCAATCGCATTCACGCTTTGGCGGCGGCGTTTGCTGATGCCATTGCCGCTTCAGGTAGCCTTAAGGTGGTGCATGAAGTGTTTTTTGACACGGTTGCGGTGGATTGCGGCAGTGCCGAACGTGCCGATGCGGTTTACCAAAATGCCTTGAATGTGGGTTTCAACATCCGCCGTGTGAATGAAAACGTTTTGGCTGTGGCATTTCATGAAGAAAGCACATTGGAAGATTTGGGCTTGTTGCACATGGCGTTCACAGGACAAAGCAGTTTGACCATTTCAGGTGATGCCACTTCACGTTTGAACGATAAACTGTTGCGCCAAGATGCGATTTTGACCCATGAAGTGTTCAACCGTTACCACACCGAACATGAAATGTTGCGCTACCTGAAGAAACTGGAAGACCGCGATTTGGCGATGAACCGCAGCATGATTTCACTGGGCAGCTGCACCATGAAACTCAACGCCACCAGCGAGATGATTCCGATTACTTGGCCTGAATTTGCCAACTTGCACCCCTTCGCGCCTGCTGACCAGACTGAAGGCTACCGCGAACTGTTGCGCGGTTTGCAAACTCAACTGGAAGCGATTACAGGTTTTGATGCCATTTGTCTGCAGCCCAATTCAGGTGCATCGGGCGAATACACAGGTTTGCTTGCCATTCGCCGTTTCCACGAAGCAAATGGTCAAGCAGACCGCAATGTCTGCCTGATTCCACAATCGGCACACGGCACCAATCCTGCCACTGCTGCCATGCTCGGCATGAAAATCATTGTGGTTAAAACCGATGAAAAAGGCAATGTGGACATTGCCGACTTGCAGGCTAAAGCCGAAGAAAACAAAGCCAATTTGGGCGCATTGATGATTACCTACCCATCAACACATGGCGTGTATGAAGAAGGTATCCGTGATATTTGCCGCATCATTCATGAAAATGGCGGACAAGTGTACATGGATGGCGCAAACATGAACGCCCAAGTCGGCATCATGCAGCCAGCTGAAGTTGGCGCAGACGTGTTGCACATGAACTTGCACAAAACCTTCTGTATTCCACACGGTGGTGGCGGGCCAGGTATGGGGCCAATCGGCTTAAAAGCCCATCTTGCACCATTTGCCCCCAGTCATGTTGTCGCTCCTGTTGAAGGCGCAACCGTTGGCATGGGTGCCGTATCTGCTGCACCATACGGCTCGGCCAGCATTTTGCCGATTACATGGATGTACATCACCATGATGGGCAAAAACGGCATGCGTCAAGCCACAGAACGTGCTCTGCTCAATGCCAACTATGTTGCCAAAAAACTCGGCGAAAGCTACCCCATTTTGTACACAGGCAAAAACGGACGCGTGGCGCACGAATGCATTGTGGACTTGCGTCCGCTCAAAGCCGAAAGCGGCATCACCGAAACCGATATTGCCAAACGTTTGATGGATTACGGTTTCCATGCACCAACGGTTTCCTTCCCTGTAGCAGGCACGCTGATGATTGAGCCGACCGAGTCCGAAAGCAAAGCCGAACTCGACCGCTTCATTGCCGCACTCAAAGCCATTCGCACCGAAGTACAGAAAGTGCAAGATGGCGTATGGGCAAAAGACGACAATCCGCTGGTCAATGCACCGCATACTGCCGAAGAAGTGGCAGGTGAATGGACACACCCATATAGCCGTGAAGAAGCCGTATTCCCACTGCCGTATGTACGCGAACACAAATTCTTCCCCAGCGTGAAACGTGTGGACGATGTATATGGCGACAAAAATCTGGTTTGTTCTTGTCCGCCGATGAGTGTGTATGAGGATTGATGGTGTTTCAATATCTTTAAAATCCTTTAAAACCAAAGGCTGCCTGAAAGTTTCAGGCAGCCTTTCTTCGTCAAACGGGCATGGTTTGGAAGCGGTGTTATAATGACGTTTTCCTGTTGTTGAATTGAATGATGAATACTGCGTTTCACAGTACCCATGTTTTAAGTGGCATCACGCTGTACACACGTCCAGCTGACAGTTGGGACACTTTGAATACTCAAATTGGCTGCCTGAAACAACAGCAAAGCCACTTTACGGCTTTACACATCACAGAACGTACTGCCAAATTATTGGCATTTGCAGAGCGATTGACCGCCAATAAAGCCCGTTTAGCAAACATGATTTGTGAAGAAGTGGGACGATGTTTGCGTGAATGTGAAGCCGAGTTGGATAAATCGGTGGAACTGATTCGCTATTATGCCAAACTTGCTCCTGAGTTTCTGGCAAACAAAACCATTGCCACGCAAGCCAGTTTAAGTGGTGTATCGTTTGCACCTTTGGGTGTAGTGTTGGCAGTGATGCCGTGGAATTATCCTGTTTGGCAGATTATCCGTTTTGCTGTACCTGCTTTGTGTGCGGGTAATGCGTGTTGGGTTAAACCTGCGCCCAGTGTGGCACGGGTAACAACGGCTTTATTTGATTTGGTGGGACAAGATTTGCCATTGCAGGCAGCATGGTTGGCTCATCAGGACATGGAAAATGCCATCGCGGCGTGTGATGCTTTGGCATTTACTGGCTCAACGCAAACAGGTCGCCATCTGGCAGCTTTGGCGGGTAAACACATCAAAAAATGTGTTTTGGAATTGGGAGGCAGCAACGCTTTTGTGGTTTTGCCCGATGCCGATTTGGTTCAGGCAGCTAAAGATGCGTGTTACTCGCGTTTTCGTGATGCGGGTCAATCGTGTAATGCCGCAAAACGTTTGATTGTGTGTGATGCGATTGCCGATGAATTCATTGCCTTATTTTTAAATGAAGTGGCGAAACTGAAAACAGGTAATCCCGTGTTGCCTGAAACCACACTCGCACCCATGCATCGTACAGATTTGCGTGAAAAATTGCATCAACAAGTGCTTGATGCACAACAAAATGGTGCAATTTTATTGTGTGGGGGTAAGCTGCCTGAAAGCAGTGAACACAATATGGCGTGTTTTTATCCTGCTACCGTATTGGATAATCTCAATCCTGCTTGCAAAATGTGGCATGAAGAAGTGTTTGGACCCGCTATTGGTATTGTTCGTGTTGCCGATGAAAATGCGGCGATTATCGCAGCCAATGCCACGCCATTTGGTTTGGGTGCAAGCATTTACACGCAAAATATGAAACAAGCGCAGTATATGGCACGACAGCTACAAGTAGGTAGCGTTTTCATCAACCGCCATACCAGCAGCGATTTGCGTTTGCCCTTTGGTGGTGTCAAAGATTCGGGATTTGGACGTGAATTATCCGAATTTGGTTTGTATGAATTTGTTAATGTAAAAACCTATTGGCAAAAATAGTTTCAGGCAGCCTATTTGCGGTAAAGTACGCTCATTTCTCCTATGTGAGGCAAAATACATGAACATCAAACTGATTGTTGGACTGGGTAACCCAGGTTCAGAATACGCTCATACACGCCACAATGTTGGTTTTTGGTTTTTAGATGAATTGGCATGGCAATGGCAAGCCACATTTAAACACGATAAAAAATTTTATGGTGAAGTGTGTCGTGTGGTACGTCCACAAGGCGAAGTTTGGTTGCTTAAACCCGATACCTACATGAATTTATCAGGCAAAGCCGTTGCAGCATTAGCCCAGTTCTACAAAATCAAATCCGAAGAAATCTTGGTAGTTCATGATGAATTGGACATACCGTGTGGCAAAATCCGCTTTAAATTGGGTGGTGGCAATGGAGGACACAATGGCTTAAAAGACATACAAGCCAAAAGCGGTACACCCAATTTCTACCGTCTGCGTTTGGGCATTGGGCATCCAGGTGATAAAAATTTGGTATCGGCTTATGTGCTCAACAAACCTTCGCCTGACGACCGTGTATTGCTTGATGAAGCCATCACCAAGTCCTTGCGTGTTATGCCTGATATTTTGGATGGTAAACAAGATGAAGTTGTACGCTTTTTACACAGCAATGTAAATTGACCAATCGCTACCAACATTTCCAAAAATAAAGGCTGCCTGAAAACAAAGAATGGCTTTTTAAGCAGCCTTTATGGTCAATTCGAATTGTAGGGTGCAGTAAGTGGCATCTTGCATTGTTCCATCGTTGCAGAAATGAAAAAGCGGTACGGCGTTGTTGCCTGTATTACTTTTTCATTTCTGCGACAGTATTTTTTATTGGGTTCACGATACATGATTGTACAGGAAAGGGTTGTTTCAAATTAAGAATTAAGTTGAATGAATAATTGTCTTACCCCCATTTAAAGCGATATTAACCGCATGAAGAGCGAATTTATGCCATAAACCCATTTTGTCAAGCTGAAAAAACACTTTTAAAAACTTTATCCACATTGACAAAATCATCAAAAACAGCATATTCAATACCCATAAAAAAAAGCCATATTAAAGCTTGACAGAGAAAAAATATTTACAACATATTGAATTATATTAAATTTAATATAATTGCTTAATTTTTGTACAATCCAAGTATCCCCTCTGTTTTATTGGCACTTTTCGCACTTATGCAAAAGTCTTCCACAACTTATCCACAGCGAACGTGGATAAAAACAGAAGTCATGGAAAATACAAAGATTTGTCGTTTTTGCGGTATAATTCCACTTTTGTCAGGCAGCCTCAAATCACATAAAACACAATGAACAATTCCACAAAAACACTTACTTTGGAAATTCGTTTCAACCATATTACTGCCTATGGCAACGGTGCAATCGTGGATTATCGTGGCACATTCAGTAACAGTCGCATGATTGTGGCGGATTTTGAAGTATTTGTGCATGATGTTCAGGCAGCGTTGCAACAGGCGGCAGACAAAAAAATCTACGCGCCACCGAGCAAAATATTCGGCAATTTGTGTGCTACACCACTTTGTTTAGATGTACGCGAAAATTTGGCAGACGGCTTGTCGCCGATTGAATATAGAGCAGTATGCGAATGCTTGATGAGTGTCAGCAACAACAGAAACATGAAACCCAAACAGGTTTTGTATCACGGAAAAATACCGTTTCAGGCAGCCTGAAAAAAATCAAAGAAAGCGAAAACACAATGCTCACCCTATTTGCCCTAAAACAATCACGCGCCTACCGCATTGCATGGTTATTGGAATTGCTGGGCGTGGATTATCAAGCGGAAACTTTGGAACGCGACCCCAACAGCAAACTCGCGCCCGAAAGCCTGCGCCGCATTCACCCGCTCGGCAAATCGCCCCTGATTCAAGACGGCGAGCAAATCATCGCCGAAAGCGGTGCGATTTGCGAATACTTGTTGGCGAAATTTGACGCGCATGGCAGCTACCAAATCGCGCCCGACCATGCCGATTATTGGGCATACCGCCAATGGCTGCATTATGCGGAAGGTTCGTTGATGCCTCTGTTGGTGATGACTTTGATTTTCCGCAAAATTGATGCGACCCCCAAACCGTTTTTCGCCAAACCCATCGCACAGAAATTGACCGATGGCGTGCGCCAAAGTTTTCTGAATCCGCAAATCAAATTGCATTTGGATTATGTGGAAC
>NZ_JAUNEC010000051.1 GCF_030525755.1 Alysiella sp.
GCGTTTTTCAGCATGGCAGAGACTTGGCCGTTGTGTTCGGGGCTGACCCACAGAAAACCGTCCGCGCTTTTGATGGCTTCACGAAAACGATGGTAGGCGACCACATTTTGCTCGTCCAAATCGCGGTCGTACAAGGGTAAATCGGCAATATCCAAAATATTCAATTGGATACCAGCAGGTACATTGTTTTGCAAATGACGCACAACGGCGTGGTTGAAAGATGTTTTGCTGGCTGAACCAATCAATACGGCAATGTTTTTACTCATGTTTTTTCCTTATATTAAAATAGGGTGTTTTGAAGAGGGTATTTATCGTGAAGTAAAATAAACAAGATGCAAGGCGACCACGCTCGCCGTGTACAAATGGTAGATAAGGGCGTGGGCAACGAAGCAGATTGCTTATTTTAATTTACTATAGAAGATGGATTTTATCTTTGAAATGCCTGTCCGAAAATCAATATTTTCAATCCTTCAGGTAGCCTAAAATCAATGCAAACTGCCTAATTCGCCGCGTTTAAATAATTCAATGCTTTCGCGGATTTCTTCAGGCGTGTTCATCACAAAAGGTCCGTAAGCGGCAATCGGTTCATCAATTGGCACACCCGAGAGCAAAATTAATTCGGCAATTTCATCAGTTTGATTGTGCAAAACAATTTCGCCACTTTCACGCTCAAACACCACCAAATCTTTGTGTTGTGCGATTTGGGTTTGGTTAATCAACACTTTACCCACGCGCACCGCCAAGCTGACATTATGGTCTTCAGGTAGCCTTAAACGCATTTGGGCATAGGGATTAACGAAAATGTCCCACAAATTCAATTCGCTGTATGTTTGTGCCGCACCTTGTACATCACCAAATTGTCCACCAATAATCCGCAGGCTGCCTGAAGCATCAGACAGATGCACAACGGGAATTTGTGCTTTACTTAAATGTTGGTAACGCGGTGGCACATTCTTGAATTGTTTGGGTAAATTGACCCAAATTTGCGCCATTTCAAATGTGCCACCTGTTTTGCTGAACGCTTCGCTGTGAAATTCTTCATGTACCGTGCCGTTACCTGCGGTCATCCATTGCACATCGCCTGCGCCAATCACGCCTTCTGCACCGCTGCCGTCTCGGTGCGCGACTTCGCCGTGATAGGCGATGGTTACGGTTTCAAAGCCGCGATGCGGGTGTTCACCCACACCACGCGGTGCGCTGAAATTGGCGGCAAATTCGTGCGGCGCAGCGTAATCAAACATCAAAAAGGGGCTGGCTTGGCGTTTTTCGCCCATATGGGAAAACAGCGGTGTAACGCGGAAACCATTTCCAACCCAATGCGTTTGATTATTGGCATAAATTTTTTGAATGCGGCGCATGATGATGCTCCTTTTTGTGTGGTTTAATGTGTTATTTTTGGATTATAATTGTGCCAAATTTTTTGATAAATGGCTAAATTGGAAAAGATTAATGCACATATGGGATAGTCTGGGCTTCAGGCAGCCTGTATGCGTATTGAGGCTACCTGAAGCGTAGATTGAAGAGGTTTCTTAAAATAAGCATGGCAAGACAACTACGCCCACAGCGTATAAAGTCATTGGCAACGAAGCGGATTTCTTATTTTAATTTACCATAAAATGCGCGTCAGCTTGGACGCCTGATTAAGCATTTTTGACGCAGAAGTTGGTGATTTTGACGAGAAAACAACCGCGAAACGACACCGCTTCGCTGTCAGCAGCCCCTAACAAAGAGAATCAATCATTATGTCTTTGACTGAACAACAAAAACAGTCTTTATTGTCTGAAAAAGGCATTGGGAAAACCGTATTGAAACGTTTAGAAGAAATGGGCTTGGACGATGTGGCAAAATTATCTGCCGCTAATCCGAATGTGGTTTTGCAACTTGGTGCAGAAATCACAGGCTCAACGTGTTGGAAAAACAGCCCACAAGCACGCGCAGCAATTGAAACGGCAATTGCATGGGCAAAAGCACAACTCAAACAACCGTAGACAGCATAAATTGACAGATTGTCATAAAGATGTTTCAGTCCGTTTGTACCAGTTCACATTCAGGCTACCTGAAGAATAAGAATCCGTATTCACAATCTGATTGGATTTTTGCGTCAATCATCCATGATTGGCAAAAAATTTGCCTTTTATTCACATGATTTTGCAATAAAAACCATGATTTCCCTAGACCAAATGGCAATGTTTGTTGCACTCGTGCAAAACGGCAGCTTTGCCAAAACCGCCGAAAAATTAAGCATACCACAGTCCACATTATCAAGAAAAATCAATGAATTGGAACACAATTTAGGGCTAAAATTGTTACACCGCACCACGCGCAAAATGGACTTGACCGAAGCAGGACAATTCTATTTTGAACGCGCCGCCGCCATTGTGCATGAAGCCGAATGCACACATCAAATGCTCAATGGCATGAAAATTCAACCCGATGGCGTATTAAAAATGTCCGTACCAGTGGAATTTGCCCACGATTATTTAGCACAATGGCTGCCTGAATTTCGGACGCGCTACCCCAAAATCAGCGTACAAATTGACGTGTCGCCACACAAAGCCGATTTAATGACCAACGGCGTGGATTTGGTCGTTCGCGCAGGCGAAATCCGTGAACCACATTTGATTGCCCATCAATTGATGACTACGGATTTTTATCTTTACGCATCAAAATCTTATTTGCAAGAAAACGGCATACCCACAAGCATAAGCGATTTGGCGCACCACGATTGTTTGGCATTTCAGGGCGTAAAACAATGGACTCTGTGGCACAATCAATACAGTGAAACGGTGCAAATTGATGCGGCATATCAATCAAACAGTTTTACTTTGTTGATGAAATGGGCACAAGCCAACATGGGCATTGCCTTGCTGCCTGAAATGGTGGTGTCGCCCGATGACAGGAACTTGGTTAAAATCTGCCCCGATTGGCAAGGACAGTCTGTGCCGATTGCGATTTTAACCGCCACACGCTTGTTGCCGTTAAAAGTGAAGTGCATGGTGGCATTTTTGAGGGAAAAAGTGGAGAAAAGGACATTCTAGGCTGCCTGAAAGTGGTAAGCACAAGCACTTCACTAAATAAATCTTTTATTTTTATGGCATTTTCAAGATTGTTATCCCAAAGTTTATGTTATCGTTATGCACAGTCGCAGAATTGAAAAGCACTACGGCTTTGCTCATTCCCTTATATACTTAAATTGCATTTCTACAACTTATGAATTGCTTCATCAGAATGATGCCATTAGCGTTCCAATGGTTTGAGCATACGGCCATTGGTTTCAAAAACACTGGTGGTGGGCACGGGTAAGGTCATCTCATCGGGACGACTATCAAACACAGAAGTACCTTGAAATTTGTCTAAATCGTAGGCCGCTTCCACTTCAATCGCGGTGCCTTCGGGCAAAATTTCATCTGCTTGTGGGCGAACCGACATACCGCCTTTAGGTAAGGTACGTTCATGCGAGCCACTGTTCCATGCCAAAGAATGCAAATCACCTTGAATTTTCCCACTTGCTTGACAAGTCAAGCAGACGGGCGTACCCAGTTTTTTATTCAAAACTTGGTTAATTAAAGTAGGCGAAATGGTTTTACCATTTGCTTGTCCCCATGCGTTAATGGCTTGTTTCAATTTGTTTTGTGGTAAGCTGCGTTTATTGTAAGGGTCTTTGAATGCAGCCAGCCACAAATTGCCACCACCGTCCACATTTAAAGCAGCCAGTTCATAGCTAACAACTGCAGGCGAACCACTGGTAATGGTACGCGCAAATTCCAGCGCATCGGGCGACTTCATACGCACACAACCATGACTGACCACACCTGGCACACTGCTGGGATTGCTTGTGCCATGTATGCCCAAACCCAATTTGGGATTACCCAAACGCACAAAAACAGGTCCGAGCGGATTTTTTGGACCTGGTGGCACGGTTTTCACGCCATCGCCACGTTCACGCTGAATAGACAAGGGAATATGCCAAGTTGGGTTAAACGCTTTTGCGCCAATGGTGTGTTCACCCAAAGTGGTTTGCGTGATGCTTTTGCCTACGCCAACAGGATAAACTTTCCTTAATTTGCCATTTTGATACAAAAACAATCGCTGTTGTGGCACATTAATGACCACCTGAAAACCCGAAGCTGCTGGTGCAACATCAGGAACAGGCGTAGTTTGCGCGGCTTGTGCCATATAAGACAGACTCAAAACACTTAATCCAATCAGAATTTTTTTCATTTGCATGATGATTTGTTAAATTAAGAAAAATCAAAAGTATGATGATACAACAAACCACCTGCTTTGTTGTTTTTATCTCATTTTTACAACACCCAAATTCTAGGCTGCCTGAAACAATCTTTCAAGCAGCCCATTGCACAAAAGAAATAATCATACTTAAATTAAATCAAATATAATCGCTTTTTTAGTCAATTATGCCAAAAAAGGATACAATCATGGCAACACGAACCGAATACGATTTATTGGGCGAACGCAACATTCCCAACGAAGCTTATTGGGGCATTCATACTTTACGTGCTGTGGAGAATTTTCACATTTCCCGCGAAACCATTTCCGATTTTCCATTATTCATCAAAGGCATGACGGAAGTCAAAAAAGCCGCAGCCCAAGCCAATGGGCAACTGGGTGTCATCAAAAGCGAAACCGCTTATGCCATTGAAGTAGCTTGTGATGAAATCTTATTAAAAAACCGTTGTTTAGACCAATTTCCATCTGACGCATTTCAAGGTGGCGCAGGCACTTCGGTAAACATGAATACCAACGAAGTCATCGCCAATCTTGCTCTGGAACACTTGGGACACGCCAAAGGCAGTTACAACATCATTAACCCTATGGACGATGTGAACGCAGGACAATCTACCAACGATGCTTATCCAACGGGAATGCGTTTGGCATTTTACCGTGCCAGCGATGAATTATTGGTAAAATTGGGCGAATTGCAAACTTCATTAGAATGCAAAGCCAATGAATTTAAAGATATTTTAAAAATGGGACGCACCCAATTACAAGATGCTGTACCCATGTCTTTGGGACAAGAATTTGCTGGTTTTGCCGCACTATTGGCGGACGAACGCGCCCACATCAACCATGTGCGCCAAGATTTGCTGACCGTAAACTTGGGGGCAACCGCCATTGGCACAGGCGTGAACACCGCACAAGGTTACGCCCCTTTGGTGGTAGAAAAATTATCCGCCGTTACAGGTTTGCCTTGTAAACTGGCACCCAATTTGATTACCGCAACTTCGGATTGTGGCGATTATGTGAGTCTGCATGCTGCTTTAAAACGCACTGCTGTAAAATTATCCAAAATTTGCAATGACTTGCGCTTATTGTCATCAGGTCCACGCGCAGGTTTAAAAGAAATCAACCTGCCTGAAATGCAAGCAGGCTCGTCCATTATGCCAGCCAAAGTCAATCCCGTGATACCCGAAGTGGTTAACCAAGTGTGTTTCAAGGTCATCGGCAACGATACCGCCGTTACCTTTGCAGCCGAAGCGGGACAATTGCAACTGAATGTGATGGAACCCGTTATCGCACAATGTATTTTTGAAAGCCTGCGTCTGCTTGCCAACGCCTGCGACAATTTGAACCAACGCTGTATTCAAGGCATTACCGCCAATACAGAAACCTGTCTCAACAATGTCTTAAATTCCATTGGCATTGTGACTTATTTAAATCCGATTATCGGGCATCACAATGGCGATAAAGTTGGTAAAATCTGCGCCCAAACAGGCAAAAATGTACGCGAAGTGGTATTGGAATTGGGTTTGATGGACGAAACGCAGCTGGATAAAGTGTTGTCGCCACAAAATTTGATGAACCCGCATTTACCACAATAACCTTATATTTTAAATTGCAGAAGTGAAAAAGCAGTACACGGCGGACATTGTTGCCGTGTACTGCTTTTTCATTCTACAACTATGAAACTGTATTCGTAAGATTGATGGCTCGATTTTATTGACCACTTTTGCGAATATAAGGCGGCTTTTTAAGCCAACGCAGTAGATGCATAAAATGGCGATAAAAGTAAGCTATTTTATGATAATGAACATAGGCTCTCTATTTCATGCTGTCTTTTCAGGCTGCCTGAAACACTTTGGGCTATAATGCCACACCATGAATACCGAAACACCTCAAACCATTTTGGTCACCGTTCATGCTCTGGATTACGAAGGTCGCGGCGTGGCACGCGTAAACGGCAAAACCGTTTTCATTGAAGGCGCATTGCCTTTGGAAACCGTATCAGCACGAATTGTACAACGCAAAAGCCATTTTGATGAAGCACAAACCCAAACCATCATCAAACCGACAGCATCACGCATTACACCAGCTTGTCGCCATTATCAAGATTGTGGTGGTTGTGCCTTGCAGCACGCCGAATTTTCCGCCCAAGTTGCCCATAAACAACGGATTTTTGAAGAACAATTACAACGATTGGGCAAAGTTTTCCCAGCTCAAATCCTGCCACCTTTATACGGCGCAGCATGGGGCTACCGCAATCGCACGCGACTAACCGTTCGGCTACCTGAAAACAGCAAAACGGCACACATCGGTTTTCTGGGCAAACGCAGCAAACGCGTGGTACATCTTCATGAATGCCCAGTATTGCACCCTACGCTTTCAGGCAGCCTGAAAACCCTGCATGATTTTGTCATGCAACACACACAATCAGACATCAATGCGATTGAATTGGCAACAGCTGACCAAGCGGCTTATGTCAATTTCATCACGCGCAACACGCTGCCTAAAAAAGCCCTGCAACAACTTTCAAGCAGCCTGAACGCCCTCAACACCGCAGATTGGCAAATCTGGCAACAACAAGGCAAAAAAGCCATATTGTCCACCCCAAAAAATGCACCACCTTTGGCATACAAGCTGCCTGAATTTGGTTTACACATACCCTTTCAACCCAATGATTTCACACAAGTCAATCAGGCTTTAAACGAAATCATGGTATCGCGTGCCGTTCGCCTATTGGACGTAAAACCCCATGAAAAAGTCGCAGACCTCTTTTGTGGGCTGGGCAATTTCAGCTTACCTCTCGCCAAAACAGGCGCACGCGTTTTAGGTTTAGAAGGCTCGCCCGAATTAACAAGCCGTGCAACGCATAATGCACGCGCCAACGGCATACACAACGCCAATTTTGTTACCACCGATTTATTTCAAACTACCCCAAAAACGCTGGCAACATGGGGCAAGTTTGACAAAATGCTGCTAGACCCACCACGCGCAGGCGCATGGGAAGTGGTTCAATCCTTACACGCGCCATTTTTGCCACAAAAAATCGCCTATGTATCCTGTAATCCTGCTACTTTCGCACGCGATGCCGCCATTTTGGTACAAAAAGGCTACCGTTTTCAGGCAGCAGGCATCATGAATTTGTTTGCTCAAACTGCACACATTGAAGCAATTGGGGTATTTGAATTGATTTCACAATAATTTTTTGATGAATGCAGGTTTAAATCAGATAGAGGACACAAATTGCCATGATGAACCACAATATGGTCGTTTCAAACATGGTATTTCAATTTTTTTAGGTGGCGATTTTAACGGCTGTACCACAGACCACGACCATCATCATGCCATTGGTTTCGCCCAATACTTCGTAATCAAAGTCAATGCCGATGATGCCGTTTGCGCCAAGTTCTTTGGCAGCGGCTTTCATTTCATCTAGGGCTGCATTACGTGCGCCAGCCAATGCACGTTCATAACCGCCTGCACGTCCGCCTACTACATCACGTACGCTGGAAAACATATCGCGAAAGATATTGGCACCAATAATTGCTTCGCCGTGTACGATGCCCAAGTAAGCGTCAATTTGAGCATCAGGGGGCGTTATGGTGGCAAGGAAAAAGGGGGCTTTTTTGTTTGATGAGAACCAGCCCATTTTGTTATTCCTTATTCAAAATCATGAAAATAGGGTTGTTGGGTTTCAGGCAGCATGGCGATGTGCAACCCATTTGGGAACAGGGTTTTAGGTCAAGTCGGTGTATAAACTGGTAATGATGCGCCCGTTTGTATCGGTGTCGCTAGTATCCCAATGGGGTTCAGGTAATCCGAGCGATTGGGCTTCACGGCGGTAAAAAACTTGGCGACTTAGATGGTCGTTTTCCACAATATTGCGTATGCGTGTGCCGTTGGGGTTTAAGGCTGCCTGAAACAAGGCAGCAACAGCACGGTCGCGGTGCAGCATATTAACGGCTTGTGCTGCGCCTTTGATATTTTGACGTTGGAGCAAACTGTTAATGGGGTGGCGTTCAGCGGCATACAGTCCAGCCAAACGCAAGATGTCGGTATGGTCAATACCTGTATTCAGGCAGCTTTGTTCGGCAGCAACAATGCTTTGGGCAGATTGACTTTCGGGATTTAAGCTACTGTGTTCATCGCATTGTCGCGCTTGATTGCCATAAACGCTGATGCTGCTGGCGTAAATCAGATGCTTGATTTGGCTTTCGTGGGCATGTTGTGTGAGTTGGGCGATAGTGGCAGTGTAATCTTTAATGCCCGTTGGAGGCAATAAAATCACCCATGTGGGATAATTGCTCCATTCAGGCTGCCTGAAAGTAGGAGAGAGTGCCACGAAGTCCATGTGAATGGGCAAATTGATGTCGTCTGATGTTTGTTGGCGTTTCACGGCGCGAACGTTCATGCCGTATTGGTGGCATCGTTCTGCCAAAGGACGACCGAGAAAACCCATGCCGATAATCAAGATTGATGTGTTCATTTTATGTTTCCCGATTGTAAAAACGGCTGTTTAAATAAGTGCGCTTGCCTTCGTGTATCAGAACCAAGCACACAGCCGCCAAAGGTAACGCAACCAACATACCGACAAAACCCATCAGTTGTCCAAATGCCATCAGCGAGAAAATCACCCAAAATGGCGATAAACCGATGCGGTCGCCCACAATTTGTGGTGTGATGAAAAAACTTTCTAAAAATTGTCCAATACCAAATACACCCCACACCATCAATAAACCGTGCCATGAATCAAATTGTAAAACGGCAGCCAATGTTGCCAGCAGCAGACCTGTGAACGCCCCCAAGTAGGGAATGAACACCAAAATGCCTGCCACCATGCCAATTGCAAAACCTGAATCCAAACCCACCAGCATTAAACCGATACCGTAAATCAGCCCCATAATTAGCATAACCATTAACTGTCCACGCAAAAACTCGCCCAATACGGTGTCCATTTCGCCCGTTACACGGGTGTAAATGTTTACATAACGGCGTGGCACAAGGCGATGTGCGCCTTTTGACCACAAAGGCCAATCGCGCAGAAAATAGTAGAGCAACAAAGGCAACAACACCAAATTGCCCAAACCCACCGCTAAGGCACTGCCTTGTTGCATCAAAACAGGCATGGCTTTTTGTAAATGGGTTTGAATGAGTGAAGCGTTGGCACGCAGCCAATTGGTAACAGTGGCTTCGTTAATGGCAAGATGTTCGCCAAAACGGGCGTTGTACCAAGGTAAAGCCCGATTTTGCACCCAATCAACCACAGCAGGAATGCGCCCAATGATGTTGTTTACCTGTTCAATCAACATCGGCACAATAACCAACAATAAACCAATCAGCAGCATGAAACTGAACAACATGACCCACAACGCACCACGTGTACGGCTGATGCGTAAGCGACACAATTTGTCCACCAAAGGATTCAAAATATATGCCAAAACCGCCGCCACAATAAAGGGCGACAGAATGGGACCGAGCAGTTTGAAAAATGTGATGAGAAAAGTCAGTAACAAAAAACCTGCTAACCAAGGCAGCCATGGGCGTTTTTTAGCGCGATTTGCGATGTACATGAAATACTGTCCTGCTGAAAACAAAAATACATTGTAACTTGAAAAGGACATGATTGTGTTTCAGACAGTCTGAATTTTATAGATAAACAGAAAACCCCTACTGATTTCAGTAGGGGTTTTCTTAAAAATTGGCACGCCCACGGGGAATCGAACCCCGGTTACCGCCGTGAAAGGGCGATGTCCTAACCGCTAGACGATGGGCGCGGAATAAATTTTCTGGCGCACCCGGAGCGATTCGAACGCCCGACCCTTTGGTTCGTAGCCAAATACTCTATCCAACTGAGCTACGGGTGCAGCAAAGGTTGGCATTATCTTGGTTTTCAGGCAGCCTGTCAAGCAAGATACACAAAAAAATGTGTAAATTGTATAATATCATTAAATAAAAGGATATTTTTATGAGTGATTTGCAAGACTTGGCTGCTTTTTTCCAACAACATTATGCTGTTCCTGTGGTGATTCTAGATTTGGAAACCACTGGTGGCGATGTGTTTGGTGACCGCATCACGGAAATGGCATTTTTACATTTTCATCAGGGACAAATTACTGCTGTGCAGCAACTGATTAATCCAGAACGTGAAATTTCGCCGTTTATCACGAATTTAACGGGCATTAGCAATGAAATGACGGATTCTGCACCTACAGCAGCGGCATTTTTACCTAGTGTGATGCACTTTTTGCGTGGCAGTTTATTGATTGCCCACAACAGCCGTTTTGATTACCACTTTTTACTCAATGAATGTCGCCGCAATGGTTTGATGTTGGGTATGCCTTCTTTGTGTAGCGTGCAACTGTCGCGCAAATTGTATCCCGAGCATCATAAACACAGCTTGGAAGCGATTTTGCAACGTCATAATATTGATGGTGGCAGTCGGCATCGGGCGATGAGTGATGTATTGGCTTTGGCACATTATTTGCAAATTGCCTTAAAACAACGTGGTGCCGATTTATGGCGACAACAAGCGCGTTTATTGACACAGGCTTGGCTGCCTGAAAGTGTTTCAGGCAGCTTGAAAGCATCGTTGGTAAACATTGCCGATGCTGCAGGCATCACAATTTGGCGAGACCATGCTGGTGTGGTATGCGACATTAAGGTACATCAATATGCCTATCGTGAAACCGTAGCGCATTTGCACCATTTAAAACGTTTAGGTAGGCTGCCTGAAAGTGTGGAATTTGTAGCGGCGGTTGGGGTTTTGCATGCGGCGATGTTGCGAGCACAAAGTTTGCATAAATGGGGTTTAAAGATTGAACAAAGCAGCACAGGGCGACACAGCGTGTATTTTGATACCGACCCACAAGATGGCTGCCTGAAAGCGCGTATTCGTCCTTTGAAGAGTGGGTTTCATGCCGAACCGCCACGGGGTTTGTTTTTGCACCCCAAAGGTGCAAAGCGAGCATTAAATGATTGGGCGCGTGAACAAAGTATCTGCCCTACGCAACTGGGCATTTCCGAAACGCTGCCCAAAGGTGTGCCTTGTCCTGTTTCTGTCGTATCGACTTGTGTGCCAGCCTGTCAAACGCAAGACCATTTGGCGCATAACCATTGTGTTCAGACGAATTGGCGCAGTTTGCGTTCTGCCGATTGGGGCAAAATGGCGCGTGTACAAATTACCGAAACCGACCCCATAAGCGGACAAAGCATCACATTATTGTGCCAAAACGGCATGATAAGGCTGCCTGAAAGCCCAATTTGGTACACCGACAGTCATGTTTTGGGTGTTTTGAAAGATAAGTTCAAACACGCCAAACAAGACATTCAAATGATTGAATGAAAAGAGTACAGTTGCCGATTGCATAGTCACAGAATTGAAAAAGCACTACGGTGTTGCCAACGTCCTTCGTTGCCGCCTTATATTGCTTTTTCACTTTTACGACTGTATGTCAGACAGCTTGATTTTTGAAAAACAGGAATAAATCATGAAAACCAAAATAAGTTTGGCGATTTTGTTGTGGCTCAATGCCACCGCGCAAGCTAATGAAACAGAGTGGCTTAATGCCATCAACCAAATACGCGCTGAAGGACGAAAATGCGGCAAAATAAATTATCCACCAGCCCAACCTTTATCCAGTAATCGTTTGTTGCAACAAGTTGCACAAAATCATGCCAACGAGATGGCAAAGGACAATTTTTTCAGCCACAACGGTCAAAATGGTTCTACACCATTTTCTCGCATTAAAAAAACGGGTTATACCTATTTAATGGCATCAGAAAACATCGCAGCAGGCGATGAAAATTTTGAAAAAACCTTAATGCGTTGGCTAACAAGTGAAGGGCATTGTGCCAATATCATGGATGACAATGCGACAGAAACAGGTATCGCCTATGCCTACTCGTCCGATAGTCGTTACCAACATTATTGGGTGCAAGTTTTTGCTTTACCGCGTTAGGCGTTCATAACCATTTAACCCAATTACCATTACTGTCTTCCAATATTCATTAAGTCTTAATTACAAATGCAAAAAAACACAAAAATATGCCATAATGCAGCGTCTGTTTGATGAGCCTCTCGCTTTCAGGCAGCCTTACAAGAAAAAATTCAACCACAGGAGTTTACACCATGAGTACCATCATCTACACCCACACCGATGAAGCCCCAGCGTTGGCAACCCAATCGTTTTTGCCGATTATCCGCGCCTTTGGCAAACACGCCGATGTGCAGTTTGAATTGGCAGACATTTCGCTGGCAGGTCGCATTTTGGCGGTGTTTCCTGAATTTTTACAAGAGAATCAACGCATTCCTGACGCATTGGCACAGTTGGGCGAATACGTTTTGCAACCCG
>NZ_JAUNEC010000052.1 GCF_030525755.1 Alysiella sp.
GATGAAAAGGTTTCTAAAAAATCAATTTTCTTTGTATTTTCATCAACATGGGCATAGATAACGGTGTTTTTGTCCAATCGGATTTCGGTTAATGCAGCACCTTCGGCATCTTGGGTTTGTGCCAATTTGATTTTGGGAAATTGGCGTTTGACTTGCGACAGGGTTTGTCCCAATTTTATGCTGCCTATGCTGTTTGCCGTCAGGGTACAGGCTGCTGCCTGAATGTGGCAGGCTGAAAACAATAATGTCAATAAAATAAAGGATTTTTGCATGATTTTAACCTTTCAGGCAGCCTGAAATTCAAAATGTGATGTCCATCGGCAAGACTTCGCGCACTTTGCCATTTTCAAACACAAACAACACCGTATAACTTCCCGCACCATCGCTGTTCCAAGCCTGCAAATACAGGCGTTTGCGCTTGCTGTCGTACTGGCAAATGTGGTCTATGCCTTTGTCCATGCCTTCAAAATAGGGGTTGAACAGGTGTTCAAAGGCGGCTGGGGCGATGACGTGGCGGTGACCGTTTTGCACCAACGTCATGGACGTGTAGGCGGTTCTCGGAATGCTACCGTCTGTGCCATACATGGTTTTGCCTTTGTAAGTATGCAAAATGGGATATTCGCTGTTTAAATTCTTGCCGCCAAAGTATTTTTTATGGGCGGCGTAATCAAATTTGCCCATTTCCACATACAGTTGCACATCGGAATGGGTGCAGGCAAAACCGCGTACGCTTTTTGTATGGTTTATCGTTTTGCCGCTCAATTCGCGCACGCGTGAGTGGTGCAACCAGCCGTCTTGGAGCTGGTTTTTGTCATCATGGTGGCGCACAAAAAGCCAGTTTTTCGGTGGCGTGTGCGGTGCGGCATTTGACATGATGTAGACAAAACGCCCATTGTAAATGCGCGTCATCACGCGGCTTTGCGTGTTGGCTTCGGCGCGGAGATTGGTGTAGCCGTCTGTGTCGTGGATTTCAACAAATTGGGCTTGTGCGGACAATGCCATTGTCATCATGATTGAAAAACACCATTTTTTCATGATTTTAACCTTTCAGGCTGCCTGAAAAAAGTTTATTTGTTTTTGCGAACATGTTTGCAGGCTGCCTGAACAAAAGCGTGTTTGCCGTGCATTTGCGCGTATTGGTAATCCAAATTCAGCGAAACATCGCCTTTCAAATGACGAAATTGGGCAAACTCGGCGGGCGGTTTTTCATCGTATAACTGATTTTGCACAAAATTCACGCTGGCGGTGCGTGCGGCAAAATGGGATTGTTTACCGCAATCCATTTGCCACCATTCGCGTAACACAGGTTTGCCGTTTTGTCGCATTTCAATGGCGACTTCGTGGGTAGTTTTGCCTGTGGCGCGTATGCTATCGGGGTAGAGCACGGTTTGGTGTTTGCCTAAAATGCTGGGGTGTTCAAGGTCTTCGCGATTGGCAACCGACAGCGTTTTACCTTGAATGCCCAACAAACGTGCGGCATTTGGGTTGGCGCGTTTGGCTTGTTCGCTGAATTGGGCAAAGGCGTTTGCGCTGCTCAACAGCAATAGGGACAACAGGATTTTGTGCATGATTTGTCTCCATAAAAAATGTTTCAGGCTGCCTGAAAAATCCCACTATTCTTGTGGCGCACCAATTGTCCAAAAATCATCGGGCAAAGGCTCGTGTTGCACAGGCGCGACATCGGGTGCTGCATTTTGTGCTGGTACAACAGGCTGCGGATTGGGCTGATTGTTGTTTTTAGGCTGCGTTGCAGGCGTGTTTTGCTTGCTTTGATTGATGAAATCAATTTCGGCTGGATTGGGTTGCTTGTCCGTTTTTTCGTTTTGTTGTTTGGCGGTGGCTTTGATTTTTTCTTTCTTTTTGCGTTTGTTTTGGGTGTTTTTGTCGCTGGTGTTTTCTGGCTGCGGTGCTTTGTTGGCATCGGGTGCAGCAACGGCTTGGCTGGCTGAAACAGCTTGGGGTGTATCAGCATTGGGGGTAGGGGGTGCGACAACGGGGGCATTAGGCACATTGCTTGGTGGTGTGGCGGTATTGGGTGCGGCAGGTTCATTCATGCCCAAGCGCTGACACACTTCCTTAATCACGCCATCATCGGGTTGCGCCAACAATTTCATTTGCTTGGTCGAAAATTTGACAATTTTTGTTAACACTATTCCTTAATCTTCAATTACTTGTGGTACAATATACAAACGCTCGCGTACTTCGGGGGCAACGGTTTGGTATGCAGCAGCGCGGTCGGTTTCGGTAATTTGGTCTTCACGCAGACGCAAGGCCACTTCATGCGGGTGCGACATCGGCTCAATACCATCGGTATTGACACTTTGCATTTTTTCTACCAAGTTAAAAACGGCATTGAGTTTATCCAAAGTTGCCGTTTTTTCGTCATCATTCAATGCCAAACGCGACAATTTGGCGATTTTTTCTACATCGTTCATAGTTAGAGACATGGTTAAATCCTTAAAATTTCGTTTTGTGATTGTGTGATTTAGGGTATCATTGCGCGTTATTTTTATATTGCGCAAATACAGGGCGCGATTATAACCTAAAACAGATTGCCAAGCATGACGATTTTGGGGCAGCATTGCTACATCGGCATGAAATTACTTAATTGTTTCAATTCATTATTTCTAGGATTTTTTATGTTGCATTTTATTACACGCTATTTCTCCAATGATTTGGCGATTGATTTAGGCACAGCCAACACTTTGATTTACATTAAAAACAAAGGTATTGTATTGGACGAGCCATCTGTGGTAGCTGTGCAAACCGACCATTTTGGTAAGAATGACACTTTGGCTGTGGGCGCAGAAGCAAAAAAAATGTTGGGGCGTACACCTGGTAGTATTCAGGCGATTCGTCCTATGAAAGATGGTGTGATTGCGGATTTTAATGTTACTGAAAAAATGCTTAAAGAGTTCATTCGTAAAGTGAACAACAGCAAGTGGGCAGCTGCGCCGCGCATTGTGATTTGTGTGCCTTGTGGTTCAACACAGGTGGAACGTAAGGCAATTCGTGATTCAGCTTTGGCCGCAGGTGCATCCAGCGTGAATTTGATTGAAGAGCCTATGGCTGCGGCGATTGGTGCGGGTTTGCCGATTGAAGAACCAACTGGTTCTATGGTGGTAGACATTGGTGGTGGTACAACCGAAGTAGGTGTGATTTCACTCTCTGGCGTAGTGTATTCGCATTCGGTGCGAGTGGGGGGGGACACGTTTGATGATGCAATTATCCAATATGTACGCCGTAATTATGGCATGTTGATTGGTGAAGCCTCAGCTGAAGAAATCAAAAAACGTATTGGTACGGCATTCCCAAGTGCAGAAGTAATGGAAATGGAAGTGAAAGGGCGCAATTTGGCGGAAGGCATTCCACGCGCGTTCACGATTACGTCCAATGAAGTTCTAGAAGCATTGGCTGACCCATTGAGCCAAATCGTGCAAGCAGTACGCAATGCACTTGAACAAACGCCACCTGAATTGGGTGCGGATATTGCTGAACGTGGTTTAGTATTGACGGGCGGTGGTGCTTTATTAAAAGGACTTGACCGCTTGCTCGCGGAAGAAACAGGATTACCTGTGCTGATTGCAGAAGATGCACTTACTTGTGTGGCACGTGGTTCGGGTAAGGCTTTGGACTACATTGGCAAACTTAATTCGGTGTTTGTGAGCAATCCTTAATTTTCAATCGTCAAGGCTGCCTGAAAACAGGATAATTGGGTAAAGTTGGGGTTTTCAGGTGGTCTTTAATCACAAAACAGGCTGATAATGACAACTTCATTTCAGACTGCCTGAAAGTAAATGTTCAATCTATTATGTCTGACCCATCTTTGTCTTTTGCACGCCGTGGCATCAGTTCTGTTAATAAAGTGATACTGTTGTCTTTTGTTGCCATTGCACTTTTGATGCTTGATAGTCGTTTTGCGGCAGTACAAACCGTTAAGCGTTATGCTGCTGCTGCTTTGTATCCCCTTCAATGGCTTGCTAACCAACCTGTGGAGTGGTATGAATACAGTAGCGCGTTTTTGCAGTCGCAAGCTTATCTATTGGGCGAAAATCAACGTTTGGTTCAGGAAAATGCGCGTTTAAAAATGGAAGCGCATCATACTGATGTGCAACGTCAAGAACTTTCGGATTTGAAATCATTGATGGTTTTACATCATCATGGTTTACCTGTTACTGTTGCTGCCGAAGTGATTTCAGATGGTAAAGAACCTTTATCCACGCGCATCATCATCAATAAAGGCAGTCGTGATGGTGTACAGCAAGGTGATGCGGTGGTGGATCAATATGGTTTGCTGGGTCAAGTCAGTCAGGCACACCCATTAACTGCGGAAATTACTATGCTGACTGACAGCAATATCGTAATCCCCGTGATGTTAGCACGCACACACATTCGTTCTTTGGCGCATGGAGGTGGTGGCAAAATTGCTTTGCGTTATTTCCCTACTGATGCCGATTTGAAAATTGATGATGTGTTGGTAACATCAGGCATTGACAGTGTTTATCCAGCTGGTATTCCTGTTGCTTCCGTTACACAAATAGGACGCAATGCGGGTACACCTTATTACCGTGTTGATTTAAAACCCATGGCAGCGATGCAAAAAAGCAAATACGTTTTGGTTTTGCCACAAACCAGCCTGCCTGAAACCCTTTCTGCGTCTGCTGCTTCCGCAGTTGCCACTTCTATACCTTAACATGAATGACAACGACAATTTTTACAGCCGTGTGCCTTTGCGACTGATTTACATCAGTTTGTTGCTTGCTATGTTGTTTGACTTTATCCCGTTTTCAGGCAGCTTGTTTTATTGGCTGCCTGAATTTAGCGCGTTGATGTTGTACTACTGGCTTATCAATCGCCCACAAAATGTAGATGTGGGGACAGCATTTCTCATTGGCTTATTGGTGGACATTGGCACGGCTGCGCCTTTGGGGCAACATGCATTAGCATACATTCTATCAGCACATGTGATAATTCGTTATCGCCGTCAAATTGTATTGTATAACTATGGTGCGCAAGCTGTAATGGTTGCGGGTGCGTTGATGGTAGCGGAAATCGTATTGGTATTAGTGCGTCTGCGCTTTGATAACCGTTTTTCAGGTTGGTTCACGTTTATTTCGCCATTTATTGGTGCGTTTTTGTGGCCACTCATCAATAAAATCATGGTTTCCATTTTGAACTTCCGTCAGTTGCGTCGATGAAAAAAACTACTCACCATTCAGGCAGCCATACTTTTTATGCCCGCACCCGTCAGCGTGATTTTATTTTGCGTTTGATGGTGGCGTTTTTGGTCATTGTGTTTTTCTTTGGTATTTTGGCAGCGCGTTTTTTCTATTTGCAAGTACTCAAACACGATGATTACTTGGTAAAAGCCACCACCAATCGCATCAGTTTAATTCCCATTCCTCCCATTCGTGGTGAAATTACCGATGTAAACGGTGTGGTTTTAGCACGCAATTATCCTGCATATTCATTGGAGATTACCCCCAATCAAATTGAAGGCAAAATGAACGATTTGATTGAACGTTTACGGGTTTATGTTGATATTAGTGAAGCGGACATCAAACGTTTTAACAAGCTCCGTATAGACCTGCGTGCTCATGATAAAGTGCCACTTAAAATGAAACTGACATCAGATGAAGCATCGCGTTTGGCGGCACGTTTATATTTATTTAAAGGTGTAGAAATCAATGCGCGTACTTTCCGCGAATACCCATTTGGTGCATTAACGGCACATTTTTTAGGCTACATCGGACGCATCAGCGACAGCGATGCCAAGAAACTGGAAGAAAACAATCGAACTGCAGCTTATCGTGGTACAACACACATGGGGAAATCAGGCTTGGAAGCCTATTATGAAGAACAATTACACGGTTTACCTGGGTATCAAGAAGTGGAAAAAGATGCAGCGGGCAATATCATTCGCGTGATTCATTCTGAACCACCGCAAACAGGCCAAACCCTGCGTTTATCTATGGACATCCGTGTGCAACAAGAAGCGCAGCGCATTATGGGGCGCAAGCGTGGTGCATTGATTGCGATAGACCCGCAAACAGGCGGGGTATTAGCATTCGTATCTAACCCCACTTTTGACCCCAATCTGTTTATTGATGGCATAAACAGCGATAATTGGAAAGCTCTCAATGAAAATTGGGAGAGTCCTTTAATTAATCGTGTAACACAAGGTTTGTACCCACCTGGTTCCATTTTTAAACCTTTTATGGGTATGGCATTGTTGGAAAGTGGCAAAATTGGGCAGCAAACCGTTGTACCTGCACCTGGTGCATGGAGCATACCAGGTACCACCCATTTATTCCGTGATTCAGTTCGCAGCGGACACGGTTCAGCCAACTTGTCCAAAGCAATTCAAGTTTCTTCGGATACTTTTTTTTATCGTTTGGGTTTTGAGCTGGGTATTGAAAAAACCGCACCTTACTTGGCATCATTTGGTTTAGGTGAAAAAACAGGTATTGATTTGCCCAATGAATACAAAGGGGTGTTGCCTACACCAGAGTGGAAAGCCAGACGTTTTGCCAAGCTGCCTGAAAACCGCCGCCGTTGGAACATTGCAGAAATGGTGCCTGTGAGCATAGGGCAGGGCTATAACACCTACACACCTTTACAAATGGCACATGCGACTGCTATCTTGGCAAATAATGGTGTCGTGTTTCGTCCACACTTG
Source organism: Alysiella sp. (assembly GCF_030525755.1). GTDB lineage: Bacteria > Pseudomonadota > Gammaproteobacteria > Burkholderiales > Neisseriaceae > Simonsiella. Next base: position 6,680 of record NZ_JAUNEC010000052.1, read on the forward strand.
GTTAAAGAATTATTAGACCATGAAAATCAAAAAATTACTGTAATTGACCCCAAGCCAGAACGTCAATTACCTTATTCACAAAGCAATTTTGAATATGTAAAACGTGCTATGCAACGTGTTTTACAGCCAGGCGGTACCGCCCGCGCGATTGGTAGTAGCTTGCAATACAGCATGGGGGGAAAAACTGGTACGGCACAAGTGGTACAAATCGCACAAGGTAAAAGCTATAATGCTGCCGCATTGCGTGAGCAACACCGCGACCATGCTTGGTTTGTGTCTTTTGCGCCAGTAGAAAAACCACAAATTGCGATTGCCGTTATTTTGGAAAATGCAGGTTGGGGTGCCAATGCTGCACCTGCTGCACGCCAATTAAGCGATTTTTATTTACTGAAATTTAAAACAAACCAATTAGAAAGCACAATACAAGGTGCTCGGCATACGGCTAATCCCTTGTTAGAGCAAAGTAAATCAGCGGTTTCAGGCAATCACAAATCGGTTTTATCGGCTTTTGAAGCTGCTAAAAAACAAACCCCAAATATTCAAGCAGCTCCTGCTGCATCAACTGCTGCGAGTGCTGCACCATGATGAGTGAAAAAGACAGCAACTTACTGGTCAAAATCAAACGTGCTTTATGGGATCCGCTTGATCCATGGTTGTTTTATGCCTTATTGGCAGTTTACTTGATGAGCATGTTTTTGCTGTATTCAGCAGATGGACAAGACATCGGACGTTTGCAAAACAAAACCATACATACAATATTGGGTGTGATTTTATTGCTTACCATAGCACGTATTCCCCCAAAAACCTTATCGTGGTTCGCCTTACCTTTGTATGTGATGGGTGTGGTTTTATTATTGGGCGTACATTTTTTCGGTATTACGGTAAACGGTTCAACACGTTGGCTTAATTTGGGTTTTATTCGCATTCAACCATCAGAAATCATGAAAATCGGTTTGCCCATGACTGTGGCATGGTTTTTCCAGCGTTATGAAAGCAAACTGGCTTGGTATCATTACATTGTTGCGATAGCCATTATTGTGATACCAGGTGGGTTAATTTTAAAACAGCCTGATTTAGGAACAGCAACGCTGATTATGGCATCAGGCATGTTTGTGATTTTTTTTGCAGGTCTACCTTGGAAAGCATTATTTGCTTCTGTAGTTTTATTTGCCGTATCTTTACCCTTGATTTGGAATTACGGCATGCATGACTACCAAAAAACGCGAGTATTAACTTTGCTTGACCCCAGTAAAGATCCACTTGGCGCGGGCTACCACATTTTACAATCCATGATTGCCATTGGTTCGGGTGGGGTATGGGGAAAAGGTTGGCTCAATGGTACGCAAACCCATTTAGACTATATTCCCGAAGCCACTACTGATTTCATTTTTGCTGTATACAGCGAAGAATTTGGTCTTATTGGCAATATTTTGTTATTACTGGTTTATATATTGATATTGGGACGCGGTTTGTACATTGCAGCCAAAGCGCCCACGTTGTACAGTCGCACATTGGCAGGTGCTTTAACCATGACTTTTTTCTGCTACGCTTTTGTGAATATGGGTATGGTCAGCGGCATTTTACCTGTGGTTGGTGTACCATTGCCCTTGGTTAGTTATGGCGGTACGGCAACACTGTCCATCATGTTCATCATGGCTTTGATGATGGGTATTGCACGAGAAGGACGAGAACGCCAATATTGAGAATCTCTTTAATATAAAGTGGGATTTTCAGGCAGCCTGATGATTGATGTAGCAAAAAATTGCGGTTACCTGAATATTCATGAGATTGTGTATAAACTGGCTGCCTGAAAAAGTTGTACACTTTCATTTTCAGGTAGCCTGAAACAGGAAAACCACCATGAGTTTTGAAATCAGTAAAATCTTGCTTGCGCTCTTGGTTTTGATTAACCCATCAGGCGCACTTTCTGTTTACTTAGAGCTAACACGACAATACAGCCGCCGAGAACGCCGTCGAGTAGCACAAATTGCAGGTCTTTCTGTGTTTCTCATTATTGCCGTATTTGCCATATGTGGAACATGGTTGTTGAATGCTTTGGGTATTTCCGCAGGTTCATTTCGTGTTGGTGGTGGTATGCTCATGTTTTTGATTGCGGTTTCTCTAATGAACAGTGGTGTCAATCCTGCCAAACCCGATATTGGCACAGATGACAGCCATGAAATTCATTTGAAATCTACACACCCAGCACCTGCCACCATTGCCGTTGTGCCACTTGCCATGCCCATGATGGCAGGACCAGGCGGCATCTCTACAGTGGTCATTTATGCCACAGCTGCAACGAGTGTACAACAAACGCTTGCCATTATTGCAGCGGGAGCGTTAGTCGCATTGTTTTGTACCGTTTGTTTATTGCTTGCCGAACGCGTAAGTGGACTTTTAGGGCAAACGGGTTTAACCATACTCAACCGCATCATGGGTATGCTTTTAGCAGCCATTTCTGTGGAAATAGTGGTAGCAGGTCTGCGTAATTTGTTTCCACAACTGGCTGCCTAAAAATCAAATATGTGTTTTTAGATAACCTCTATACAGAAAGGCTGCCTGAAAAATGTCTGCCACAACCTTAACCAAATCGGTACTTGTTTTACACAGCGCAGAACAAATGTTTGCTTTGGTGGACAGAGTAGAAGACTATCCCAGATTTCTACCTTGGTACGGCAGAACCGAAATCATCGCACGTACCGAAACCGAACTAAAAGCCCGCATTTTTATGAATTATATGGGAGTACATCAATCTTTTGCCACGCATAACCACAATACACCGCCCCATGAAATCCGCATGAGCTTATTGGAAGGACCATTTAAAAGCCTTAATGGTACATGGCGTTTTATTCCATTAGGCGATGATGCTTGTAAAATTGAATTTACTCTAAATTATGAATTAACAGGTTTATTGGTACGTTTACTGAACCCTGTATTCAGCAGCGTAACAGGCAAATTGGTTGATGCTTTTGTACAAGAGGCCAATCACCGCTATGGCGTATAATAAATCCACAATATGAACAACAGCATAGAAATAGAAATTGTTTGTGGCGATGCCCAAAAACAAAAACTTTACCGTTTGAATGTCAGCCTTCAAACCACAGCACGTCAAGCTGTTTCAGGTAGTATGGCAGCACAAGATTTTCCCGCAATCGACATTGCCACTGCACCACTGGGCATTTTTGGCAAAGTCATTCAAGACGATATTCAACTGCAAAATGGCGACCGTATTGAAATCTATCGTCCATTGTTTGCTGACCCCAAAGAAGCACGGCGAAAACGAGTGGAAAATAAGAAAAAACAATCGTCTTAAAAGCCATATTTACAGTCGTTCAAGATGAGTACAGATAAGGCTTGGCAATACTGTATGATTTGTATTTTAAACAACCAAACTCGGACAGTTTTCCGAGTGGTATACTGTCTGAACAGATGCAAGCAAACTTTGATTTTTCAGGCAGCCTGTGGTACGAAGGTTGTTATTTTGCTCATCTTAAACTCTGCTTGACCAAACAATTTGAAATAACCAATTTAAAAGGAGAAACCATGACACGCCCTTTCTTTTACAATATCATTTTTTTGACTCTATTTTTAGTGTCTTGTGCCAGCCCGTCTTATGTTTATTCCATTCAAAGAGTGCCAAATACTGTATATCATCAACCAGTTCAAAACCAAACCACACAAGCATTCAATCAAGCAGTTGCTGCCCCCATTTCACAAACTGGTTATTTGGCAAACCCCAATGTACAGGCTTTTATGCGTTATCAAAACCAAGTTCACGGTTTGGATACGCAGTATTTGAATAATTTCTTTGCCCAAGCAGCGTATCGCGGTAACATCATTGACATAATGAATCGCCCATCTACATCGCGTCCTTGGTATGAATTTCATAAAAACAATGCCAATGCCACCAAAATTGCCGCAGGCAAAAAATTTTACCAAACACATCAAGCTGTCATTGATGCAGCAGCAGCGCGTTATGGCGTCCCCCCCGAAGTGATTGTTGCCATTATTGGTATTGAAACCCATTATGGTAGCAATACAGGCAGCATACGCGTTGCCGATTCTTTGGCAACTTTGGCATTTGATTATCCACGCCGTGCTGCATTTTTTCAAAAAGAACTGAGTGAATTTCTCAAACTGGCACAGGAAGAGAAACGTAGTCCATTTGAATTTATGGGTAGCTATGCAGGAGCAATGGGATTACCACAATTTATGCCATCTAGTTTCCGACAATGGGCAGTGGATTTTGACCTTGACGGTCGCCGCGACATTTGGCGCAGTGTCCCAGATACCGCAGCATCGATTGCTCATTATTTGAAACAACACGGTTGGCAAACAGGTGGACGCATGGTCATTCCTGTTTCCATGCCTTTAACCCCGCAATTATTGTCAATTGTGGAACAAAAAACTGCCTTAACCTACACAGTTGGGCAGTTACGCCAAATGGGTGTGATGCCACAACAAACTGTATCAGACCAAGAGCGTGCAGTATTATATCGTTTAGAAATTGCCCCTAAACAATTTGCTTATTTTATTGGTTTGAACAATTTTTACAGCGTATGGCATTACAACAACAGTCGAATGTATGTTACGGCAGTGCGTGATATTGCCAATGGCATACGCAATAGTCATTTATGATTACCGTTTAACATATTAAAGCAACGATATTCGTTAAACTTGGCATGAAAAAGAGCGGATTTGATACCCGCTCTTTTTCATTAATATTCATTGATATAACAAAATGCCCCATTTCAATCATTTGAAATTGAAGCAGATACAAACCTTTTAGCTTAAAGATTAGCTCTAATAAATTGTTATGTATTGTTTGCCAAAAAGCAAAATTAATATTTGACAGGAAGTCTAAATAGAGAACTTGGGATAAATGTGAAATCTTAATCTACGCTAGTCTCAAAACAAGCTGCCTGAAAATATATACAACTATTTTCAGGCAGCCTGAATTTCAAATTAACGGAATGTGGGGATTAGAAACCGCCCATGCCACCCATACCGCCCATG
>NZ_JAUNEC010000006.1 GCF_030525755.1 Alysiella sp.
TGCCAACCATTGTGGTTCGCCAAAAAGCTGAATGCCGCACCGTAGTTGTAAACCAATGTTAAATCAAAGAAATCTGGAATAATGTTCAGACGTTCGGCAAATTCAAATCGCACCAAAATCGCCCATTTTGTGATTTGGTCTAGGATAATCGCTACCAATGCAGTCAAGCCGTAGGATAAATGTTTCATGTTTTCACGCTGATTTTGAAAATGCTGCATTTTACTACAAAGGCTGCCTGAAAAGATTTCCCAACTAATAAAATAAAAGACTGAATACCCCATATTGGTATTCAGTCTTCGTGTTCTAAGCAGCTTCATCAAAGCCATAATTAATATAAAACTGTATTATTTTTCGCTTGTTGCAGCTGTATTATCAGTTGGTAGTGCCTTATTATCTGGGTGTGAAATACCCCAAACATAAGCAGTTAAAAGATGAATCTTGTCTTCATTCAAGAAACCTTCCCATGCAGGCATCTGATTATGACGACCACCTGTAATGGTTTCCATAATGGCTTTTTCACTACCACCCCATAACCATGTATCATCAGTTAAATTGGGGGCCATACCCATTGTGCCTTTGCCTTCTGCACCATGGCATGCTGCACAGTTGGCTGCAAATACTGCTTTACCGCGTAATGCACGGTCTTCATTGTGTTCTTTACCCGATAAAGACATAACAAAGTGTGTGGCATCGCGTACACTATCTTCACCCAATACAGGCCCCCAAGGAACCATAATGCCTACACGACCTTTGGCAATGGTTTCATGGATTTTTTCAGGTGTGCCACCATACAACCAATCAGTATCGGTTAAGTTGGGAAAACCGCGCGAACCTTTGGCATCTGAACCATGACATTGAATACAATAAGTATCAAACAGATTTTTGCCTATGGTCATGGCTTGTGTGTCTTTTGCCACATCTTCAACTTTCATGCCTGTGAATTTGGCATAAAGTTGAGCGGTTTCTTCATTGGCTTTTTTGACATCAGTTTCGTATTGATTGGCACTGGTCCAACCAAATGTGCCTTTGTAATCACCCAAACCTGGGTAAGCAACCAAATAACCAATACTGAATAAAATGGTGGCAACAAACATCCAAAACCACCAACGAGGTAAAGGATTACTGTATTCTTGAATGCCGTCCCATTCATGTCCTGTGGTATGGACTTCTTGATTTTTTTGGGGTGCTTCTTTTTTGGCTTTAATGTCTTGCGAAAAAAGTAGCCAAATGATGAAGATGAAGCTGGCAACCACAATCGCAATGATGTAGTAGTGCCAAAACGGGGAAGTGAATTGTGATTCCATTATTTTACTCCGTTATCAAGGTTGGACTTGGGCGGCGTTTGTGGTGTATCGGGGTCATCTACTATGCTTTTTGCCGCATCATCATAATTGGCTTTATTGCGTCTACTGGTAACAATGAGCAGTACAAGCATAAAGCTGATGAATACACAGATTGTGAAAGCGACGCGCGCCCATGTCATGTCCATGATTTTACCTTGTGTTTTTCAATGCCAGACCCAAACCTTGCAAATATGCGACTACCGCATCCAATTCAGATTTATCTTTCAATTCTTCAGCTGCTTTGGCGTAATCTTCTTCAGTATATGGGGTACCCACTTTTGCCAATGCTTTCATATTGCGAACAACTTCGTCAGGATTGACTTTGTTGCGTGCTAACCATGGGAAAGCAGGCATATTGGATTCTGGAACCACTTCACGTGGATTCAGTAAGTGAATGCGATGCCATTCATCAGAATAACGCCCACCAACACGCGCCAAATCAGGACCCGTCCGTTTAGAACCCCATTGGAATGGGTGGTCGTAAACTGATTCTCCCGCTACAGAATAATGACCGTAACGCTCTGTTTCAGCACGAAAAGGACGAATCATTTGGGAATGACAGTTGTAACAACCTTCACGAATGTAAATATCACGTCCTGCTACTTGAAGTGCATTGTAAGGTTTCACACCTTCTGTTGGTGTAATCACGTCTTTACTGAAAAACAGCGGCACAATTTGTATGAATAAGCCTACACTGATGGTTATTAAAGTAAACACAATCAGAAATGCGACTTTTTCTTCAACCAGTTGTTGTAATTTCATTTTGGTAGCCTGCTTTCTGCATTAGTGGTGTTGTGCTTGAGTCAGAGCTGGAATCTCTGCTTCAACAGGTTTGCCATTGGTAATGGTACGATAAACGTTGTAAGCCATGATGAACATGCCACTTAAATACAGCGCACCACCAACAAAACGAATGGCGTAGTAAGGCATAGAACGGCTCACGGAGGCCACAAAGGAGTGTGTTAAAGTACCATCAGGATTGAGCTGACTCCACATCAAACCTTGCATTACACCTGAAATCCACATAGAAGTGATGTAAAACACCACCCCCAAAGTTGCAATCCAAAAATGTGCATCAATCAATTTGATGCTGTACATTTCTTTTTGACCGTATAAACGTGGCACAAGATAGTAAATAGAACCAATGGTTACAAAACCTACCCAGCCCAATGCACCTGAATGAACATGTCCCACAGTCCAGTCGGTATAATGGCTCAATGCGTTTACCGTTTTAATAGACATCATTGGACCTTCAAATGTGGACATACCGTAAAACGATAAAGACACCACCAAGAATTTCAAAATTGGGTCGGTACGCAACTTATGCCATGCACCAGACAAAGTCATGATACCGTTAATCATGCCGCCCCAAGAAGGTGCAAACAAAATCAAAGACAAGATCATACCTAAAGATTGCGTCCAATCAGGCAAAGCTGTGTAGTGCAAGTGGTGTGGACCCGCCCACATATAAGTGAAAATCAAAGCCCAAAAGTGAACCACCGATAAACGATAAGAATACACAGGACGACCCGCTTGTTTGGGTACAAAGTAGTACATCATACCCAAGAAGGCTGCAGTTAAGAAAAAACCCACCGCGTTATGACCGTACCACCATTGCACCATTGCATCAATCGCACCATAGTAAACTGAATACGATTTCATCGGACCTGCTGGAATTTCAATGCTATTCACAATGTGCAACAAAGCCACAGCCAAGATGAATGCACCATAGAACCAGTTAGCAACATAAATGTGCTTGATTTTACGCGTGGCAATCGTACCAAAGAATACAATCGCATACACCACCCAAACAAGGGTAATCAAAATATCAATTGGCCATTCCAATTCAGCGTATTCTTTGCCCGATGTATAACCCAAAGGCAAAGTAATTACCGCCAACACAATGACCAACTGCCAGCCCCAAAAGGTAATTGCTGGCAAAATGTTGCCACCAAACAAGCGTACATTACAGGTACGTTGCACGATGTAATAAGAAGTGGCAAACAGACCACAGCCACCAAATGCAAAAATTACTGCATTGGTGTGTAATGGACGAATGCGACCGAAGTGGAACCAAGGTGCAATTTCCGACAAGTTCAGCGCAGGCCAACGCAGTTGTGCGGCGGCGATGACACCAACCAACATACCCACAATGCCCCAAATCACTGTCATGACGGCAAACTGACGCACCACTTTGTAGTTATAAGTTTGCGTTTCCATGAGTTAAAGTCTCCATATACATGGCTATAATCAAAATTATTCTGTCGCATTTTTCAGGCAGCCTGAATGAAGCGACTTTATGTTTTGTCCGCAAGGTGTAAAATACCCACCCATTGTGGCAACTTAATTTAGCATTTTAAAACAAAACTGCACTTCCTACCAAGCTAAAAAACGGTAAAAAAAGCTGAATAATACTGGCTTTCATTTAGAAAATGCTTTTAACCATAAGGTTATCTAAAAAACTCATACCTTAACTTGATAAAAGTCAAACAAACAAAATTTAACATTTTTAACACTCGGTTTTATCCATGATGCATTACACCATTACCCCACACCCCCAAAGTCACCAATGGCACATCAGCCTAACCTTTCAAACCCATGCAAGTAACCGCAACATCCTTAAACTTGCCAACTGGGTAGCAGGCAGCTACATGATACGCGACTTCTCACGCCACATCATGAGTATTCAGGCAGCCTGCAATGGCAAAACCATCTCACTCACACAACAGGACAAAAACACATGGACATTGCCCGAACACACACAAGGTGAATGCCAAATTGACTACATCGTCTATGCCAACGACCTGTCTGTGCGTGCCAGCCTACTTGACACCGAACGCGGCTTCATAGACGGCGCATGCCTGTTTCTCTACCAACCCGACCGCCGTGAAGAAGCCTGTACTGTCCAATTCAAACAGCTGCCTGAAAACTGGCAAGTCCACACCACGCTACCCCAAACAAACAGCGAAAACTGTTTTCAGGCAGCCTCTTATGCAGAACTGACCGACCACCCATTTGAACTCGGTGCCAATTTAGAAACCCTGCATTTTGTTGTACGCAACATTCCTCATCGTATTGTATTAAGCGGACACTACCGTGATTTTGACCGCCAACGCCTGATTGCCGACTGCCAAAAAATCTGCGAATACGAATTGCAACTTTTCCCCCAAACAGCCCCCTTTTCAGAATATCTGTTTCTGTTGCATCTTGGCGACAAAATCTACGGCGGACTGGAACACATCAGCAGCACCGCACTCCACGCCGACCGCAATGCCCTACCACCGAAAAACATGGGAGAAGCCAATCCCGCCTATACCGAACTCTTGGGCTTAATCGCCCACGAATACTTCCACGCATGGAACATCAAATCCATCAAACCACAAAATTTCCAACCATATGATTTTGATAGAGAAATATACACCGAACAACTCTGGGCATTTGAAGGCATCACATCTTATTATGATGACCTAACCCTTGTACGCAGCCGCGTCATCACACCAAAAAACTACCTCAATCTGCTTGCCCAAAACATGACCCGCGTCCACCGAAACGCAGGACGCAAACACCAAACCCTTGCCCAATCGAGCTTTGCCGCTTGGCACAAATACTACAAACAAGACGAAAACAGCCCCAACGCCATCACCAGTTACTACCAACAAGGTGCACTCGCTGCACTCTGTCTGGATTTAATCGTCCGCACCCAAAGTCAAAATCAAATTAGCCTAGACAGCATCATGCGCCAACTTTACCAAGATTGGCTTGACACCCAACAAGGGCTGCCTGAAAAAGCATGGCAACAACGTGCTCAAGAAATCACTCAACTGGACTTAAACGACTTCTTTCAGGCAGCCTTATACAGCACCGAAGACCTACCACTTCAAAGCTGTCTGAAAAGTGCAGGCATCGCCCTACAATGGCTGCCTGAAAACCGCAACAACAACGGACATTTGGTCAATCAATTTCCTGAAAATCCCACACCCCAACCCGAAATCGGCTGCCGCAGCACGCAACAAGCCAATGGTTCACTCATCAGCCACGTTTTCAACAACAGCGCAGCCGAACAAGCAGGTTTAAAAGCAGGCGATACCGTCATCGCCATCAACCATTTCGCCTGCACCGACCTTGCTGCACAAACCCAAACCGCAGTTGGTGATACTCATGTTTTGCACTTTTTCCGACACGGCGTATTGCACCAAACCACGCTGACCGCACAAGCCGCACCAGCCAATTGTGCTTATTTAAAAATTGAAGATGAAACTTTGTTACTACAATGGTTGTTTGGCTGAATAAAGGCTTTCAGGCAGCCTGAAATCAGTCGCAAAGTAAGGGCTGATACGCACCGTTTACCGCAGCGATTATGGACTTTTAGGCTGCCTGAAAATATTGAATACTAGCCTCACTCTAACTTAAGCCATTTATTTTCATGGCATTGACAATTTTCCAACCTCAAACCATTGAAAAGCACTATGGTGTTGCCAACACCCTTATGTACAAGCGTACACGGCTGACATTGTCGCCTTGTATTGCTTTTTCACTATCTACAACTACATAGATTAAATGCCAAATAATGTTTGACCCTAACACGCAATCGGTTTACCCTTTGCGCGTTTTGCCTTTTATGGTCGTTCACCAAGAAAATCCCATGACTTTACGCCCCACTCGCCGCGCAGTTTATGCAGGCAGCTTTGACCCACCCACCAACGGACATTTGTGGATGATTGCCCAAGCACAACAGCTTTTTGATGAGTTGATTGTGGCGATTGGAGTCAATCCCGAAAAAAAAAGCAGTTACAGTTTAAGCGAACGCAAACAGATGCTGGAAGACATGGTGCAACCATTTGGCAATGTGCGCGTATCCTCTTTTGAAAACCAATTTCTGGTCAATTATGCTCACAGCATTGAGGCAGCATTTGTGGTGCGTGGCATTCGTTCGGCAAGCGATTATGAGTATGAACGTGCCATTCGCCACATCAATGCCGATTTACAACCCGAAATCCAAACCGTGTTTCTGATGCCACCGCGTGAAATTGCGGAAATTTCATCTACTATGGTCAAGGGCTTGGTTGGTCCAATTGGTTGGCGTGATATGGTATCACGCTATGTCCCGCCTGCTGTCTTACACAAAATTTTGGCAGACAATCCATAAATGAGCTGCCTGAAAAGGCAAACAGACATAATCTTTGTCATCGGTTATAATCCACACAATTTGATTTTTTGATTTCAGGCTGCCTGAAACCTTTCAGGCAGCCCAATGTGATTGAAATGACTGCATCATGTCCAAAAGAAAACCACAAATTCAAATGCTTCCATCTGAATGGCGTGCCAGCACCTCTCTGGCAGGCGTATATGCCCTTCGTATGCTGGGTATGTTTCTTGTACTGCCTGTTTTGGCTTTACACGCACACAGCTTGGGAGGAGAAAACAGCGCAAGCATGAAAATGGTGGGCTTGGCAATGGCGGTTTATGGTTTAACCCAAGCCTTGTTACAACTGCCTTTGGGCATTTTATCCGACAAAATCGGACGCAAAAAAGTGATTTTTTTGGGTATGACAGTGTTTGCTTTGGGCAGTTTTTTGGCAGCGTTTGCCCCCAATGTTGAAACTTTGGTGGTGGCACGCGCCATTCAAGGTGCTGGTGCAGTCAGCGCAGCCGTTACGGCTTTATTGGCGGATTTAACACGCGAAGAAGTGCGAACTCGCGCCATGTCCATGATTGGATTAAGCATTGGTCTGACTTTCTCGGTCAGCTTGGTTTTATCACCAATTTTGACACGATACATTGGTGTCAATGGCTTATTTATATTAATGGGCATTTTGAGCTTGGTAAGTTTGACTTTGGTGGGGTTTTATACCCCCAATCCGCAACAACAGCGTTTACACGAAGACACACAAGCCCAACCCTCTCGGATTGTAGAAGTTTTAAAAAATCCACAACTTCTGCGTTTAAATTATGGTATTTTTGCTTTACAAGCAGGTTTAATGGCAATTTTTACTGCCCTGCCCTTTGCTTTGCGTGATTTGGGTTGGGAAAAATTTGAACATTGGAAAGTGTATTTGCCCGCAACCGTGATTGGTCTGGTGTTAATGATACCTGCCATTATCGTGGGCGAAACGCGCAATAAACTCAAACAGGTTTTTGTCATCGGCATTACTTTGGTGCTGTTTGCCCAAGCTGCGCTATTATTCAGCTTGAATTCGGTTTGGCTGATTGCCTTATGTCTAGTGATTTATTTTATTGGTTTCAACATCTTGGAAGCCAGTTTACCTTCTTTGGTTTCCAAAATCGCACCATCAGATTTAAAAGGCACAGCAATGGGCGTGTACAACACTTTACAATCTTTGGGTGTGTTTGCTGGTGGCATGATTGCCAGTAAAATGTATGCACTGGCAGGTTACGATGGCGTATTCGGTTTTTGTTGTGTGATGGTCTTAATTTGGTTGTTCATTGCAGCACTTGCTCCCGCCCCCAAGCCTGTTAAAAATGTAGCTTTCCCAGTTCCTGCACACAAACAACGAGATTCAGGTAGCCTGAAAGCCGCGATTACCGCTGTGGCTGGTGTAGAAAGTGTGGTATTCAGCCAAGATGAACAAACCGTGTTTCTCAAAGTCTTACAACACGGCTTTGATGAGCAAGAAGTCAAAAAATTATTGGATTAACAAAGGAATATCAAAATGTCTTTGAATAAAGTGATTTTAATTGGACGCTTGGGGCGCGACCCCGAAGTGCGCTATATGCCCAATGGCGAAGCTGTGTGTAATTTTTCGGTTGCCACCAGCGAAACATGGAACGACCGTAACAGCGGACAACGCCAAGAACGCACCGAATGGCACAACATCACCTTATACCGCCGTCAAGCCGAAGTGGCAGGACAATATTTGCGTAAAGGCAGCCAAGTGTATTTAGAAGGTCGCATTCAAAGTCGCAAATACACCGACAAAATGGGCGCAGAACGCATCGCTTACGACATCATTTGCAACGAAATGAAAATGTTAGACAGCAAAAACAGCAATACCAGTAGCGGTAGCAACCATGATGAGTACAATCAAAGTCATGGTGGTGCTTATGGCAACGATTACGATGCGCCAGCCACAAGTACGCCATATAGCGCACCCACAGAACCACCTGCTGCGCCACAACAACGTCGCGCTGTGCAAGCACCTGCTGCACCCGTTGAAGACATTGATGACGATATTCCATTTTAATGAAACCCACGCCTGTTGTCCCACATCAGGCTGCCTGAAAATCTTTCAGGCAGCCTCAAATCCTTTTCAGGCAGCTTGCTATGAAAATCACCAGCACCACACTCATTACCCCACAACACATTACCTTTGATGCCCCGTTTACCTTACAAAACGGCTGCACTCTGCCACGCTTTGATTTAATGGTTGAAACCTACGGCGAACTCAATGCCGACAAAAACAATGCCGTTTTAATCTGCCACGCCCTATCTGGCACACACCATGTTGCAGGTAGACATCATGCAGACGATAAACACGCAGGTTGGTGGGACAATATGGTCGGCTCAGGCAAACCCATTGATACCGATAAATTTTTTGTTATTGGGGTCAATAATTTAGGTGGCTGCGCAGGCAGTACAGGTCCCTTATCACTCAATCCCGAAACAGGTAAAAGCTATGGTGCAGATTTTCCATTGGTAACAGTTAAAGACTGGGTGCGTACCCAAGCCCTGCTCGCCGACCACTTTGGCATTCAAACATGGGCTGCGGTTGTCGGTGGTAGTTTAGGTGGCATGCAAGCCCTACAATGGAGCATAGACTTCCCCGAACGTGTGCGTCATGCTTTAGTCATCGCCTCATCGCCACAACTGTCAACACAAAACATCGCCTTCAACGATGTGGCACGCCAAGCCATCATCACAGACCCCGATTTTCATCACGGTCATTATGCACACGAAAACAGCAAACCCCGCCGAGGCTTACGCATTGCACGCATGATGGGACACATCACTTATTTAGCCGAACACGGTTTAGGCAGCAAATTCGGACGCAACTTGCGTGATGGGCATTACAAATACAATTATGATGTTGATTTTGAAGTGGAAAACTACCTACGTTATCAAGGCGACAAATTTGCCGAACACTTTGATGCCAACACCTATCTGCTGATGACCAAAGCATTAGATTATTTTGACCCTGCCGCCGAATACGGTGGCAAACTGCAAGCCGCATTGGCACACACCAGCACATCGTATTTTGTTGCCAGTTTCAGCACCGATTGGCGTTTCTCCCCTCAACGTTCGCGTGAACTGGTTCAAGCCTTGATTGCCGCACGCAAAAACGTACAATACATTGAAGTGGAATCCACACACGGACACGATGCCTTTTTAATGGAAGACCCTGCCTATATGGACGCAGTACGCGCCTATATGCACAACATTCGCGTGGGAAATCAAACATGAAAAACACTTTTTTTGGTATCGGATTTTTGATTGTTGCCGCGACTGCCTACACTCAAATGCCGATTGAATGGCGGCGACACAAAGACATAGAACGCGGCAACACCCTAATCCAAAATGTGGAAAACTACCGGCAGCAACACCAAAGGCTGCCTGAAAACCACGACGAAGCCACGCTTCAACAGCTCGGTTTCCGCAAAAACAAACAAGGCTGGCAGCCCAATTATCAAAAAATCAGCGACACCGATTTTATGATTATCTACAAAGACGGTTTTATGCCGCCGTATTTGCAATACTCAACAGGCGCAGACAAAGCAGAATGGCTGCTGGCGCAATAGTTTTGCGGCCAAAAGGCATATCGGACGCAAAAGTCAGGCAGCCTGAAATCCAGTTTGGTCAAATTTAAAATCCAAATGCAGCGAAAGAAAACATCATGCTTCCGCAATTCCAAGCCCAATACCCCGCCACACAAGCTCAAACCGTACCGACAGGTATTATCGGACAATACCAAAATCGGCTGCCGATGGAAATTTTGTATTTGTGGCAAACACACGGTTGGGGCAAGTACGCCGACGGCTTAATCGAACTCGTCAATCCGGCCGACTATGCCGACAATCTTTGGGAATGGCTGGGCGGTACGAAAAACAACTATACCCCGTTTGCCATTACTGCCTTTGGCGAACTGTTTTATCACCGCAAACTCAGCGACGAAGGCGATGAAGACATCTGCCTGCTGGATATTCAATATCAAAACTGCGAAGTATTGGATTGGAATACCCGCGAATTTTTTGAAAATACGCTTTGCGATGAAACATTTAAAGAAGATTTTCTTCGTCAAAGCCTGTTTGTTCAAGCCACACGGCAATACGGCAATTTAAAAAATGGTGAAATATTCCTCTTTCAACCCATTCTCGCACTGGGTGGTTTCAGTGCCGATAACACCGAATTGCTGAAACGTCTCGGCAAAGGCAACGCTGCCGTCTATCAGACCCTGGTATTCCAACTCATCAACTCATAAATTTACCCGAAACAGAAATAAGCAACATGACTCTACGAGACGACCTACAACTCATCTACGATTGGATACCCGCACACACACACGTTTTAGACTTAGGTTGTGGCGATGGTGCACTCATGGCAGCCCTAATGCAACATAAAAACTGCACAGGCTACGGTGTAGAAATCAATACCCACAGTGTTCAGGCAGCCATAGAACGCGGCATCAATGTTATTCAAGCCGATTTAGAACACGGTTTAGACCATTTTGGCGACAACAGCTTTGATGTCATCGTATTAAGCCAAACCATACAAGCCATGCAAAACACCGAAACCATTTTGCGTGATTTAACCCGAATTGCCAAACAAGCCATCGTGTCTTTTCCCAATTTTGGCTACTGGCGCAACCGCTTACAAATCGCCATTGGTGGACACATGCCCGTATCCGAACGCATGCCTTATCAATGGTACAACACCCCCAATATCCATTGGTGTACACTTACCGACTTTGACCGACTCTGCACCCAAAACCAAATTCAAGTTTTGGAACGCGCCGTCATGACAGCAGGCAAACGCATTACCCTTTTCCCCAACCTGCTCGGCAGTTTGGCATTTTACCGTGTCGGTTAAACCATTTCAGGCAGCCTTAATTGCGTATCATGCTGCCTGAAAACACAAGGAACAACATGACAACCGTACATTTACAATTTGAAGACTACGACCCACTCGCCCTGCAAAGACTGTGTGGCGCATTGGACGACAATTTGCAAACCCTATCGCGGATTTTGGACACGCAAATCAGCCGAAGATTTGACCATTTCACCTTTTCAGGCAGCCACGCCCACGCCACGCGCAATGCCCTTGTCGCACTCATGGAAATTGCCGAGCAGCGCGAATTGTCAGACGAAGACATCAACCTTGCCGCCGTAGAAGCCAAAACCGCCGACAATCAACACATTGAAAAAACAGATAAAAACCACGCATACTATTTCCACACCAAACGCGGCAGCATAGGCGGACGCACACCGCGTCAAAACGGCTACATACGCGCCTTGCTCAATCACGATATTGTGTTTGGACTCGGGCCCGCAGGCACGGGCAAAACCTATCTGGCAGTGGCGGCAGCAGTGGACGCAATGGACAAACACCAAATAGAACGCATTGTTTTGGTGCGTCCTGCTGTGGAAGCGGGCGAAAAACTCGGCTTTTTACCGGGGGATTTGGCGCAAAAAGTGGACCCCTATTTGCGCCCACTTTATGACGCGCTTTATGATTTAATGGGATTTGACCGCGTAACCAAATTGATGGAAAAGGGCTTGATTGAAATCGCCCCACTTGCCTATATGCGCGGACGCACACTCAATGGCGCGTATGTGATTTTGGACGAAGCGCAAAACACCACGCCCGAGCAAATGAAAATGTTTTTAACGCGAATTGGCTTTGGCACAAAAGCCGTGATTACAGGCGATTTGAGCCAAATTGACTTACCGCGCAACATCAAATCGGGTTTGCGCGATGCCAACGAAAAATTGCGTGATGTGGAAGGCTTGTATTTCCACACCTTTACCAGCGAAGACGTGGTGCGCCACCCGCTTGTACAAAAAATCGTAGAAGCTTATGAAGAAGCCGATAAAGAAAAACCTGAATTGAGTTTGGCAAAATGATGCCTAATATCAAAACATAAAATAAATATTGAAATCAAAAACTTATACCACAACCTGCAATTCAGAAAATGGCATTACAAAATATTTAAACCCCAAAATGAGCAAAACTGTGCAAAAAATGGCACATTCCAGATTAGATCGTACTTTCAGGCAGCCACATTCCCATTCGTCACCCCCCCAAATATCATGCAAACACAAGCCCTATTATTTGATTTAGACGGCACACTTGCCGATACCGCTCTGGATTTAGGTGGCGCACTCAATGATTTATTGCACCAAAAAGGGTTACCTGAAAAATCTTTAACAGACATTCGCCCTTACGCCGCACACGGTTCTGCTGCGCTGTTGCAATTTGGTGCCAACATCACCCCCCAAATGCCCGAATTTGATGCATGGCAACAACACTATTTGGCTTTATACGGCGCACGCAGCACGCGTGATACCGTCTTGTTTCCCGATGTGAACACGGTTTTGTTGGCATTGCAAAAACACAATATACGTTGGGGCATTGTTACCAATAAACACGCGCGTTTTACCGATGTACTTGTACCTAAATTGGGGTTTGTTGTACCGCCTGATGTCGTGGTCAGTGGCGACACCTGCCCCCAAGCCAAGCCCAGTCCAGAACCCTTGCTTTATGCTTGCGAACAACTGAATGTGCTACCTGAACATTGTTGGTATGTAGGCGATGCACAACGCGATATTCAGGCAGGCAAAAATGCAGGCATGAAAACCATATTGGCGGCTTGGGGTTACATTACCCAACATGAACAGCCCGAAACGTGGCAAAGTGATTATCTTGCCCACAATATGAATGATTTGCTGAGTTTATTGTCCTTAATATAGTTACAGAATTGAAAAAGCACTACGGCATTGCCAACACCCTAATGTACTACTGTGCACAACTCTCGTTTCGCCTTGTATTGCATTTTCACTTATACGACCTATTCAAGGCTGCCTGAAAACCCAACAACCAATATTGGATTGCATCATGGGCATACACGAATTAGACAAATTAGACCGTCAGATTCTCAATATCTTACAAGAAGATGCCACCACACCCCTTGTTGAAATTGCCGAAAAAGTGCATTCATCGCCTGCCACTTGTCAACGCCGAATCCGCCAAATGCACGACAACGGTGTGATTTTAAAACAAGTGGCTTTGGTTAATCCCATTGCAGTTGGACGCAGTTTAAGTGTGTTTGTGGCGGTTTCGGTGGAGAGCCAAAATCCCGCTTTATTGGACAAATTTGTCCGCAGTTTAAACAATGAAAACGACGTAGTCAGCTGTTATGAAATCTCGGGCGAACACGATTACTTGCTGCTGATTCACGCACAAGACATGGCACATTATCATCAATTAACACGGCGCATTTTCACATCCGACAACAATGTGCGTGCATTCAAAAGCCAATTTGTGATGGATTTCAACAAGGTGGAAACCAAAATTGTCTTGTAAGAACCCGTATTCGTAAGATTGATAGATGATTTTTATTGCAAAACCATGCGCCTACACAAGAATAATGGTAGTATGGTTTTGCAAAGATTGAAGGCTACCTGAATGTTCAGGCAGCCTTCATGTTTTCAGCCACAATACAAACACCCATTTCCTGATTCAATGGCACAACATTTAATACTTGCAACGCTGCCCGAAAGTCGTGCAAATCCATTAACTGCGAACCAAAACGCGCCATGTGTTCGGTATCTTGTTGGCAATCAATCAAACGGATACCGCATTGCGCCAAGTAAGGCACTGCACAAGCAAAAGCAATTTTAGACGCATTGGAACGCAAAGCAAACATGGATTCGCCATAGAATACTGCCCCCATTTGCACACCATAAAAACCACCTGCCAAAATCCACTCACCATTTTCAGGCAGCCAACACTCAAAAGAATGTGCGTATCCCAAATCATACAACTGGGTATAAGCTGCCTGAAAATCAGGGCTAATCCATGTCCCACTCTGCCCTACGCGAGGCACAGTCGCACAATGTGCGATGACTTGTGCAAATACACGATTAAGGCTAACGCGATAATCTGTATGTCGCAATGTTTTTGCCAACGAACGACTGATTCTCATATTTTCAGGCAACAAAACCGCGCGTGGGTGCTGGGTAAACCAATACACATACTGTTCATCTTGATACCAAGGAAACACACCCACACGATAAGCTGCCTGCAACAAATCTGCATTCAAACCTGCGCTGACTGCCACACAACCTGTTTCATCCAAATGCTCCCAATCAGGCGGATAAAAATCTGCCGCTTTTTCAACCCAATAAACCATGATTCAAGCTGCCTGAAAACGCATTTTCAATTATCATTTCAACACTTTTCGTAGGGTACAACCTATTGCACCAATCTCTTGTGTATTGAAGAAAATGGTGCAACAAATCGTATGATTTTTAAGTAAATACAACAATTAATCACCCAAAATCATCGTACCAATGCCGCTATCGGTAAAGATTTCCAGCAACAGCACATTGGGTACGCGACCGTCAATGATGTGAACCGCTTTCACGCCATTTTGTGCCGCTTCCAAAGCCGATGAAATTTTGGGCAACATGCCGCCACTCAAAGTGCCATCTTCCACCAAAGCATTGATTTTACTTGGACTTAAATTGGTCAGCAAATTGCCTTGCTTGTCCATCACGCCTGTGATGTTGGTCATGAGCACCAATTTTTCTGCATTCAATTCTTGCGCCAAACGCCCTGCTACCAAATCGGCATTGATGTTGAATGCCTCGCCATTTTCGCCCACGCCAATGGGCGCAATCACGGGAATGTAGCCATTTTGCGTGAGCTGATTGATGAGCGTGCAATCCATGCTGTCAATTTCGCCCACTTGTCCGATGTCCACGCCTTTTTGCTCGGGGGTGTCCACGGTCAATTTTTTGGCGCGGATAAAATGACTGTCGCGCCCCGTCATGCCAATCGCTTTGCCGCCATGCTGATTCAGCAGCGACACAATTTCCTTGTTCACATGACCGCCCAACACCATTTCCACGATGTTCATGGTTTCGGCATCGGTAACGCGCATGCCTTGCACAAATTCGCCCACTTTGCCGATTTTTTCCAGCATTTCATTGATTTGAGGTCCACCGCCATGCACAATCACGGGGTTAATCCCCACCAATTTCAACAAAACAATGTCTTTGGCAAAGCCTTCTTTCAAATGCGGTTCGGTCATCGCGTTGCCGCCATATTTGATGACCAGCGTACAACCCGCAAAGCGGCGAATATAGGGCAAGGCTTCTGCCAAAATGCTGGCTTTTTCGTGAGGGGGAATGGAGGTACTCATGTTTGCCTTTCTGATTCTTTGATTTCAAAAGTTTGGCTCTTAATGTCAATCTGCTTTCAGGCAGCCCATAACAAAGGCTGCCTGAAAGGCACAATTATAACCAGTTTTGACTGTTCCAATACGGAAACCCCATCTAAATCTGCTATCATAATCACCCCTATCCAACTTTTCAGGCAGCATGAACCATGCACAGTACAAAACCACCCAAACGCGCCCTAAACGGCGTTTTATTATTGGATAAACCCATTGGCATCAGCAGCAACACCGCTTTACAACAAGCACGTCGATTGTTTCATGCTGAAAAAGCAGGACACACAGGCGTACTTGACCCACTTGCCAGCGGCTTATTACCCATCTGTTTTGGCGAAGCCACCAAATTTGCCCAATATCTTTTAGATGCCGACAAGGCCTATATCGCCACACTCAAACTGGGCGAAGCCAGCACCACAGGTGATGTTGAAGGCGAAATCATAGAACGCGGCCGCAACGACATTACCCTAACCGAATTTCAGGCAGCCTGTGCCTCACTCACAGGCAAAATCCGTCAAGTGCCACCCATGTTTTCCGCACTCAAACACGAAGGCAAGCCACTATATGAATACGCACGAAAAGGCATCACAATTGAGCGCAAAGCGCGTGAAATTGAAATCCATTCCATTACTATTCAATCATTTAGCCCACCCCAAGCCATCATTGACGTACATTGCAGCAAAGGCACATACATTCGCACATTAAGCGAAGATATCGCCACCCAAATGCACACATTCGCCCACTTAACCGCACTGCGTCGCACTGCCACAGCAGGGTTCACCATTGAACAAAGCCACACATTAGAACAACTGACTAAACTACCTGAAAAGCAACGCGATGCCCTGATTTTGCCTTGTGATGTTTTAATACAACATTTACCGCGCATCAACTTGAATGCCGAGCAAACACAAAAACTGCGTTTTGGGCAACTTACCCCCGTATCCCACGATTTCAGGCAGCCTGAACACACGCCTTTGCGCGCTTACGATGAAATGGGCAACTTTATAGGGCTGCTTGAATTCATTGAAAAATACCGTTATTTAAAAGCACTTCGCCTGATGAACACCACCAATAAAATCAGCACAAACCCACTTTAAGCCAGAAAAAATCCTCTTAAAACCATTGTCTTTTTGTGATTTTACATATAATAAAATCACACGCTTTTTTCACACGCCAACGGGCATTAAGTGATGAATAAAATCACTCCATCATTGCTTTGGAGCATCGTGCTCTGCTTTACCCCCTGCATTTGCGGAAATTCCTGAATTAGGCGAAATCATCTATATGGACGCAAATACAGTAGGGAGAGGTATCTGTTCTCTCTCCCACTGGCACAGAGCTGCCAAGTTCTGAACTTTGTAGGGACAGACTTCATAGTCAATTCATTTGAAAACAGTACAAGATTAGGGTGCGCCGTGTGCACCAAATCCCCCCATCTTTCAATTATTCAAACTGTTTGATAAACAATGACTGTGTAGTACTATATGGTTCAACCTATCTCACAGCCAGTGGGGAAAATTAAATGTGTGTAGCCAATTTCCGTCCAATGGGACAATCTGACTGATGCGCCCCCATCAAATAACCCAAACTCATCAAAAATTCTCCCACAATTTCGCCACCCACAAATTTAAATTGCTGTTTGAATAATTTAACCCATTCGCTTTTCTCACGTGGATGATGTAAGTCCAACCAATTTTTCAGACTACCGTATTCTTTTTGCAAAACAAGAATTTGTTGTGCATTGTAAATGGCAGCCTGAATTTTCAATCGGTTACGCACAATACTCGCATCATTCAACAAACGAATCACATCATCTTCATCAAATGCTGCTACTTTTGCCACATCAAATTGCGCGTAAGCAGCCTGAAAAGCAACACGTTTTTTCAAAATCAAAGTCCAATTCAAACCCGCTTGATTGATTTCCAAAATCAGCCTTTCAAACAACACATTGTCATCAGCTTGCATAAAACCGTATTCAGTATCGTGATAAGCCTTGTTTGGGTCAAATGTATTCGCAGGCAACGCATTACAAAAATCACAATAAGTCATGCCATTCTCCTTATTCATTCCCATTTCAGGCAGCCTTGCCTTAGGAGCCATTAACAGCGAAGAGCGGTGTTCGATGCGAAGTTGTTTTTCAAGCGAAATCGCCAAATTCAAGGGAAAGCGGACTTGTGCAGCTAAAAAATACAAGCTAATGCCGTCCATTAATGCGTATTTTGACACAGAAGTTGGTGATTTTTGACACAAATACAACCACGAAACGAATTATCATTAGCCCCTAATTTTCTGCTGCACTTTATTGAAAAATCCGCGCAAAATATCAATGTCCTCGGTGGTCGTGTCCGCCCGATTAAACAGCGAATGCAAACGGCGCACCATGCGTTCTTGGTTGCGTTTGTAGAAAAAATCCAAATTTTCCATTGTTTGTTCAAGATGTTGCACCATGCCTGCCACTTGGTCGGCGGTGGCAAGGTTGCGCTCGGGAATCAGGTGCGACATATCCGCATTCACTTGGCTGAACAATTCGTAGCACACCACTTGCACCGCCTGCGCCAAATTCAGCGAAAAATAATTGGGGTTGCCCGAAATCGTCATCAGGCGATTGCAATGCTGCACTTCGTCTATGCTCAAACCAAAGGTTTCGTTACCAAACACCAGCGCAACTTGTTGCCCATTTTGCGCGGCGGCAAGCAAGCTGGGCGTGAGTTCGCGTGGCGTTTGCAAAGGCGTGGTAAGTTCACGGCGGCGGCTGGTTAGGGCGCAACTCAACACCGTTCCCATCAAGGCTTCGGGCAAGGTGGCAAGGATTTTGGCGTTTTCCAACACGTCCACCGCGCCCGAGGCGAGTATGAAACTTTCTTCGGGCAGCTTAAAATCGGCAGCATTTTCGGCTGAAAATTCAAGTGGTTCAGGTGTCATGGGCGTTTGCATGAGATTGGGGGCAACCAAAACCAGTTGGCTCAAACCCATGGTTTTCATGGCGCGTGCTGCTGCGCCGATGTTGGCGGGGTGGCTGGTGCGGCTCAATACAATGCGAATGTTTTGTAAATATTCGGGGACGGACGACATAAAAAGGCAGCCTGAAAACAAAAATGGGATTATACAGTTTCAATCGCAACTGTGTTGTAGGGTAAGGTACTTGCACCTACCATTTGATGTACTAACACGATTGATTTTGAGGCTGCCCAAAAAGGGGGAGGACTTGCACTACCCTACACAAATCATTTATTTTCATGGTATTTCCCACTTTCTTATCCCAAGCCCTCATCACAAAAGACAAACCAACACCGCAAAACATTTTCAATTCTGCGACCATAATTTTTTCAGGCAGCCTCAACATCAAAACTGGTCAAACAAGAATTTTTCTCTATAATACGGTTTTTCCTCACACCTTAATGAAAGGCGTTTCCATGAGCAAAATCATTATCCACACCGATAAAGCGCCAGCTGCCATCGGTGCATACAGCCAAGCCGTTCGTGCAGGCAACACGGTCTATTTGAGCGGTCAAATTCCGCTTGTTCCTGAAACCATGCAGTTGGTTTCAGATGATTTTGAAGCCCAAACACATCAAGTTTTCAAAAACTTGCGTACTGTGTGTGAAGCTGCAGGTGGCAACCTGAACGACATTGTGAAAATCAATGCCTATTTAACCGACTTGGGCAATTTTGCCATTTTCAATCAGGTAATGGAACAGTATTTTGCCCAGCCTTTCCCTGCTCGCGCTGCCATTGGTGTAGCATCTTTGCCACGCGGCGCACAAGTGGAAGCCGAAGGCGTGTTGGTTTTGGCTTAATTTACCGATATAGTCGTAAAAATGAAAAAACAATACAAAGCGACAATGTCAGCCGTACACAGGAGTATATAAGGGCGTTAGCAACGCCGTAGTGTTTTTTCAGTTCTGCGACTATAACACCACGCATCAGGCTGCCTGAACGCACCAAAACATTTTCAGGCAGCTTCAATCCCATTGGAAACCACAGCAGAAAGCCCCAATATGTCTCTCTCCCAAGTTCAACAACTCGCCGCGCAACTGGCATATGCCGTAGAAAACGGTCGCAATCTGTCTGATGAAATCGCAAGCATTGTGGCGGCACACCCTGAATTGAGCGCACAAGACAAAGGCATGCTGCAAGACATTGCCTATGGCAGTCAACGTTTTTCAGGCAGCCTGAACTTCATGTTGGGCAAATTACTCAATAAACCACTGGACAACCCACAACTCAAACACTTGCTTTTAACCGCTTTATATCAGCTTAACCACACCCGCAATGCACCACACGCAGTCGTCAATGAAGCAGTAAACAACATCGCACGCATCGGTCGTGGACAATACCGCTCCTTTGCCAATGCCATTTTGCGCCGTTTTTTGCGTGAAAAAAACAAACTCAATGCCCAATGTAAATATGACAACATCGCGCATTACAATATGCCCACTTGGTTACTCAAAACCCTACAAACCCAATATCCCAAACATTGGCACAACATCGCCACCGCTTTTCAAAACCACCCACCTTTAACCTTACGCATCAATCGCCGCCACAGCAACGCCGAACGCTATTTAAACATACTGGAACAAGCAGGATTAAGCGGCAAAATTCTGGACGAATACGCCATTCGTTTAAACGAAGCCCTGCCTGTTTCCCAATTGCCCCAATTTGAACAAGGCGTGGTTTCCGTGCAAGACTGGGGCGCACAACAAGCCGCCTACTTGCTTGCTCCACAAAACGGCGAACGCATTTTAGATGCCTGCGCTGCCCCTGGCGGTAAAAGCGGACACATTTTGGAACTGGCAGACTGTCATTTAACCGCATTAGACATCAACCGCACTCGTCTCAATCGCGTACAAAGCAATTTAGACCGACTGGGTTTTCAGGCAGCCTTACATTGCGCACCTGCCGAAAACCTAAATGAATGGTGGAACGGCGAACCATTTGATGCCATTCTTGCCGATGTTCCCTGCACCGCATCGGGTACCATCAAACGCAATCCCGACATCAAATGGTTGCGCCGCCCATCAGATGCCCACAAAACCGCACGCCAACAACACACCCTTTTAGATACATTGTGGACAACCTTAAAACCACAAGGACGCATGTTACTGGCAACCTGTTCGCTGTTTGAAGAAGAAAACAGCGCACAAAGTCGCCAATTTTTACAACGCCACGCCGATGCCGTATTGCGTGAAGAAAAAACCCTTTTGCCCAATGAAAAACAAGATGGATTTTATTACGCACTGTTTCAAAAGCATTAAATGCCACATCAGCACCCCATATAAGCTGCCTGAAAAAAAACTGCTGGCATTTTCAGGCAGCCTGTTCATGCTGATTTTACTGCTGCCTTTGTCTACCCAAGCCGAAGGCATCACACACCATCGCCGTGAAGCACACATCATGGAAAACGGACAGCTTGCCATCAGTACCCGTTTTCAAACCGAGCTGCCTGAACAATTGGCCGATGCACTCAAACAAGGCGTACCATTGGATTTTACGTTGGCATATCAACTGGAACGCCCCACATTTACCGCCTACAAATTCAAACTCAACCGCTTGGTCAGCAACAACAATACCGTCAATTATCGCCTGACTTTCCACCCTTTAACCAACCGCTATCGCGTGAGTGTAGGCACATTTTCATCAGAATACAACAGTTTAAATACCGCACTCAAAGCTGTTGGCGCAATTGCAAACTGGTCAGTATTAAGCGAAGGTTCATTAAGCAACCACGAAGCACACGATGTCCAAGCCCAAATCCGTTTGAGCTTAACCACGTCCAAGCTGCCCAAGCCTTTCCAAATCAACGCCATCAATTCCCAAAACTGGAATTTGGATTCAGGTTGGCAAGATTTAACAATCAAAAAATGAGTTTCAGGCAGCCTGAAACGCCCACAACCCAAACAAACCCACACACCTTTTCATGCGCCCATTTTTAACCATTTGTACCCTACTCGCTTTCGCCGTACTCTATTTACTCACACAATCCACCAACAGCGACAGCACACTTGCCCCCTATTTTTGGTTTTTAGCAAGTTCAGCCGCCATTTTGGCAACCGTCTTACTCATCATTACCACACGCTACATTTGGCTAATTTTACGCGACCGAAAAAATCAGGTTTTCGGCTCACAAATCGCACGCCGCTTATCCCTCATGTTCACGCTGGTTGCCGTCTTGCCTGCGCTCTTTTTATTGGGTGTATCGGCACAATTCATTTCACACAGCATTCAATCATGGTTTGGCGATGACACCAAACAAGCCCTAGAACGCAGCCTGAATTTAAGTAAAAACGCACTCAATGCCAGCGTAGCCAACAGCAAACAACACGCCCAAATCATCAGCAACCACATCATCGCCACCACACAATCCAAGCACAACATTCAGGCAGCCCTATCCACCAACGAAGCCCACACTTTCACACAACTGACTGTGTGGCAACTCAATGGTACGCGTGCGCCCACATTGCTTGCCGAACACAATCCCAACAAACTGCCCCCACCCGAATGGGACAACAGCATATCGCTTAACATTCAGCAAAACCATGATTTCACAGGCGTAGAAATGGTGCAACGCCACTTATACGCATCAGGTTGGCTCATGCTGCCTGAAAAAAACGGACAACAATACGCCCTGTTTTTCAGGCAGCCAGTACCCGAACAAATTGCCACCGATGCCCAACTGATTGAATCCGCATGGTCAAAATACGCCGAACTTGTGTTTGCCCAAAAAGGTTTACAAACTTTTTTCTTGGTAACACTATTGGTTGCCGCAGTATTGGCGATTTTGCTGGCATTAGCAGCTGCCCTGTACTTCGCCCGCCGTTTTGTTGAACCCATTTTATTACTGGCATCAGGCGCGCGAGCAGTGGCAGATGGTGATTTCGGACAACGCATTGAAGTAGAACAAAAAGATGAGCTGGGCAAACTGGTAGGCTTATTCAATGACATGAGCGGCAGTCTCGCCCGTGCCAAAATGGCAGACGAACAACACCGCATTGAACAAGAAGCCGCACGCCATTTTTTAGAACGCGTGTTAGACAGTTTAAGCGCAGGCGTGGTAACGCTGGATAACACAGGCTGCCTGAAAACCTTTAACCGCAGCGCAGAAAAAATTCTGGATTTACCCCTAGCCGAACTTTCAGGCAGCCTACCCGAAACATGGGCAGAAAAATCGCCACAACATCACGAATTAACCCAATTATTTAACACATTTTTAGCAACCGAAAACCAAACCGAAGCCACAGAAAACCCATACAGCGCACAAGACGAAATGCGAATTTTACTGGGCAAAGCCATCAGGCTGCCTGAAGAAAACGACAGCGCATTGGTTGTGGTGTTTGACGACATCACCGCTCTGGTACAAGCCCAAAAAGAAGCTGCATGGGGAGAAGTAGCAAAACGTTTAGCACACGAAATCCGCAATCCGCTTACCCCCATTCAACTTTCCGCTGAACGCTTGGCATGGAAACTGCAAGATAAATTAGACACACAAAGTGTGCAAATTTTAAATAAATCCACCAATACCATCATCAAACAAGTGGCCGCCTTAAAAGAAATGGTAGAAGCTTTCCGCAATTATGCCCGCGCACCCACTTTAAAATTGGAAAAAATCAATCTCAATGAAGTTGCAGAAGAAGTTTTGCTCTTGTATGAAAGCCATGCTTGCCAATTCATTGTTAAAATGAGTAAAATACCCCTACTCATTCAAGCTGATAGCACAGCCATGCGCCAAGTATTACACAATCTGCTCAAAAATGCGGTTGAAGCAGCAGAAGATGTGGAAACACCACAAGTTGAAGTATCCAGCTCAATCACTTCTGATGGTAACGTGGCAATTCATATCCAAAATAACGGCAAAAGTTTCAGCAAACAGATGTTGCACAACGCATTTGAGCCATATATGACCGACAAACCTAATGGCACAGGTCTTGGTTTACCTGTTGTCAAGAAAATCATTGACGAACATGGCGGTCGTATCGCGTTAAGCAACTTACCTGATGGTGGTGCATGCATTCGCATTGAACTGCCTCAGGCTGCCTGAAAACAGAATGGGTCTACAATAATTATTAAAAAATCAATCATTGAGAAAAATCAATCATTGAATACAGAAAGAAATTTTGCCCCATGAGAAGCACCGACATTTTAATTGTGGACGATGAAATCGGCATCCGAGAAGTGTTAAAAGAAACATTAGAAGATGAAGGTCATACTGTAGCTTTGGCAGAAAATGCCGAAGAAGCACGTCGTTTACGTAATCAAACTCGTCCAGCCATGGTCTTGCTCGACATTTGGATGCCAGACAGTGATGGTATTACTTTGCTCAAAGAGTGGGCAACAAACGGACAACTCAATATGCCTGTGGTCATGATGAGCGGACACGGCAGCATTGATACCGCCGTAGAAGCCACCAAAATCGGAGCTTTGGATTTTTTGGAAAAACCCATTCCATTACAAAAATTGTTGGCAACCGTAGAACGCGCCCTAAAATACAGCGAATCCCAAAACAGCACTGAATTCACTTTGGAGGGTTTAGGCAACTGTGAAGCCGTCAAAAACCTACGAAAACAAATTGAATACGCACGCCGTCAAACCAGCCCCGTTTTATTATTGGGCGAATCAGGTTCACCATTTGAAACAGTGGCACGCGCTTTCCAACGCGGAACCGCAGCTTGGGTCATGCCAGGTCGCCCCGAACACATTGCCGATATGCCAACCGAATTGCTCAACAAAGCCAGCAACGGCATACTCTATCTTGGCGATATTGCCCAATACAATAAAAACGTCCTACAAAGCATTGGTTTTCTCATAGGCAAAGCCGAACGACACAACACCCGCATCATTTGCACCAGTAGCCTTGCACTTAACGAACTCCTGTCTCAATCCGAACAAGACACACGCGTTTTAGACGTATTATCCAGCTTGGTCATTACCATTCCCCCATTACGCGAACAAGCCGAAGACATCGATTTTCTCATTAACCACATTTTAGACGAACATCACCCACAAGGCTTATCTGGCGTACGCTTTACCCCTGCTGCCTTGGTCAAACTGCGCCAATATGAATGGCCTGGCAATTTGGCACAATTCAAAAATGTCATCAGCAGTTTGGCACTCAACGCCATCAATGGCGAAGTGGGCGATGCTGCCGTCATCCAAATTTTGCATCAATTTGACCAACCCATACACTTGACACATGACACACAAACAGGCGGTTTCAATTTCAGCCTGCCCCTGCGTGAACTTCGCGAACAAGTAGAGCGTCGCTATTTTGAACACCATATTCGTCAAGAAAACGGCAACATGAGTCGCGTTGCTCAAAAAGTTGGTTTAGAACGAACCCATTTATACCGTAAACTCAAACAACTGGGTATCTCATTTAGCCGAACCAATAGCAAAATGTAAGAAGCTGCATCCCAATTTCAGGCAGCCTAAACCCTTTAACCAAACCATAACCACACGCATAGGGACAGATTTCATATCTGTCCCATTTTCAGTTTTAGATAGTCTCATTTTTATCAATAAATTGGGAAAGGGCGGATATGAAATCCTCCCCTACGTTCCAATTCATTTAAAGCAACAACGGAAGCCGTGCCAGTACATAAAGGCATTGACAACGCTATACGATTTGTATTTGAAACAACTGTATTTTATGGATTAACATAATCCAACCACACTAAATTTATTCTAGTTTATTTCTCACGATTGCTGCCTGCCACCATGTCCAACACAAACAAACGACAATCCAAATTGCCGTTAAACAGGGGAATTTTGCGTTTGGGTTTCAAGCGCATGAGTTTGGGCATTTCCATGTCGCCCGACAACCAAGCGGCAGTCCAGCCTGCATAATGCTGTTTCAGCCAGCTACCCAACTGCGGATACAGCGCGTGCAATGCCTGTACTTCCGCCAAACGCACCCCATAGGGCGGATTGGACACCACAATCCCCTTTTCGCCATTGGGTCGCGTGTCTTGCGCGTCCACAGTATTGAAATCAATAAACATATCCACTTCGGCTGCGCGTGCGTTTTCTTGGGCGATTCGGGTCATGGCACGGTCGTTGTCGCTGGCAGCGATTTTGTTTTTGGGTTTATCGTGAATTTGGGCGCGGGCTTCGGCTTTCAATTTCACCCACAAGGCTTTGTCAAAATTCAAAAATTGTTCAAATGCAAAACGGCGGTTTAAGCCAGCCGCACGGTTGAGCGCAATCCAAGCTGCTTCAATTGCAATCGTGCCGCTACCGCAAAACGGGTCTTGGAAAGGCTGCGAGCCGTCATAGCCTGCCAACAGCAACAAACCTGCCGCCAAATTTTCGCGCAATGGGGCTTCGCCTGTGTCTTGGCGGTAGCCGCGTTTGAACAGGGTTTCACCACTTGTATCGATGAAAATGGCGACATTTTGCTCGTCCAAAAAGGCGTGAATGCGGACATCGGGGCGATTTTTGTCTATGCTGGGGCGTTCGCCGCAATGGTCGCGGAAACGGTCGCATACGCCATCTTTGATTTTTAGGGCAATAAAATCAAGGCTTTTGACTTTGGCGCGTTTGCCTTCCACTTTCACGCGAAAGGTTTGATTGACTTTAAACCATTCTTGCCATTTGAGATTTTTGGCGGCTTTGTAAATGTCGTCTTCGCTGCGATAGCTGGCGCGTGTGAGTTGCAGCAACACGCGGCTGGCGGTGCGGCTGTGCAAATTGGCGCGGTAAACTTCGTTCAGGCTGCCTTTGCAGGCTACACCGCCGTCTGTGGGGGCGATGTGGGTGCAACCTTGTTGCGCCAATTCTTGCGCCAAAATGGTTTCTAAACCGCGTGGGCAGGTGGCAAATAGGGTGTATTGGGTGTTGTTCATAAATATTCGTTTCTTGTTTTATTTCAATTTCAGGCTGCCTGAAAAACTTACTGGCTTAAATCAATTGCTTTTAATTGCCAATAAAATTCAGATAAATTTCCTTGAATGGTTGCCCAAACCATTTCCCAATCAACGGCAAAATAGCCGTGTGCAATGGCATTTCGCATTTGATAGGCGGCTTTGAAAGGCAATTCGGGATTTTGTTCAACAAAATCAGGGCAACTTTTCAAAATATTGTTGCTGGTTTCACCAATGATTTCCAAATTTCGCACAACCGCGTCTTGCAATAATTCATTATTGAGAAAAGACAATTCTGTCTCATCTTCACAATAACGCTCAATGCGCTCAATGGCTTGCAAAATATGCTGGATATAATCTTGTAAACGCAGGGATTTTTTCATAATGGCACCGCCTCCAACAAAACCATTTCCCGAAAATGCGGTGGCAAACTGTTGGGTGTATGAATATCCACATCAAGCCCTGTTAATTCAATCACTTCACTGCGAATCGCGCCCAAATCAAACAAAGTCATGCCTTTTTGCGGTTCAATCAAAATATCCAAATCGCTGTGTTCGCTGTCTGTACCGTGCGCCACCGAGCCAAATACGCGCGGATTATGGGCGCGATGTGCCTTGATGATTTGGGTAATCATTTGACGGTGTTGTTGCAAAATTTGACTGGGTTTCATATTGGGTTTTCCTGTAGATTTTCGGGTTTTCAGGCTGCCTTACAGCACACGACAATTTTTTGAAATAACCACAAACCTGTCCCCTCTCCCGCTTGCGGGGGAGGGGACAGGTTACAGGCAGCCTGAAAGATTTTTGTCGTGTACTGTAAGGCTGCCTGAAAACCATCATTCAACATTATCATGGTTTTCATTGTCTTTTTTGCGTGAAAACAATTTTTTAATTGCCACCCAAATCGGAATCAATGCCAACACCAGCAGTTTGCCGAATTTCGCAAACAACACGCCCAGCATGGCAAACAAACCCAATTTTTTCGCAGCCAAACCGCCCACCAAAGCCGCCAAACCGTATTCTGCCACTTTATCGGTGGTGGGGTTGAAATCGGTGTAGCGCAAACCTTCTTTAAACTCAATTTTGCTCAATAAATCTTGTGCCAGCAATTTGTCTTGCGCGATGGTTTTGTCGCCTGTAATCAAGGTTAAATTGATGTAACCCTTTCTGCCCAAAGCATAAGTGTTGTAATTGACTGTGGCTTCGCCATTGGGGTCGCTTTTTTCGCGCACGTCCACCGACCAAATCAGGCGATGGGTTTGCGCGTCATAATGTGGTTTTTCAATCCAATCTTTAACCATAATCGCTGAAATGCCTTTTTCGGCACGCACTTTATTTTGTGCTTCTGTGCCATCTTTCAGATTTTGCAACATTTCATCGGCTTTCCAATCTTTTGCGTCATCGTCTTTGATGTAGCCTGATTCTTCGTAGCTCAAATCAAACCACCAATCGGGGGATTTATCGCCTTGTTCTTTGGGGAAAATCATGCCATAGCGTTTGGGATTGACCGAGTTGCCAAACATTTCTGCCAACTGATTGGCTTCATTTTTTTGCAAAAAAACCATGTTTTCAGGCAGGCTCAATGTGGCTTCATTGCCCAATTCAATGGTGGTTTTGCCCTGCACCGCTTTTTTGAACAAAGCGTCCAAAACCTGTTCTTGCGATGAAGTGGACGACACCACCGTTTCAGACGCTGCCTGTTGTGGTGCTGCCTGAACGTTGGACATTGCCAGCAGCAAGCTGGCACACAAAATACCCATGTGTTTTTTGATGAACAT
The DNA here is from genome assembly GCF_030525755.1 of Alysiella sp. Classification (GTDB taxonomy): domain Bacteria; phylum Pseudomonadota; class Gammaproteobacteria; order Burkholderiales; family Neisseriaceae; genus Simonsiella. The sequence goes on from NZ_JAUNEC010000006.1 coordinate 28,385, forward strand.
GATGGATTCTCCTTGGTAAAATCACAATAATCACGATAAAAACTGTTTGGCTGCCTGCAATCTGTTCCCTCCCCTGTCTGGTGGGGGAGGGAGTAGGTTCGTGGCAACATCAAAAATTGTCGCATGCTGTAAATATAACATGAATTCGGGATAAAAATCATTGACAAATACGCCCTCTCTCCAACTCTCTCCCATAGGGAGAGAGAGCGAGATTGTTGGTCAATTTACAGTTACTTATCCCAAATTCACGTTCAGTGTAAGGCTGCCTGACACTCACTCGTGCTTCTGCCCACACGCATAGCAATAGCGGTTAAACGCGCTGCTGCGTGTTTGGCAGTTGCCGCATTTTTTGAATAATTGTACGCTGCAATGTGGACAAAAATCCATGTTTTCATTGGTAAAATCCAAAGGGCGTTCGCAACTGGGGCAAATTTGTTTCGCCAAACGGTTTTGTGCCAAATCGTAGTTTAAGGTTTCGCGTTCGGTAATCGGCTGGGCTTCTTCGGCTTGTTTGCGCTCCAAATAGCGGTACATGGCGGCGATGGCGTATTTGCCTACCAACACGGTTACGGCAATGCCCACCAAATGGCGCACATAGCCACCATAGCTGGGCAAATACGGCACCAGTTCCACAAAAAACGCAAACAGCGCAAAGAAAATAAACCCCCACACAAAGGGAAACCAACGCGATTGCCGTTTGTTTTTAAACAACCAGCCTGCCGCCAATAAAAGCGGTAAAGTCAAAGCCAAACGGTACAAAAACACTTTCAACTCGGTGGCGCGGTCGGCAGCAGCTTTGAGCGGCTCGGCAGCACGTTCCAAATCGTTCAGGCTGCCTGAAATTTGCTCAATGGCTTGTTCGGTGTCCAATTTTTGTTGGCGAACTTGCTCCACTTGTTTTTCCAAATCGCGTTCTTTGGCGAGCAGTTGTTCGTATTCGGCGGTGCGTTCAAAGACTTTTTCGTTTTGCTCACGGTCTTCGCTGATTTTGCGCGTGGCAAGCGAGGCGATGTATTTTTCGCGCTGCGATTGGGTTTCGTTGCGCTGTTTTTCAAGGGCAAGCTGGGCTTGTTCCAAAGCATTTTCGTGTTCGCCCAAGCGTTTTTCCAGTTGCGATTTTTGCGCGTTGAGTTGTTCATATTGCGCTTTGTCGGCAATGTAATGCGACAATTCGTGGGACTGTTCCACTTTGGGCAAATCGTCCACGATTTTGCCGCCCAAACCAATCAAAAAGCTGGCAAACACCACCGCCAACAACCACAATCCGCGCCTGAACCATTTTTCGGTACGGCGATTGGTTTCTGCCAATGTGGGGGTAGATTTTTGGATTTTCATGATGATTTTCCGTTGTTTTGGTTTAGAAAATATGTTTTCAGGCAGCCTGAAAATTAATGTGTACAAACACGCTGCCCAATACGCTTATCAAAATAACAATCACGGTGCAGATTGTCGTGGTAGATGATGGTTGGCGGTGGCGTTTCGTTTAGAATCACGGTTGTACCAGCAGGTGCGTTCACGGTTACGGTTTTGTGAACGGTGCTTTGGCTGTGAACAGGCAAATCAATCGTCGCGAACCGCCCATGTGGTGTATCGGCATACAGGCAGCCGCCCAATGTACTCACGGATAAAATCACGATAAGGTGTTTCATGACAGCGTTCCCTCAATCACGACAAAAGAAATATTCTAACACTTTCAGGCAGCCTGAAAATCAGTTTTGCGTTACAATAACACACTTTACAACCCCATTTAGGATAGAAAATGTCATTGCAACAAATCATTGAAACCGCGTTTGAAGACCGCGCCAACATCACCCCCGCAACCGTAACGCCCGAAGTGAAAGAAGCCGTGTTGGAAACCCTGCGCCAACTGGATTCAGGCAGCCTGCGCGTTGCCGAGCGCGAAAGCGTGGGCAAATGGAAAGTGAACGAGTGGGCAAAAAAAGCCGTGTTGCTCTCATTCCGCATTCAAGACAACGTGATTTTGGGCGATGGCGTAAACCAATTCTTTGACAAAGTGCCAACCAAATTCGCGCAATGGACGCAAGCCGATTTTCAGGCAGCAGGTTTCCGTGCCGTTCCTGGGGCAGTGGCACGTCGTGGCAGTTTCGTGGGCAAAAACGTGGTGCTGATGCCATCGTATGTGAACATCGGCGCGTATGTGGACGAAGGCGCAATGGTGGACACTTGGGCAACAGTTGGCTCTTGCGCCCAAATCGGCAAAAACGTGCATTTAAGCGGTGGCGTGGGCATTGGTGGCGTGTTGGAACCCTTGCAAGCCAGCCCCACCATCATTGAAGACAACTGCTTCATTGGCGCACGCAGCGAAATCGTGGAAGGCGTGATTGTGGAAGAAGGCTCGGTTATTTCTATGGGCGTGTACATCGGTCAATCCACCAAAATCTACGACCGCGAAACAGGCGAAATCCATTATGGTCGCGTGCCAGCAGGTTCGGTGGTGGTTTCAGGCAGCCTGCCCAGCCAAGACGGTAGCCACAGCCTGTATTGCGCCGTGATTGTGAAAAAAGTGGACGCGCAAACCCGTGCCAAAACCAGCGTAAACGAATTATTGCGTGGCGTGTAATCTTTAAATATTCAAAACACAAATATGCTGCCTGAAAGACATGACTGCACTTTCAGGCAGCATATTTGTGTTTTCGCGTATAATTTGTGCCGTTTTTAACCTTTTTATGTTTCAGGCAGCCTTGAATACAGTTGTTTCAGATTAACACGGACAACGCAACAATGCGAGATGTACATACACCCTGTACATAAAGCAACATTGGCAACACTGTACGATTTGTATTTGAAACCACTGTATTTTCAGGCAGCCTGAACGTGAATGTAAACCATGAAACCCAGTATTCTCAATAAATTACAGATTTTATCCGAACGATTAGAAGAAGTTACCGCGCTTTTGGGTTCGCCCGAAGCCGTGTCTGATATGGAAAATTACCGCAAACTCAACCAAGAACATTCGGAACTCACGCCCATTGTGGAGACCTATCAGGCATACCGTTTGGCACAAAGCGATTTGGCGGACGCGCAAGAGATGTTGTCCGACCCCGATATGAAAGATTTTGCCGCCGAAGAAATTCAAGCAGCCAAAGACAAAATTGAAACCCTTGATTTTGAATTACAAAAATTGCTGCTCCCCAAAGACGCAGACGATGACAAAAACATTTTCATTGAAATTCGCGCAGGCACAGGCGGCGATGAAGCGGCTTTGTTTGCAGGCGATTTATTGCGTATGTATGTGCGCTATGCCGAACGCCATCGTTGGCAAACCGAAATCGTCTCCGCCAGCGAAAGCGATTTGGGCGGCTACAAAGAAGTCATCGTGCGCTTGGCAGGCGTGGGCGCGTATGGCAAATTGAAATTTGAAAGCGGCGGACACCGCGTTCAACGCGTACCCGCAACGGAAAGCCAAGGGCGCATTCACACATCGGCTTGCACCGTTGCCGTGATGCCCGAAGCAGACGAATTGGAAGAAATCCAATTAAACGCCAATGATTTACGCATAGACACTTTCCGCGCCAGTGGTGCAGGCGGTCAGCACATCAACAAAACGGATTCAGCCGTCCGCATTACCCACTTGCCCACAGGCATGGTGGTGGAATGCCAAGACGGACGCAGCCAACACGCCAACAAAGCCCAAGCCATGAAAGTGTTAGCCGCCCGTTTGAACGACATGCAAAAACGCGAAGCCCAAGCCAAAGAAGCGGCAGAACGCAAATCCCTGATTGGCAGTGGCGACCGCAGCGAGCGCATTCGCACCTACAATTACCCACAAGGGCGCGTTACCGACCACCGCATCAATTTGACTTTGCACAAGCTGGATTTTGTGATGGACGGTGATATGGAAGAAATCACGTCCGCGCTGATTGCCGAACATCAGGCGGAATTGTTGGCGGCAATGGGGGAGTGATTGTTTTGCCCACCGCTAGGTGTTTCAGGCAGCCTGAAAGTCCTAGCGGACGGTAAAATGTGGGGTACAATTTGTTGTACCATATCAGTAACGCATTGTTTAAAATGGATAAATCATGGATAAAAATTTTGCCATTGAAATGAAAACCCACGCTTTAAAATCCATAGAACATTTGTCTTCAATATTGCTTTTACCCAAATTTAATGCGTTGCCACCCGAATTACGCGCCCAATTACACCGAAACATTGGCGTTTTGATTGGCGAAACGCAAATGACGATTTTGGAAGAAATTTACCGTTTTCATCCCGAATTGGACGATTTACAGGAAAAATGATGTTTCAGGCAGCCTGAAAGGAAAAATACATGATTTTAATAAAGAAAATATTGTTTGAAATCATTAAATTGATTTTATTTATCCTGATTTGGTGGGGTATGGCGACAATAAGCGAATGGCAAATGCCACTCAAAAGTCGCCCCGTTACCCAAACTGAATTTTTCCGATTCTGTGTGTTGGTTGATGGCAAAATCCAATCGCAAAGTTTGCAAGATTACAAAAAAGGTAAAGATGTGTTGTGCCACACACCTGTACCTGATGATGGAAATGGTTGGTTTAATTACAAATATTATTTTGACATCACACCCTCACAAACTTATCGCTTAATCAGTTATGCCGATAGCCCTGCTGACCCTTATATTTACCACTATCGCATTGAAAATCAAGAAATTGTACCGATTGATGTGCAATACGGTGGTTTGATGAATCAAATGGCTGCTTGGTTTTATGGTTTGATTTTAACGATGATATTGTGGGCGGTGGGATACAGATTGTATTTAAGGTATTTCAGGCAGCCTGAAAAGACAATTCCCAAAATCAAATGAAAAAAATCATCTTATTATTTGCATTTGTGAATGTGATTTTCGGCTGGATTTTGCAACAATATCCAGCCGCTTTGCCATTTGACCGTGCCACAGACGGCAGGTTGCTCTACCCCATTTCATCGGGCAGTGAAGACGCACATTTGCTGGCATGGACATTGCAAGGATTTGTTTTTACACTGTTTATGTCGCTGTTTACACGAACGTGGCAAATGGCGGCGTATGTTTTGAATTTGCTGCTGTTGTGGCTGGTTTACGGCTTGATTGCTTTGGACAGCAGTTTGTGGGCAGCCGCACAAGTGGGTTTTATCCTGCCTTTACTGGCAACTGTTTGGGCGAATTTGCCGTTATTGTTGATTGTGAAAAAAATGTTTCAGGCTGCCTGAAAACAGGAGAAAACCCAAAATGGAAATCAAAGACCGTTTGCTCATTGCCCTTGTGATTGCGATTTGGGGCGTGAATTTTTTGTTTATGCGTTTGTCTTTAAACGAAATGCCACCCATGATTTTGGGTGCTTTGCGTTTTGTGTGCGTGGTTTTCCCCGCCATTTTCTTTTTGAAAAAGCCCGATGTGGCGTGGAAATGGCTGATTTTATACGGCTTAACGATTAGTTTTGGGCAATTTGCGCTGATGTTTACCGCACTACATTGGGGCTTTCCGACAGGTTTGGCGGCATTGGTACTACAAATACAGGTGTTTTTCACCGTGATTTTGGCAGCAATTTTGTGGCGCGAACCTGTGTTGCTGCACCAATTTATCGGCATGATAACCACCTTTATCGGCTTGATTTTAATCGGATTAGGGCAATATCAAGGCAATTTGCCGCTACACGCCCTATTGCCTGTGGTGGGCGCAGCCGCATCATGGGCTTGCGGCAACATCATTGTGAAAAAAATCGGTAAAGTCAATCCCTTATCTTTGGTGGTGTGGGGCAGCGTGTCGGCATTGGTGGCGTTTTCGCTGGTATCCTTGGCAATGTATCCAATTGATGAGATTGGCAATTTCATCACGCAAAGCAGTTGGAAAGCTTGGGCTGGCGTGTTATTTTTGGCTTATGTGTCCAATTTGGTGGGTTATACGGGTTGGGGCGCGTTGCTGTCGCGTTATCCTGCGGGTAAGGTTACACCATTTGCGTTTCTGGTGCCTGTGATTGCTTTGTTGGTGGGTTATGTGATTTTGAGCGAACGCTTGGGCATGTGGCACATTTTAGGCATTTTAGGCGTGATGAGTGGTTTATTGTTGCACATTTTTGGTCAAACTTTATTTTCACACAAACGCTAAATGCTGTTTTTCAGGCAGCATACAATGCGGTAAAATAACGTGTTTTAAATTTTGAAAGACATCGACATGGCAGTCCCCATTACCACCCCCGAAGAACAAGAAAAAATGCGTGAACTTGGTCGCTTGGTTGCCGATGCACTTGATTACATTGGAGATTTCATCAAACCAGGTATCACCACCAATGAAATTGACAAGCTGGTTTACGATTACCATGTGAATGTGCAAGGTGGCTATCCTGCGCCCTTGAATTATGGCAATCCGCCCTATCCCAAATCGTGTTGCACATCGGTCAATCATGTGATTTGCCACGGCATTCCAGACGATAAACCTTTGAAAGAAGGTGATATTCTCAATATTGATTTGACGATTAAAAAAGACGGTTTTCACGGCGATTCCAGCCGCATGTTTACCGTGGGCAAAGTTTCGCCACAAGCGCAACGCTTGATTGACGTAACCCATGACGCGATGATGGCTGGCATAGGCGCGGTTAGAGCAGGGGCAACTTTGGGCGACATTGGCTTCGCATGTCAGCAAGTGGCTGAAAATGCAGGTTATTCGGTGGTACAAGAATTTTGTGGACACGGCATTGGGCGCGATTTTCATTGCGAACCGCAAATTTTGCATTATGGCAAACGCGGTCAAGGCATGGTGTTGCAAGCAGGCATGATTTTCACGATTGAGCCGATGATTAACCAAGGCAAACGCCATTTACGCATTTTGAACGATGGTTGGACGGTTGTTACCAAAGACCGCAGCCTGTCGGCACAATGGGAACATGAAGTGCTGGTTACAGAAACAGGCTGCGAAATTTTGACGATTTCGCCACGCACAGGAAAACCTTGATTTCTACCAAATCCAACATTAGGGTGTGCAACTTGTACTGTTTTTGTTTTAAATGGATTGACGACACAAAACAGGCTGCCTGAAATCCCATTTTACCCACACACGCCATTTGAGTAGCTTGAAACCGTTTTAGGCAACTTGATTATCTCAAATGAAAGGAAACCACAATATGCCCCAATCCCAATTTTCAGCCGCGGTGTTGTACGCTCTTGACACACCTCACGAACGCCAAAAACTTGCCATCAAACTGTTTAACGAAGCGATGGAAAATGAAGACAACGCCACCGCAATTGATGTAGCCAATTTCGTGATTGGCGATGAAAATTGTGCTTACACCTTTTCAGCGGGTTTTCAAATGCACTGTGCCAGTTGGTTGGCACGGCATTATCGCCAATGCTATGCCGACACCACCGACAACAGTCCTGAAGAAGACGAATATTTAGAAAAATTGATTGATATTTTGTGGAAATTCAAATGGCTCATCGCTCGCCTACCCTATGACATCAACATAAGTCAAGACGAAATCACACAAGCCAATGAATTGGTTACACATTTCTATGAACATTTTGAATATGGTCAAGCTGCACTTGCCAAAGCTTTGATGCACCAAAACATCAAAATGGGCAATGTTCAAGCCGTGCAACAACATTTTGAGACATGGCAAAACACCGAAGCCGATTGGGGCAATGATTGCGATGCGTGCGAACGCAATAGTTTGGTGGAATACCATCATTTTATTGGCGATTATATGCGTGTGATTGAATTGGCAAAGCCCATTTTATCGGGCGAAATGAGCTGTGGCGAAGTGCCACACATCACTTATGAATTTGTCATTGACAGTCTGATTCGTACCCAACAAACCGAAGCTGCCCAAGATTTACTTAACGAAGCCATTGATTTAATTACCAATAATATTGAAGAAAACCTACATTTATTGCCGTCCCTGATTTACCTGACACACAAAGTAGGCGACCACGACAAAGCTAAAGATTTGCTGAACGATTTCAACGATGCGATTTTGACACTTGCTCCCAATAACCGATTGTATTATTTGGATTACCTGATTTGTGTTGCCCCATTTAACGATGAAGCCATCCATGAAGCACAAAAAGTCGCCGCCGAATTTGACGAACGCAATGACAACAGTTTTTATCAAGACAAATTGACACTCATGTTTGGTCAAATACAAGTACATTGATTTTTCAGGCAGCCTCAATCATTTAGGCTGCCTGAAAATAAAGAATTTTTTAAAATTAAAATCAATCTCTTAAACTGATTTTATCCGATAATCCCACTTCATGTGGATTGATACGCGCTTCATCTTCTTGTCCCAAATGTACCAATTTTCGCAATTTAGTGATGTAATTGTTCACGTCCAAACCGCGTCCAAAACGCTGTGCCTCCCACAAAGTTTCCGCCAAAGCCTCCATCATTTCGTGTTCTGCTTGAACCCAATCACCATATTGGGCACACAATTTCTCATGAATTTCACGAATACCAAATGGCTGGTCAATCGCCACTTGTTCCTGAATGGATAGATGCATAGAAAGATGCAAAAAAGGATTGGTTTGCCCTTTCTCAGGTGTCCATTCATAGTCCAAATAATTCTCAATATTATCCAAAATCGGTGCATATTCCTGATGTGCTTGCAAAATCCGCAACGCTTTTTGTTGTAAAGCGTCCAATTGCACAGGCGCAAAACGCAGCCGCCAAACATGAGCAAAAAAACGGCGCACATCATGGGTATTCACATCATACATAGTTGATTATTCCAAAAAAGTAGGACGAACGGCATTATAAAGCCTTTTCAGATAACCTGAAACTGTGTACAATCGCCTTTCTCATTTGGGGGCGACCTTGGTTTCGACGGGGGTTGCAAAGCAAATGTGGGCATACCGCGTTTTCAGTTACGCGTAAAACACTGTACGAAAATAGTCGCAAACGACGAAACTTACGCTTTGGCAGCTTAATGCCAGCCGTTGCAGCAGTTGGTCAATGGGCTGTGTGGGGCAACCCACTGCAACGTCATTTACATTGACTGGTTTTCTGTCGGGTTACTTGGCAGGAAATGAGATTGTAGGTAACTGGTTTCCAAACAGCCTGTCTGTCGGCGGAATGGGAATGAGACAATAAGTAGATAAGACTAAGTATGTAGAACACTTTGTAGAGGACTTTCGGACGGGGGTTCAATTCCCCCCGCCTCCACCAAATTCTCAAAACAAATCCCTGAAATCATCTGATTTTCAGGGATTTTGTGATTTTCAGACAGCATTGTAGCAAAAAGAAAGCACAGAAATGAAAAATCGCAACAAAAATTATGTGGTTGTTTGTAGGTCAGCCAATCGTGTATGGATTGGGATTTAGGAAGAATATGGTTTTATCATTAAAATGTGTTTTCAGGCAGCCCGAAAATCCACTCAGGCTGCCTGAAAACATCAAATCACAGCAAAATCACAAATTCGCGGCTTTGCGCAAAATTTCCGCTTTGTCGGTTTTTTCCCAAGTGAACTCGGGTTCTTCGCGACCGAAATGTCCGTAGGCGGCAGATTTGCGGTAAATGGGGCGCAATAAATCCAACATTTGAATGATGCCTTTGGGGCGCAAATCAAAATGTTCACGCACCAAAGCAATCAATTCTTGTTCGTTCAATTTGCCTGTGCCAAAGGTGTCAATGGCGATGGAAGTGGGTTCGGCAATGCCAATCGCGTAGGAAATTTGGATTTGGCATTGGCTCGCCAAACCTGCTGCAACAATGTTTTTCGCCACATAGCGACCTGCGTAGGCGGCAGAACGGTCTACTTTGCTGGGGTCTTTGCCTGAAAATGCGCCGCCACCGTGTGGGGCTGCGCCACCGTAGGTATCCACAATGATTTTGCGACCAGTTAAGCCGCAATCGCCATGAGGGCCACCGATGACAAATGTGCCTGTTGGGTTGATGAAATATTTGGTTTCGGGCGTGATTAAATCGGCTGGCAACACGGGGAAGATGATGTGTTCTTTAACCGCCGCCACCAAATCATCGTAGGCAATGCTCTCATCGTGTTGGGTGGACAATACAACCGTGTCAATGCGTTTGACGCGACCTGTTTCGCTGTCGTAGGCAACGGTCAGTTGGGCTTTGGCATCGGGGCGCAACCATGGCAACAAGCCGCTTTTGCGGACTTCGCTTTGGCGTTGCATCAGGCGGTGGCTGTAATAAATGGCAAAGGGCATGAGTGTGGGCGTTTCATCGCAAGCGTAGCCAAACATCAAGCCTTGGTCGCCTGCACCTTGGTTCAAATCCAAGCCTTCGCCTTCGTTCACGCCTTGGGCGATGTCGGGCGATTGTTGTCCGTAGTTCAGCACCAATTTGAAGGTGTCGGCGGCAAAGCCCAAGCTGGGGTCGTTGTAGCCGATTTGACGCACGGTTTCGCGCGCGATTTTTTCGTAATCCACTTTTGCGCTGGTGGTGATTTCGCCTGCCAACACACACAAATCAGTGGCAACCAAGGTTTCGGCAGCCACACGCGCTTTGGGGTCTTGGGCGAAAATCGCGTCCAAAATGGCATCGGAAATTTGGTCGGCAACTTTGTCGGGGTGTCCTTCGGATACGGATTCCGATGTGAATAAATATTCGCTCATATCATTGCTTTCATTCAAATCAATTCAATCATAAACTGGCTTTCAGGCTGCCTGAAAGCGAAATTTAGGCAAAAAAAAGCCCGCATTCAAAGCGGGTTTGGATTGTTTGGTCTCATCAAAGAACCGAACCACATCGGCTTACGCCGTCCACCTTACTTGTTTTGCAACCAAGCAGGTTGGCATGGAATACCCAACTCTTAATGCGGTGTGCATCATAACAATTTTGACGCATAAGGGCAAGCAATGATTTTTCAGACAACCAATTGAACTGCATTTTCACAAAAATGGTGCTTTTTCCTTAATTTTTGCATCAAAATTGGGCTTGCTGCCTGAAAACATTGTGCCTAAAATGAACATTTTTAGTTTCAGTCTTAAAGCTTCCTGAAATAGCCTTAATCACTTGAAATTTTTTCAGGCAGCCTTAATTTTCTTAACCGCAACAATATAAGGAAAAACCAAATGATTAAATTACATACCAATTTCGGTGTTATCGGCATTGAATTGAACCATGAAAAAGCCCCCATTACGGCTGCCAATTTTGAACAATATGTGAAAGACGGTTTTTATGATGGAGTAATTTTTCATCGTGTTATCAAAGGCTTCATGATTCAAGGCGGGGGCATGGACAGCGACATGAATGAGAAAGCCACTCGCGAGAGCATTGAAAACGAAGCACACAATGGCTTGAAAAACGACAAGTACACCATTGCCATGGCGCGTACTTCACAACCTCATTCTGCCAGCGCACAATTTTTCATCAATACACAAAACAATGATTTTTTGAACTACCGAGCCAAAGAATTACACGGTCGTGAAGTGGTACAAGAATGGGGCTATGCCGTATTCGGTAAAGTGGTAGAAGGTCAAGAAGTCGTTGATGAAATTGAAAAAGTCGCTACCAAACGTCATGGTTATCATGATGACGTGCCTATTGAACCCGTTGTCATCAATAAAGCGGAATTGGTTTAATACAAACATTCAAATAAGGCTGCCTGAAAGCCCAAATGGTTTTCAGACAGCCTTGTTTTCATTGATGCTGATACCTATTTTTGATAGCCAATTGCGATTATCTAATCACACTATACGACCCAATCTTATCAAAAATACAAACAATTTCAGTATGTTTCAGGCAATATACAAACACACATAAAAACGATAACCTATTGCATTAAATCAAATTTTATTTATTTATCTTTCAAATTGCCCACAAATTTCGGTATAATTTGCCCATTCACACAAAAACAATAAACCACTACCATGAAACTTACCGTAATCGGTCTCAATCACCAAACTGCGCCATTGAGCATTCGTGAAAAATTGGCATTTACTGCTGAAAATTTAGCGCAAGCTGTACGCGATTTAAGTTCTCATGCTGCAAGCGAAGCTGTGATACTTTCAACATGCAACCGAACTGAACTGTATTGCGTAGGCGATGCCGAACACATCATCGCTTGGTTGGCAAACCATCAAAACATCAGTGAAGCCGAAATTCGTCCTTATTTGTACATACTGGGTTGTAGCGAAACCATACGCCACGCCTTTCGAGTTGCTTGTGGTTTAGACAGCATGGTTTTGGGCGAAACCCAAATTCTGGGACAAATGAAAGCCGCCGTAGAAGTAGCACGTCAAGAAAATGCCATTGGAACATGGCTCAATGCCTTGTTTCAACGTACTTTTTCTGCCGCAAAAGAAATCCGCAGTAACACAGGTGTAGGCGATAATGTGGTTTCTATGGCATCGGCAGCGGTACGCATGGCGGAAGACACTTTTGGCTGCCTGAAAAATTTAAATGTGCTGTTTGTAGGTGCAGGTGAAATGAACGAAGGCGTGGCAACTTATTTTGCTGCTAAAATGCCTGCACTCATCACAGTTGCCAACCGCACTTTAAGTCGTGCTACCCATTTATGCAGCAAACTAAATGGTAATGCCCAAGCCGCACCATTAAACAGGCTGCCTGAAATTGTGCATCGTTACGACATCATCGTATCTTGCACCGCATCAACCGATGCCGTGATTACACATCAAATGATGGCGCGTGCTACCGAAAAAAATACGATAAGCAAAACCATTTTCATGTTGGATTTGGCCGTACCACGCGATATTGAAGCCCAAGTAGCGCAAATCACAGGGGTTAAACTGTTTACGGTAGACGATATTGCCCATGTGGTCGCAGAAGGTAAAGAAGCACGCCGTCATGCCGCAGAAGCTGCTGAAACATTGGTACAACAAAAAGTAAGTGAATTTATAGAATGGCAACGCGCACGCCAACGTGTGCCTTTGATTTGTGCCTTGCGTGATGAAGGCGAACGTGCTCGTTTACACGTTCTGAACAATGCTATGCGCCAACTTGCCAAAGGCACCCCCCCCGAAGAAGTTTTGGAACGTCTTTCGGTGCAACTAACCAATAAATTGCTGCATTCTCCCACGCGTGCACTCAATAAAGCTGATGCCCACGACAATCATGTGGTACACGCGTTATCACAAGTTTACCGTTTACACAGCTCATAATTGGTACTCAATCATAAAAAGTCGAAACCTTTATAAAACCTATTGTTAAACGAACGTAAAAGCAGATTTTATATCCGTCTTTTTTCAAAGGTTTAAGGCTGCCTGAAAGACCATTGTTTTCAGGCAGCCTTTTATATCTGACCACAAATAAGATTAACGCGAACTTAGGATAAGAAAAAACAACCATTTGTTTTAAATAAAATTATATCATTAGGTCAGGGCACATACCCAACTCACACAAGTCATTTATTTTCTTGGTATGTTCAACTCACTTACGCCAAACTCACGTTAAATTAAACCGCAGCATCTGCCGTTTCCCCTGTGCGAATGCGGATAACTTCTTCAACAGGCAAAATAAAAATTTTGCCATCGCCAATTTTTCCAGAACGTGCCGTTTCAATAATGGTTTCAACCGCACGTTCAACCAAATCATCGGTCAGCACCAATTCAATTTTCACTTTGGGCAAAAAATCAACCGCATATTCTGCGCCGCGATAAATTTCAGTATGCCCTTTTTGGCGACCAAAACCCTTTACTTCACTGACCGTCATGCCCGTGATACCCATTTCGGTTAATGCCTCACGCACATCGTCCAATTTAAAGGGTTTAATGATGGCTTCAATTTTTTTCATCTTCTTTTCCTCCTTACCCAATGATTAAGACAGATACAGACCCACACCAAAAAATAAAATTACCATTAAATTTCAATATTTTGACTTCATCATATCATCATTCAAGCTACCAGAATCCCTTTCAGGCAGCCTCTCTTATTCAAAACCTGTATTCATCAAATTGACAGATGAATACAGGTTCTCAATCACATTCGTCCCAACTCACGTTGTAAAGCCTGAATATTTTGTTGTCTGTCCAAAACCGCACTTTCCAGTTGGCGAATGCGGTTTTGATGACCCGCATCAAGTTGCCCATCAACTGCCCTACCCTCTGCCAAAGCTTTTTGTGCATTTGCCAAAGCCGTGCGCTCATTGCTCAACTCTTGTTCTAAAATCGTGCGGCGACCGCTGGCACGCGTTGTATCCAAACGTGGTGCAACTGATGCCGATGCCACAGGAACAGCACGCGCAGACACAGCACCACTAACACTACTGCGTGCCACAGTTGTTGATGGACGTGCCACAGCAGCTGCTGTGTTACTATTACTTGAATGACTGGATTGAGCTGCCGTATAACTGCCAATTTTTTTGCCCAAATCGGCTTTTCCGCTGCCATGTTTAGGGTTGGAGGTATAACAACCCTGTCCACAACTGTACACTTCCGCAATGGCATACGGCGCAATCGCCCCAAACACAGCACACACCATTAAAGCACGATAATTCATTTTGTTTCCTTATAATAATATTGAGATGGTTTCAGGCAGCCTCAAATAATTGTATGACCTCATTTTCAACATTTTCCAATGCTTCTTGTGCCGCCAACCATTCTTCTTCCAATTGCGCCAATTTTACTTTAACTTCTGCCGCTTGCGCCAATTTTTCTTGCAGTTGGCTTTTGTTTTCGGGCAAATAGGCACTTTCTTGCGACAAAAATTCATCGCAGGCTGCCTGTTTTTGTTGCAAGCGTGCCATTTCTTTTTCGGCTTGGTCAATTTTTTGCTGGATTGGTTTACAGCGTTTGGCTTTTTCTTGGCGGATTTGGGCTTCCAAGCGTTTCACGTCTTTGCGGTTTTGCGATTGGGTGGATTGGGCTGGCGCGGCAAGCGCGTTTTCTTGCGCCAAACGCCATGCGCGGTAATCGTTCAAATCGCCATCAAAGGTTTTCAGGCTGCCTGAATCAATCAGCAAAAACTGGTCGGTGGTGGCTTCAATCAGGCTGCGGTCGTGCGACACCAAAATCATCGCGCCTTGAAACCCTTGCAAAGCCATGGTCAGCGCGTGGCGCATGTCCAAATCCAAATGGTTGGTGGGTTCGTCAAGCAGCAGCAAATTGGGCTTTTGCCACACCAACATCGCCAACGCCAAACGCGCTTTTTCACCACCTGAAAACGGTTCAATCGGCTGCGTTGCCATGTCGCCCACAAAATGAAATCCGCCCAAAAAGTTGCGAATGTCCTGCTCTTTTGCCTCTGGCGACAATTTTTGAATGTGCCAAATGGGGCTTTGGTCATCGCGCAGGGTGTCCAGTTGGTGCTGGGCAAAATAGCCGATATTCAGTTGATTGGATTGGATAATTTGCCCGTTTTGCGCGTTCAGGCTGCCTGCAAGGGCTTTGATGAAGGTGGATTTGCCCGAACCGTTCACGCCCAGCAAACCGTATCGCGCCCCATTTTCCAATGATAAATTGATGTTTTTCAAAATGATTTCATTGCCATAACCCAAATCCACCTGTTCCAATTTCAAAAGCGGATTGGGCAAATGCTCGGGCGTGGCAAATTCAAAATGAAATTCGCTGTCCAAATGCGCAGGTGCAATCAATTCCAATTTATTCAATGCTTTAATGCGCGATTGGGCTTGGGTGGCTTTGGTGGCTTTGGCTTTGAATCGGTCAATAAACGATTGCAAATGCTTGATGTGCGCCTGTTGTTTGGTGTAGGCGGCTTGTTGATTGGCTAATCTTTGGGCGCGTTCTTTCAAATAAAAATCGTAGTTGCCGCCATAGCTGTGCAATTTTTGTGCTGACAATTCAAGGGTATGTGTGGTGGTCGCATTGAGAAAATCGCGGTCGTGCGAGATGATGATTTGCGTACAGGGCAAATTTGCCAAATGGGTTTCCAGCCACAACACGGTTTCCAAATCCAAATGGTTGGTGGGTTCGTCCAGCAGCAACAAATCGGCACGGCACATCAACGCCTGCGCCAAATTCAAACGCATGCGCCAACCACCTGAAAAGGCTTTGACGGCTTTGGCGTGTTCTTCTTGTGAAAAACCCAGTCCGCTCAATAATTTGGCGGCACGCGCTGGTGCGGAATAGGCATCGATTTCGTCCAATTTGGCGTGGATTTCGGCAATTTGGTTGCCGTTGTTGTCGCGCTCGGCTTGTTTTAAGGCTGCCTGAAAATGCTGCAATTCGGTGTCGCCTTGCAACACATAATCCAGCGCGGAAATGTCCAAAGCAGGCGTTTCTTGGGCTACGGCAGCCAGTTTCCATGTTTTGGGCAAGCCGATTTCGCCTGAATCGGCGGCAATTTCGCCTTTAATCAGGGCAAACAAACTGGATTTGCCTGTGCCATTTTTTCCAATCAAACCAACACGTTGGCGTGGGTTAATCGTGGCGGTGGCTTGATTGAGCAAAACTTTGGTGCCGCGTTGTAGGGTTAGATTTTTGATTTCTATCATTTAAATTTTCACAAATAAAATAATATGGAAATTGAAAATGCCATGAAAATAAGCAGTACACATTCTTATTTTTTTATCTGATGCTGCCTGAAAACGATGGAGCAAGTACCCACATATAAAAAAGATTTATTTTAAAACAAGTGGTTATTTTCCTATTTCAAGTTTTCATCATTGTAAACAGCGATGCGTTTCAGATAACCATTTTAATGGAAAATGGTAAAAAAGGCTGCCTGAAAACACTTTTGCTTTTCAGGCAGCTTGGTCAATTTCACGCTATAATCCATGTTTTACGGCATAATCACACCATTAATCAATACCCTATATGGAAAATATCAGCACTTTAATCATGGTTCTCACACCCATGTTCATCGGTTTTGCCATTCATTTACCCAAAACATTTTTGCCTATTTTGGACAAATTGTTGAACATTTTGGTGTACATCATTTTGGCTTTTATCGGTATGGGCTTGGCAAAAGTAGATAATTTATTGTCGCAAATCAATGATATTGCCTTATATGTGGCGATTTTATTTGGCCTACTGATATTGTGCAATCTTGTCGCTCTGCAACTGTTTGACCGTTTTTTTCCTGCCACTTTCAATATAAAAACCAACAAAAACAGTAAGAAAATCAGCATTTCAGGCAGCCTGAAACAGTTGTCAATGGTGGCTTTGGGCTTAATTTTTGGTTTAATGCTGCCTGAAAATGCTTTACCACCTGAAAAAACGGGAACTTATGCATTGATGTTGTTGATTGGCATAGTGGGCATACAATTACGCAGCAATGGCATTCCTTTGCGCCAAGTGTTGCTGAATAAACGCGGTTTGCAAGTTAGTATTATATTTATGCTGTCTTGTGCCGCGGCAGGTTTGCTGTTTGCTTTATGTTTTGAACCCATTTCATGGCATCAAGGTTTGGCTTTGGCTTCAGGCTATGGCTGGTACTCACTTTCAGGCATTGTGATGACACAGGCTTATGGCGCAACTTGGGGCAGCGTAGCTTTACTCAATGATTTATTAAGAGAATTCTTTGCTTTGGCATTCATTCCTGCTTTGATGCGCCACTCACCCGCATCAGCCGTAGGCATAGGCGGTGCAACCAGTCTGGACTTTACTTTACCCATTATCCAAAGTTCAGGTGGTTTGGCAGTTGTACCATTAGCAATCAGTTTTGGTTTTGTGGTCAATCTTTTATCACCTATTTTAATGGTAATGTTTTCATCTTTATCCTAGGGCTGCCTGAAAGGACATATATGACACAATCCACCATTCGCGTGGCAGCAATACAAATGGTTTCAGGCTGCGATGTGCAACACAATATTCAAACCATGCGCGACTTGGTACGCCAAGCAGCTGATTTAGGTGCAAATTGGGTGTTGCTGCCTGAATATTGGGCTTTATTGGGACACAACGATACCGATAAACTGGTATGGGCTGAACCGTTTGGCAACGGTCTGTTACAAGACATCATGGCACAAACGGCAAGAGAATATGGCGTGGTTTTATTTGGAGGCAGTATTCCTTTGCAAAGTTCTGTTCCCAATAAAGTACGCAACAGCATGCTGGTTTACGCACCAAACGGTAAACTATTAAGTTGTTACGATAAGATTCACTTATTTGGCTTTTCAGGCAACCATGAACGTTACGCCGAAGCCGACACAATTTGTGCTGGTCATGCCCTTCCCAAACTGCAATGCGATAACTGGCATGTGGCACAAGGCATTTGCTACGATTTGCGTTTTCCTGAATTTTTCCGCGCACAAACACCGTTTGACGTATTGATGCTGCCCGCCGCCTTCACTTACACCACAGGACAAGCCCATTGGCACTTACTTTTGCGTACCCGCGCGGTAGAAAATCAATGTTATGTCATTGCTGCTGGTCAGGGTGGGCAACATGAGAATGGTCGCCGCACCTATGGTCATTCCATCATCATTGATCCTTGGGGCGAAATATTGGCAGAATTACCCGAAAACAAAGGCGTAATTGTGGCAGACATGCTGCCTGAAAAACTGCATGCCACGCGCACAAAATTACCCGCTTTACAGCATCGGGTATTTTAAAAATCCGTATTTACCAGATTAAAGAAAGGAAAAACCATGACCATTTATTTTCTCGGCGGTGGCAATATGGCAGAAGCCATCATCAGCGGTTTATACCGTTCAGGCAGCCAAGAAACCATTCACGTTACCGACCCCAGCGCAGAAAAACGCGCCAAACTGACCACACAATACGGTGTCCACACCAGCAACACACTGCCCGAATTAAATGAACACGATATTTTGGTGCTGGCAGTCAAACCGCAAGATATGCAAGCAGCGTGCGAAAATGTGCAACACAATAACGCGCTGATTGTTTCCATTGCAGCAGGTCTGCCCACCACAACCCTGTCGCACTATCTCAAAGACACACAACGCCTTATCCGTGCGATGCCCAACACACCCGCTAAAGTTGGCTTGGGTGTAACAGGTTTATTTGCTGCCAATGGTACCAATGAACAAGACAAACAACGCGCCCAATCTTTGTTTGATGCGTCAGGACAAACCGTATGGCTGAACAATGAAACCCAAATGCACGCCATCACTGCCATCAGCGGTAGCGGACCTGCCTATGTGTTTTACTTACTCAACGCCTTACAACAAGCCGCTCAACAACAAGGCTTCGATGCATCAACTGCTCGCACACTTGCCTTACACATCTTTCAAGGTGCAGCGGCATTAGCAGCACAATCAAGCGAAGAATTTGCTGTTTTACAACAACAAGTAACATCAAAAGGCGGCACAACCCAAGCTGCATTGACCACTTTTGAACAACACCAAATTGCCGAAAATCTGAACAAAGGTGTTCAGGCAGCAGCTGAACGTTCACAAGAATTGGCAAAATTGCCTTAAATTTGCAGCGTGTTGGTGTACATTTCACAAATTCACCACACATCTTTCAGCCAACCTAAAACTCTGACAGAACTCGGTTCGCAGGGGCAGATTTCATATCTGCCCCATTTTTGTTTGTAACGATTTCATATCTCAATAAATTCATGGTCATTTCAGATGAACACAGACAAAGCAACAACGAGAACGGTGTGCAGCCAATACACAATGGCATTGGCAACACGATACAATTTGTATCAGTATCATCACACAGAATTGAAAAAGCACTACAGCGTTGCCCATGTGCTTATATACTATTCGTATGCGGCAGGTATGGTTGCCTTGTATTTACTGCAATTTGAAACAACCTAAAAAGGCGAAGATAAAATTTGTCCTACTTTCCATCAAAAAATTGGGGGATGGTCAGTCCATTTAAAAAAAAGGACATAATGCGGGGTACAATTCGTTGCACTATTTTTCCAATAAAACATAAAGTTGGTGCAATAAGTTGTACCCCTAATTGTATTTTGTTTTCTATTTTATTTACCATACAAAAGTTTTCAGGCAGCCTGAAAGCGATAAATCTCGTCCATCAGCACCCATTTTTCGCCTGCTGGGGTAAAGGGCGTGGCTTGCTGATAATCCCACATCCATTTTTCCCAGCGTTGCACGGTTTCATTTTGGGCGGACAGTTGCGCCATGCGTTCAAAACTGAACGTGTCATCGGCGTTCATCAACATTACCAAGCGCGTTCCCAAACGGTAAATCGTCATTTGGGTGATGCCGCAATCGGCGATGTGCTGTTCCACTTCCGCCCAAACTGCGCGGTGGTGTTGTTCGTATTCGGCGATTTTGTCGGGATTGTCTTGCAAATCCAGCATTAAAACGTAAGTATTTTTCATCAAAATGTCCTTTCAGGCTGCCTGAAACACACAAAGATTTCAAAAAGCAGTAATATAGTGAAAATTTTCACAAGGGGGCGAAACATGATTATCATCAGTTCCAAAGAATTTAACCAGCGAGCCAGCGCGATTTTGAAATTGTCGCAAACCGAGCCTGTGTACATCACAAAATGGGGCAAAATCGTCAGCGTTTTAAGCAATTTGGAGACTTTTCAAGCCGCGCAAAAACAAAACGAACCGAGCTTTGAACAATTGTTTGGTCAAACCGCACCCGAAATCAGCGATGATTTTGCTGCCGAATTTGACAGCGAACTCACGCGCATTCGTCAAAACAGAATGTAGGGCGCACCCTACGAAAATAGTTTCAGGCTGCCTGAAAGATTTTGGCTTATTTAATCATCAAAATCATCGTCATGCTTTAAGCCTTTCACGAAAGTCGCAAAATCTTTGGCTAAAAACGTTTTTTCATAATCGCCTTCTTGGTCAATATGAACCACAGAAGGCTCGCCATTATTACCGCATTCACTATAATCAAAAGCAATCATATCGTGCCCACCTGTAATTGTGTCAGCAAAATAAACGCAATCGTTCGGATACTCCCATTCATCAATCCAAAGCTCTTGACCAAATTCGCCCAATAATGAATGGTCTTTTGTTTCGCCAATACCCAATATGCCTGTTATGATAATCTTAAAACCAACATATTCATTTTTAAAATGAAATTGATTGAGTTTTGGTATACCACCATTTTGATAAGACATAAATTCTACATAATCACTTGGCAATTTAAACCCAAGTTCATTTTCTACATAGGACAGCATTTCATCGGTTAATGGCTCGCTAATGTAATTCTCTTGGGCGTATTCATTGTTATCCCAAAAGTTTTCAAAATCAAAATCCGCAAATATATTCATCATTTTTCCTATTAAAAATATTCAGGCAGCCTGAAAATGAATTTTACCCCACTTTTCAGGCTGCCTGAACACCCTATCAATCCTGCGGTTTCCCAGACGCAATGCGCGAAATAATCAACGCCACCAAAATAAACGTCCCCGTAATCAGCTCAATCACCGTGCCAGACACCTGCATGGAACGCAATAATTGGTCAATGAATTTCAACAGCAAAATGCCCGTCAGCGCACCAAACACCGAACCGCGTCCGCCATTTAAGGAAATCCCCCCAATCACACACGCGGCAAATACCGTGAAAATGTAGCCTGAACCCTGTGTTTGTCCCACCGAAGCGTATTGCACCGTGTACAAAATCCCCGCAATCGCCGCCAACACGCTGGCGAAAATCAACGTTCCCATCACGATTCTGTCCACGCGAATGCCTGCTGCGCGTGCTGCGTCCGCATTGCCGCCAATCGCGTACAAACTGCGCCCCAAACGCGTGTATTTCATCACAAACATCAATACACCAGCCGTTATCACAAACACCCAAAAACTCAATGACATACCCAAAAATCCCATACCTGCAAGGGCTTGAAATTGTTTGGGTAATTGATACAAACTCGCGCCACCTGTTAAAAAAGTTTGCAAGCCACGCAATGCCGTTAGCATACCCAGCGTGACGATAAAACCGTTTAGGCGAAATTTCACAATCATCAAAGCATTGGCAATCCCAATCAATACGCCCAAACCCACGCCTGCCAACAGCGCAAATTGCCCATTCAAGAAACCGCCCGTTCCCGTCATGCTCGCACCCACCACCGCCCACACCGCCACCGCAGGCGCAAGCCCAAACGTGGATTCCAGCGACAAATCCATGCGCCCAATAATCAAAATCAAGGCTTGCGCCAAAACCAACAAACCAATTTGCGTGGACTGCTCAATCGGAATTTTCAAAATGTCCCAACTTAAAAAATTGCCCGTTGCCATATGCCCAATAATCAAAATCAAAATAATGGGTGGAATCAAAACCCAATCCCGAAAATTTGCCCATTGAATTTTGGGGCGATGATTTGGCGCAACAACATTTTGAATTTCTTGCGTATTCGTGGTCATGATGTTTGTCCCTCTTGATTGATGAATGAGAAAATAAATTATGTGAACTCGGATAAGTAACCGTAAATGTGCCAATCAACCCACCCTCTCTCCCTGTGGGAAAGCGTTGGAGAAAGGGTTGGTTGAGCAGCATACCCTCTCCCCAGCCCTCTCCCACAGGGAGAGGGAGTCAAGTTATTTAAATTTATCAATGATTTTTATCCTGAACTCGCGTTAAATTGAATGGCTATTTTCAGGCAGCCTGAAATGGATTTTGCGGTTCGCTCAAACCTTCCATTGCCGCAATTAACTCTTGGTCTTGCCAACCAATTGGAAATTCATGGGTTAATTTGCCGTGATACATCACCAGCACACGGTCGCAAGCACGCAAATCGTCCAATTCGTCCGACACAATCAGCACAGATGTGCCTTTTTCGCTGCTTTTGGCGACATAATCCAGCAAAGTTTCCTTACTTTTGATGTCCACGCCTGCGGTGGGCGACATCATGACCAACAAATCAGGGTTATTCGCCATTGCGCGTGCTTGCACCACTTTTTGCTGATTGCCACCCGATAAGCCGCTTACAGGCTGCTCAATGCCATAGGCTTTGATGTCCAATTCTTTAAACCATTGTTGTGCCAACGCATTTTGTTTGTTTCGGTTGATTAAACCCCATTTGCCCAATTTTTCCATAATGCTTAAAGTCGCATTTTCGGCAATGCTTAAATCGGGGATAAATCCTTCGTGATGACGGTCTTGTGGCACAAAACCAATGCCCGCATTCAAAGCCGCTTTCACATTACCAGATGGATAAGTCTTGTTTTTTAACAAAATTTCGCCACTTTCACATTTACGCAAACCCACCAAAGTTTCCGCCAATTCGGTTTTGCCACAACCGCCACCACCAGCCAAACCGACCATTTCGCCTTTTTTGATGTGAAAACTGATGTTTTCGTAAGCATTGGCTTGATTTAATTGATGAATATTTAAGGTGATTTCGGGATTTAATTCGCGTGATGAATAATGTTTTTCGGTGTATTTTTCGCCTGTCATGGCTTCAATTAATTGATTTTTGGGGAGTTCTGCCACAGAAGTGGTCAAAATGTGTTTCGCGTCTCGATACACGGTAACATCTTGACAAATATCGTAAACTTCCGACAAATGATGTGAAATGAACAAAAACGTAACCCCTTGATTGTGCAGTTTTTCCATACGCGCAAACAGGCGTTTGATGGCGCGACCGTCCAACATGGCGGTGGGTTCATCCAAAATAATGAACCGTGCGCCATAACTCAAAGACCGCGCAATTTCCATCAACTGACGGTTTTCCACGTTCAGGCTGCCTGCTTCGGCGCGAACGTCCACAGGAATATCCCATTCGTCCAAAATATTTTGTGCGTTTTGGTAAACATTTTTCCAAGAAATCAGTTTTTTATCCAAATTTTGCCGATTGATGAGCAGGTTTTCCGCCACACTCAAATGCGGAATAATGGTGGATTTTTGATACACACAAGCAACGTGTTTGCGCCATTCGTGCAAATCGCCTGCGGCTGGCGCGTCCACGCCATTGAATTTGATGCTGCCTGAATCGGGTTTGTTCAAGCCCGTAATCAACGACACGAGCGTGGATTTGCCCGCGCCATTGCGCCCCACCAAAGCGTGCGTGCGCCCTGCGTGGACGGTTAAATTCACATTATTCAACGCCACATTATTGCCATAGCGTTTCATCAGGTTTTTGGCTTCTAATAAGGGGGCGGTCATGTTTGGATACTCCGAGATTGTTATTTTTTGGGGATTTTCCCTCTCCCTAGCCCTCTCCCAAAGGGAGAGGGAATGGTGTTGCTGGCTGAAGCCACCCATCCAGCCCTCTCTCCCTTTGGGAGAGAGTTGGAGAGAGGGAAAACTTTTCAGGCAGCCTGAAAGTTTTGTTTTTCAAATCAAATTATTTATTCCCCCACAAATCAGGCGAATCCGCTTTCACGGTTTGCAAATCGCCCAATTTTGCGCCATCAACCGTAACCACAGGCGCAACAATTTGGTCTTCCAACAAACCATCACGCGGTTGAACGATATTTGAACCATGCTCGGTTTTGCCCACTTGGAACGTTTTGCCTTCGGCAGCCGCTTTGGCGTAAAACAAAGCCCAATGCGCGTAACCATCAGCAGGTTGCGAAACGGTCGCGTCAATATCGCCGCGTTTAATCGCTTCCAATTCCGATTTAATGCCGTCATTGGACACAATCACAATGTGTTCCGCATCGCCAGCAGGTTTGAGCAGATTTTTTTGTTTCAAAAACGCCAAAGTCGGTTCAAGGTACACGCCACCAGCCTGCATATAAATGCCATTCACTTTGCCGCCTGCCAAAGCCGTTTGCAAGCCCGCAATGGCAGGTTCTTTTTTCCAATCTGTTGGAATTTCAATGACTTTGATATTGGGATACTTGGTTTTCATGCACTCGGCAAAGGCTTCCGAACGGTCGCGCCCATTAATGGAATTGAGCGCACCTTGAAATTCCACCACACGCCCTTCGCCTTTCAATTTTTCGCCAATCACAATACAAGCATTTGTGCCGTAAGCCTTATTGTCCGCACGCACCACCATATACACATCGCCAGCGTCAGGGCGCGTGTCCACCGTAACCACAGGAATATTTTGGGCTTTGGCGGCTGCCAACGCACTGGTGGCGGCTGCCGTGTCTTGTGGCGCAAGCACAATCGCTTTCACATCGGATTGCAACATTTGTTGTACATTGGCAATCATTTTTTGCGCGTCATTATTGGACGAAGTTTGATACAAATTCGCGCCCAATTCTTGCCCTTTTGTGGGCACATAATTGGCAAAAGCCGTCCAAAAATCCGTGTCAATGCGTGGTTGGTCAATGCCGATTTTGGCACCATTGCTGCCTGTGCCATCAGGAGCAGGAGCGGAAGTGGTGGCTGGGGGCGTTTGTGCTTGTTTTTGTTGGACTTGACTCTCGTTACCACCGCCAGAACATGCTGCCAAAACGCAAGCCGTGATTGCCAACAAATTGAATTGATTGATGATGTGTTTCATGATATGTGCTCCGTGAGTTGAGAAAATGGTGTGAGAAAAATCGGTTCTTGATTGACAAAATTTTCAGGCTGCCTGAAAACCCAACTTGGGGTACAACAAAAATATTTTTAATAAAATCAAGTTAATGCACGGTCAAGATGCGTGTAACCGCCATCAACAAAAACACATTGCCCCGTTGTGTGAGACGAACGTGGCGACAACAGAAAAACCACCGTATCCGCAATTTCTTCGGCAGTGGTCATGCGTTTGCCAAGCGGAATTTTGGACGTGATTTGTGCCAATTTTTCTTCTGAATTTTCAAAACTTTGAATCCAACGCGCATACAATGGCGTCATCACTTCGGCAGGAATCACCGCGTTCACGCGCACCCCGTCCGCCAACAAAGCCGCCGCCCATTCGCGCGTCAAAGCCATGCGACCGCCATTGGCTGCGGCATACGCACTGGTCTGACCTTGCCCTGTAACAGCCGTTTTGGAGCCGATGTTCACCACCGCGCCCAAAGTTTCGCGCAAATGTGGCAAGGCTTCGCGCATCAACACAAAATAATGTACCAAATTTTTTTCCAAAGATTGACGAAATAAATCGGTGGAACTGGTCAGACCAATATTGTCATTCACGCCCGCATTATTGACCAAACCATCTAAACGCTTGAATTGTTCAACTGTTTTTTGTACAGCAGAAACACAGGCTTGCTCATCGGTCAATTCGGTTTGAATAAAAAAACTTTGCGATTGAATGGCTTGCAATTTTGCCCAAAAATCCGCATCGGGCTGCGAACGCCCCAAAATCACGGGAATCGCCCCTTCTTGCGCCAAACCCAAAGAAATTGCCGCACCAATGCCAGCCGCGCCACCGCTAATCAGAAAGACTTTGTTTTTTAAATGTAAATCCATGATGTTCAATCCGTCCATTCAATGCCGTAAATTTTTTTGGCGTTTTCGGTAAATGGGTTTTCAGGCTGCCTGAAATGGTGTGTAGTCGCACAGAACAAATCAAAAACCTTTTGATAATCATGCGTTAATGTGCAAACCGACCAATCCGAACCAAACAACACGCGCCCATCGCCAAACAAATCCAAAGCCGTTGCCACATAAGGGCGAATATCGTCCACCGAACAATGCGCTCCACATTCCGTTACCAAACCCGAAATTTTCACCGCCACATGAGGCAATTTAGCCAGTTGATTTAAATGGCTTTTCCAATCATCAAATGCGCCAGTTGTGCCAAATTCGGGTTTACCCAAATGGTCTAAAATCAACCAGTTATCGTCAATGGCTCGTGCAAAATCCACCACCGCACCCAAATCTTTTTGATGACACAGCAAATCATAAACAAAACCTTGTTTTTGAATGAATTTGACACCATCTCTAAATAATTGGTCAGACCAATAAGCCGCAGGATTGGGTTCATCTTGCACAATATGGCGAAAGCCTTTCATCAAAGGTTCGTGTTCAAATTGCGCCAAATCATCTTTCAGGCTGCCTGAACGCAAATCCAACCACCCAACAATGCCTTTAATCCATTGATTTTCTTTGGCTAAATTTAACAAAAACGCATTTTCCGCCACATCACAACGCGCTTGTACCGCCATTCCAGCCACCACGCCCAAATCTTGTGCCAAAGGCACAATGTGTTCAGGCAGCCTGTCTTGTTTCAACATCGGCATTTCATCAGAAATCCAAGCATAATCATTAGCTTGATAACGCCAAAAATGAATGTGGGTGTCAATCATGATTGAACTCCTGAGGTTTCTTTTTGGGCGGCTGATTTAAGGGTTGCCAATAAAATTAAACCCAGCACACCCACCAAAGATAAAACCAATAAGCCTGCATAATGATTTTGGAATGTGCTTTCTGCCCAGTTTTTCAAGTTTGGGGCAACAAAACCACCTAAATTACCCAACGCGCCAATCAATGCTGTACCAGCCGCAGCCGAACGACCGCGCAAATATTGGGTTGGCAAATTCCAAAATAAGGGTTGTACAATAATGAAACCGATGATTGCCAATGTGATTGCCATGATGAATGTGGCGACTGTCGTCATTTGAGTAGCTAGACCAATCCCCACGACTGCACAAGCCAACATCACCATTGCCATTTGTCGCCAGTTGTGTTGTCTGTCTGCCAATCGTGTAATAATGGGTAACAACAACAAGGTACAACACCAAGGAATCGCGCTTACCAAACCCACTTGCAAACCCACTTTCACACCCATCAAATCCGCCAATTTGGTCGGCAAATAAAACAATACGCCATACACGCTCATTTGAATGGAAAAATAGACTGCTACAAATCGCCACACCATCATGTCTTTAAATGTCAGCATTAAACTGTTGCCATCATGTGTATGAACCGCTTTGGGGGCATCTTTGGCAAATTCGTCTGCCAATGCTTGTTTTTCTTCAGGTGTCAGCCATTTGGCTTCTTCTGGACGACTAACCAAACAGAAAAATGCCACAATACCAATGATGACTGTTAAAACACCTTGTACCAAAAACATCCATTGCCAATTTTTCAAATCCATAATTGTGGTCATGTCCAACAACCAACCTGTAAATGGACTACCCAACATCAAGGCAATGGGTACACCCAAATAATACCAACCATAAGCTTGGCTACGGAAACGATTGGGAAACCAATAAGTTAAATACAAAACCACACCGGGCGAAAAACCTGCTTCCGTCAAACCCAATAAAAAGCGTAGAATGTAAAAACTGGTTGTATCCTTAATAAATATCATCGCAACAGATACCAAACCCCAGCTCACCATAATCCGACTTAACCAAATTCGTGCGCCTACTTTGTGTAAAATCAAATTACTGGGTACTTCAAACAGCGCGTAGCCAATAAAAAATATCCCTGCACCCAAAGCATAGGCGGCTGCACCAATTCCTGCATCTGTTTCTAAATATTGCTTCACAAAACCAACATTAGAACGGTCTAAAATAGAGAAAGCAAACATCAGCATAATCAAAGGTAAGAGTTTGGTTTTACTCTTCTTTAATGCAGATTCAAGATGAGAAATTGTCATGTTCATCTCCTGATGTGTAAGGATATTTGGGAAAAATATTTTAAGTTGGTTTCATTTCTTCAATTAAATCAAATAAATCTGTTATGCTATTGATTTTCAAGCTGCCTTTTGATGTTGATTGCCTATCAGCAGGCAGCCTGAAAATTTAGTTTTTTTGATATTAGCTTTTAAATTGATATTCTTTTA
>NZ_JAUNEC010000053.1 GCF_030525755.1 Alysiella sp.
AAATTGGGGGAACAAATCTGGGGAAGGCATAATTATAGCGAGATAAAAAAATCAAGGCGGGATAAGACCCCGCCTAAATATGGTTTATTGTATTAAATGGTTTATTGTTTTGTGAAAACCGAGCCAATCACGCCTGTTTCATCGGTAATTGCCATCGCTTTACCATCGGCACTCAATTTGATAAAGCCGCGTTTTTTGCCCAATTCATGCATATGATCAATGCTAATATTCACATAATTTTTGCCTAAACCTGCTTCTTCTTGTTCCTGCACTTGATGTTCCATTAAAGTCATGCCAGCCACAAGTTGAGCTTGCATATCACGATGGAGAACTTCACCTTTACAATGTTTGCTGGTGTAAATCGCCATTTCGTTGTTACCATAAGATTCTATGGTATTTTCTTTTTGACCATTTTGTTTGATTTTTATATTCAATGACATGGACATTTCATTTAAATTCATGCCCATTAATTGAAGCAGTTGTCCCAAGGACGCAACTTGTGCTTTTTGTGGGTGATTATTCGGCACTTCGCCGAAATTCAAACACCCCATCCATTTACCCTCCAAGGCTTTAATCAGCTGTTGTTTGCTGGAATGCTGATTGAAGGTTTCCGCTTGAACAGTGGTATTCAAAAAACACATTGTTGCCATACCAATTACCCAAATAGTGGGTTTAATTTTTATCATGATGTTTGCTCCAGTATGCCTTAAAGCCCAATGTTAAATTAGGTAAATTAATTTTATAGTTCGTTATTTTTCCATCAATCAGGCTGCCTGAAACGTCATACACTTGGGTTTTCAGGCAGCCTGTGTTGCATTTTCGGCTGCCATTGTCAACATTTCTGCGGCATGATTAAGTGTGGTATCCGTGATTTTCTCGCCACCGAGCATACGCGCGATTTCTTTGATGCGACTTATCTCGCCCAATACTTTAATTTCACTGACTGTTTGTTCGCCTTCGCTGTGTTTGGCAACTTGCCAATGATGTTCGCCACAAGCCGCAACTTGAGGTAAATGTGTTACCGCCAAAACTTGGTGTTTACCACCCAAAGTTCGCAAAGCACGCCCAACCGTTTCGGCAACGCCGCCACCAATACCCGTGTCCACTTCATCAAAAATCAAGGTAGGGACTTGGGTGTATTGACTGGTAACCACTTGTAAAGACAAGCTAATCCTTGCCAATTCGCCACCCGATGCCACTTTATTCAATGGACGAAGTTGACTGCCTTTGTTGGCGGCGACTTGGTATTGTACTTGTTCCAAACCATGTGCAGATGGTGTACTGGGCAAAAGTTCAATGTGAAATTTCGCACCTTTCATCGCCAATTCTTGCATGTGTGCGCTGGTTTCGGCGGACAGTTTTTGTGCTGCTTGATGACGCATTACCGACAGTTTCTGTGCCAATTGCTGATAATAGGCTTCGGCTTCGTTTGCGGCTTTTTGCAAAGCTTCAATATCGGCAGCCGCTTCCAATGCCAATAATGCTGCCTGAATTTCGGCGGTTTTTTCAGGCAGCCTTTCTGGGTCGGTGCGGTATTTGCGTGCCATAGACATGATGTCGCTCATGCGCTCTTCTTGTGCCATCAATTCATTTGGGTTGATTTCCACTCGGCGAATAAGGTGTCCCATATTGGCGGCAACTTCGCTTAACTCGGCTTCTATGCTGTCCAAGAGTGCCAAACTTTCAGCAAAACGCGGTTCAATTTCTGCCAATTTAGATAAAGTGCGTTGGCAACGGTGCAATAAAGTGTGTATGCCCTCATCGCCATCAATGTATTCACGCGTTTCTTCGGCAGCTTGCAGCAATTCAGCAGCGTTGGCAAGCATATCATGACTTTGGTTTAGGTTCTCCCACTCGCCTTCACTCACACCCAATTCATCTAACTCATTGAATTGCCACTCCAAACGTTCTCTTTCTATGGCAAGGTTTTCGCTTTCATTTTGCGCATCCAATAAAGCCTGTTTGGCTTGTTGCCAGTTTTGATAAGCTGATTGAGTTTGCGCTGCCAATGACAAGCTGCCTGAAAACGCATCAAGCAAATGGCGTTGTGCTGCTTCTTGATTAAGCGAGTGATGGGCATTCTGACCATGAATGTCAATCAGTTGTGAACCAATGTTTTTCAGTTGCGCCAAAGTTGCAGCTTGATTATTGATGAAACTGCGGCTTTTGCCTTTGGCATCAATGATGCGGCGAATGGACAATTCATCCGCATCATCTGCCAATAAACCTTGTTCACGCAGTTGCTGTTGCAAATCAGTCAGCTCACTAATATCAAACAAAGCAGACAATTGTGCTTCTTTTGCACCGTTGCGAACTTGACCGTAGTCGGCTTTGTCCCCCAAAAGCAGAGACAATGCATCCAGCGTAATGGATTTACCCGCACCTGTTTCGCCCGTTAAAACGGTGAAACCACTTTGAAAATTCAGATGCAGTTGTTCAACAATCACGAAATCGCGTAAAGACAATGCGAGCAGCATTTCAGGCAGCCTTTTGAATAGAAAACAGAAAGCGAATTATAACAGCCTGCGGTACAATTTGCTTTTGCAATTTTCAGACAGCCCATTATGACAGCTAAACCCGTTTACGCATGGTCGCAAATCCCCTCGTTTGCCGAATTAAGTGATTTTGTTCAGCATCATGATGAAGACAAAATCCTCTTGATGATGCTGCCTGAAAAACATTTGCCTGAATTTTCTGCTGCCCAAACCGTTCTGTTTCCTGAATTGGTAATGGCTTGGCAGCGTGCGTTAAAGTGTGTGCAATTTCAGACAGCCAATGTGATTGCGGACTTTTTACCAAATTGTGAACTGTGGTTGCTGCCTGAAAGCCGCATGATGTGTTTACACGAACATTTCAGGCAGCCTATTCAATGGCAAAATACCATAATCCCACAAAAACAGCCTGAACCAATCAAAGCGTGGTTCAGGCTGCCTGAAAACAATTTAAAAGATAAAATACCACAGGTTTTGATTGTCGGTGCAGGCATTGCAGGTGCTGCAACAGCGTATGAATTGGCAAAACGCGGTGCAAAAGTGTGTGTTTTAGAAGCCAATTCTGCACCTGCACAAGCTGCTTCGGGTAATCGACAAGGTTTGTTGTATGCCAAAATTTCACCCCACGCCACCGCGCAAACTGAATTATTACTACTTGGCTATGGCTACACACACCGTTTATTAGAATACTTACAACCTGAACAAAAAACATGGCAAACTTGTGGCGTATTGCATCTTAATCACAATACCAGCGAAACCCAACGCAATCGTGATTTAGCAAAGCAAACATGGCACTGTCATTTGTATCATTATCTTAATGCTCAACAAGCCACGCAACTAGCGGGAATCGATGTGAAACAAGATGGTTTATTTTGGCCGCAGGGTGCATGGCTTAATCCCACTGCTTTGATTACCCAATTATTGAACCACCCCAATATTTCACTTCACACCCACGCAAAATTAACACAAGCTGAATTTACCGAACATCAATGGCAAGTCATCACCACCGACCAACGCCAATTTTCAGGCAGCCATATTGTATTTTGTACGGGTTCGAACAATCCAGCAACCCCAATCATCTGCGATTTTCCCTTTCAAATGATACGCGGACAAACTTCACTTATTGCGGCCAATTTATTTTCCCAACAACTTAAAATCGCGCTTTCAGGCAGCAGCTACATTTCGCCTGCATGGGATAATGTACATTGCTACGGCGCAACATTCATCAACAACGACAACAACAGCCAATGGCGCGAAGCAGATGAAATGAGTAACCGCCAAGCACTACAAACACTCAATTCAATTTTGGCACAAAACCTTTTATCTCAACCTTTTTCAGACAGTCTGAAAGGACATGCCGCCGTACGCTGCGACAGCCATGACCATTTGCCTGTTGTGGGTGCTTTAGGCGATGTTGCCGTCATGCATCAAGTGTATGCCAAACTGGCATTAGACAAAAATTATCGCCTCAATACAACCTGCCCTTATTTGCCCAATGCCTACACCAATACCGCGCACGGTAGTCGGGGTTTGGCAACCGCTCCCATTTGTGCGGCAGAAATTGCCGCACAAATTTGCGGTACAGCCATGCCATTTTCAGAAAAACTGCGACAGGCTCTGTCTCCCAATAGATTGATTATCCGACAAATTGTTCGCACTCAATCGTCATCACAAACCAATAAGACTGCCTGAAATAATCGACTTTATTGGGTATTTAACCCAAGCGCATCATTTCAATTTGTGCCAAACTGCGTCCCAAAAAGCGTTCGCCTATACTTTGAAAACGCAAAGGAATATCGGAAACATAAAAACGGTAATCGGGTGCAGTTTGCGAAGTATTCAATAAATTGGCAGCCATTAAAGCCTGTGCCACTGCTTCAGCCGTAGTTGTAGAAGAATCCACCAATTCAATATGCGGTGCTTCATTTTTAATCAAAGGTTTAAGTAAAGGAAAATGGGTACAACCCAAAACCAAAGTATCAATGTTTTCCGCCAATAATGGCTTCAAATATTCACGCACCGTCAAGCGCGTTACCTCATGTTCTATCCAGCCCTCCTCGACCAAAGGCACCAGCAAAGGGCTGGCTTGCGACAAAATACGCGCTTCGGGTGTCATCGCACCAATGGCACGTGCATAAGCATTGCTATTTACGGTGGTATTGGTAGCAATCACGCCAATATTGCGGTTTTTCGTGGTGTGCAATGCCGCTTGTGCGCCAGCCGCAATCACGTCCACAACAGGCATATTGCCCGCCATTTGACGTACACGCTGCCCCGCCACCGCCGCAATCGTATTACAGGCAATAACCAAAGCTTTCACTTCATTTTGTAACAAAAAGTCCACAATTTGCGCCGTAAATTCTTCAATCGTGTTGCGCGATTTAACCCCATAAGGCACGCGTGCCGTATCACCAAAATACACGATGTTTTCATGGGGCAAGCGTTCCATTAAAGCGCGTACTACTGTTAAGCCACCCACACCCGAATCAAATACACCTATTGGTTTATTGTTGTTCATCAATTTCATCTCACTCATGCTTTCAGGCTGCCTGAAAACATTATTTTAAACATGAAACGCGGTTTCAGGCAGCCTAAAAACGTGCAAAAATCGCTTTAATCGCGTATCATGACACAGAAAATGGAATTAGATTTCCACACTATTTTTCTAACTATATGAAAAATAAACAAAAGAAAATATAGAGCAAATAACCCATTTTTTAAAGAAGCGCGGTACAATCTGCGGCTTCATCACAGCGTGAGTCCATTCTATGAAACCCGTTTATCTTGATTTTGAACAACCGATTGCTGAACTCAACAACAAAATTGAAGAATTGCGTTTGGTACAAAGTGATTCTGCCGTTGATTTATCAGAAGAAATCAAACGTTTGCAAAAGAAAAGTCGTGATTTAAGCAAAAACATTTTTGCCAAACTCACGCCCGCGCAAATTTCGCAAGTATCACGCCACCCTCAACGCCCCTACACCTTGGATTACATTGACGCGCTGTGTACCGATTTTCAAGAATTGCACGGCGACCGCCATTTTGCTGATGACGATGCAATTGTGGGCGGCTTGGCGCGATTTAATGGGCAAAGCGTGGTAGTGATTGGACACCAAAAAGGGCGCGACACCAAAGAGAAAATCCGCCGCAATTTTGGTATGCCTCGTCCCGAAGGTTATCGTAAGGCTTTGCGTTTGATGCAGATGGCGGAAAAGTTCAAATTGCCTGTACTAACTTTTGTGGATACACCAGGTGCATACCCTGGCATTGGCGCGGAAGAACGCAATCAATCAGAAGCAATTGGCAAAAATCTGTACGAATTAACCAAACTTAAAACGCCTGTGATTTGCACGATTATTGGCGAAGGCGGTTCAGGTGGAGCATTGGCAATTGCTGTTGGCGATTATGTGAATATGTTGCAATATGCGACTTATTCGGTGATTTCACCTGAAGGTTGCGCGTCTATTTTGTGGAAAACAGCCGAAAAAGCAGCTGATGCAGCAGCTGCTTTGGGCATTACTGCCGACCGTTTGCTGAAATTGAATTTGATTGACCGCGTGATAGACGAGCCTTTGGGTGGCGCACACCGAGACCATTACGCCATTACCAACACACTCAAAACCGTGATTGAAGACCAGCTGCGTGAAGCACAGTCCTTACCGATGAATGATTTGCTCACACGCCGTTTTGACCGCATTATGGCTTATGGACAATTTGTTGAATAAATTGCTTGATGCCATTTGAACTTTTCAGGCAGCCTGTTTTCAACCTGAATAGGTTGCAACCTTTGCAAACCCATTTTTAAACAGATGTAAGGGCGGATTTTATATCCGCCAATCTGTTGTTTAAAATAACCACAATATTCTTAATAAATCAATGGTTTGCTTGTATTTACATCACAAAACCAAACCATTCATTTTTTCCTGTGTACGTTTGGTGTACGAATAAAGCATGAATCAATTTAATCCGAAATGGTCAATTTCGTACAACGGAATACTGTTGCATTAACCATACACATTACCACCGAATTACTTTATCATACAAGATAAATGTGTTGCAAAAGTAAAGCAGTTATCGTCAAACCACGATAACTGCTTAAAAATTCATATTGATTTCCATTGGCATAAAAAAATAAATATTAAATAAAATGGAAGCCAATGGCAGATAAGAACAAGGCGCTTATCTCTTTAAAAATCACTTCAAACCACAAATATCACACATTGTGGTTACAACAACGAGCTGCTTTCTTGGATTCAATCCAAGCGTGAATTTCAGCTCTATCCCATAAGGATTTGTTACTCAATTTAACTTGACGTGGGAAACTTGAATCATAACTGGGATGGCTTGCATCCAGCAGTTTGTAGATTGTTGTTTTACCCAGTCGGGTTATTGCCATAACCTCCTTAATGGTAATCAGTATGGGGGCATCATGTATCATGATTGAACTCCTTAACTGTTGTTTGTCAATTGCCAATGACTGGCAGCCTCATGCAATCTTGCATGTACTTTGCATACACGCGATTGCACTTGAAAAATATCTTATCAAACCGCAACAGCAGAAATCAAATAAAAACAGGCAAAAAAATGGCAAACTGAAACGTTTGCAGCATGCCCGAAACTTTTCTCCATGCGTTCAAGTACAAAATGAAGAAGAGTTTGGGGATTGCACAAAGGTTTCAGCTTGCGGTGTTTGCTTTGGGATTAATTGACAAACATCTTGTCAACATTAAGCGGATTTCACTTCCTCCATGATGGCTTCCCACATATCTGATGCTTTTTTCACATTCTCATGGCTTTGTGCTTGTTCCTGTTCATATGTATCTAATGTATTCAAACGAACAATGGCATCTAATACAGATGTTAAGTTTAGATAAACGCCAATAGGCATTGCCACAGCCATTAAGAAATATGCCCAACCATGATGGGGCAAGAAAGAAGTCCAACGATTGATGTCAAGCAAAAAGAATAAAGTTGCCAATATTATTACCATAAGCGCTTTTTTAATGCTGATAGGATAATAAAAAGGCGAGGCTAAAACATAAAAAGCAATACAAAAAAATCCACCAAATGAAAAACTGCGCATTATCTGCCATACGAGATTGTGTGATGTCATCCATTCTTTGTGATAAAAAAACATTAAAATGATGCTAGTAATGAAAAAAAGCAAACTCCATTTGAGAAATGTAGACTCACTTTTTGTGTGCAAACGCTTAAATTCCAACACTTGTCTAAAAAAAGTTTTTTCAGTTGCCTGATTTTTCAAAAAAATTAAGTCGCCATTGAGTTTTTCCAATTCAAGTGACTCATCGTATTTTTATCTTTTACATTTTTTACGTCATCAGCATACAGATTGGGGTTGTCATCGAGAATCAGCCAAGCCATTGTAATCTGATTTCCTTTTCTAAAATGAATATCATGATTTTTGAATTGAAAGAAATATTCTTTACCCGTGTCTTCATCCAAAACAAACAAATCTTGATGAAGCGAAGTGGAACTGCCAATATCCATTGAGCCTTTGGCATTGCTTAAAATGCCAGTATTGAGTGTAATTGCGCCCCATAAACGGAAGTGGTTCGTTCTCGATGTGCTTCAATAATTACGCCACGCAATACAATGACTCTGCCTGATTGATGGGTCTTGTTTGCGTTTTCTTTTTTGTATTCAATTGGGTATACATCAACTAACTCGGTAAAATCAAAAGGAATGGTTTTAAACATAATTCAGACTATTTTCAAATAATCAAGATGCAAATTGTTCATTCAGGCTGCCTGCAATAAATCAGGAATCGGTTGGATTGAACATCAACCGTTTGCGCTCTTCCCATTTACGCTTTTCAACTTCATCTGGTTCATCTGGCACTGCTTCACAATTATTGCCTTGTTTAACACAATGCATCTCACCTGTTTGCATATTGATGCGGCACATTCTGCTCCATGCTGGACAATTGTGGCGTTCTTGCGGTATGGCATGATTGTTGCATGCAGATAAAGCCAATAACATCACGATACTGCTTAATACAATTTTCATTTTTAACCTTTTTTTGTGATGCTGTTGAATGTGGATAAACCCACTTTCAGGCAGCCTGATTCTGCCGCGTTACCCTTGCGAACAACGCGGCAGAATTTCGCCATTAGAACTTATAACCCAAACCAACACGAACTGCATGGTCTTTGTATTGGCTGCTGCCTGTAAATTGGTATTGACCTGTTACAGACCAACCTTTGCCAAAGTTAGCCACCACACCAGCTGCTGCAGTACCGCGAGTGCGTGGTAAATCCCACGAACCTGTTTGACCTTTGGCAGCACTTGCGCCCAAGAACCGACCGTTCACGCTGTAGTCGCGTGCTTTCAAGTCATGTTCCACACCCAATTTGCCAAACACAGACACGATTGGATTGATTTGGTATGAGGTTTTCACCGCCAAGATGCCAACAGGTGTGCCTTTGCTGACTTTTTCACCCGCCCAACCGTAGTTCGCATCGCCTGTTTCGCGGAATGCTTTTTGTTTCAGGTAGTCATAACGCAAACCACCCTCTACATTCAACAACCAATGGTTGTCAGCAAAACCCCAAGTTTTACCACCCAACAAAGCAGCCTGCCACAATTGACCCTCGGTCTTGCCTTTCACAGCATCACCAACCAAACCCAAAGAGCGGTTTACGGTCAGATCGTAGTCGTTGTAACCCAAAATGCCTTTCAGGTAGCTGCTGTAAGGCAGGTTGTAACGCGCGCCCAACAACACACCGTGGTTGCTTGCATTGGCACTACCGCCCACATTCTCACCCCATTGGGTTTTGCCTGTGGTAAACGCACCTGTTAAAGTGATGTCATTGGTCAAACCAAATTGACCACCGATAACCGCGCCATTGGCTTTCAAATCACCATTTGCGCCATCATTTTTCCAGTTGGTATCGGAATGCGTGTACTCTACCAGAGCCGCAACTTCACCTTGTTTCAGGCTCTTGTTCAAGCCATCTGAAACCGCAGTCACATTTTTGCCTTGCTCCATCGCATACACAGACGCACCATTGGCATAAGGTGTGGCTGCCAAGTTAATCAAAGTGCTGCCGACTGCCGCAGAGGGGGCGTTTTGCAACTTGGAGGTTGCCAATGCCACGCCACTGCTTTTCAACTGCTCATCAGTGTAGGTATCCAATTCACCCATCAGGCTTTCCACGTTGGTTGCTGCACGTTTGGCTGCTGCGCGGAATGTGGGCAAGACAGTATTTGCATCAGCGTCGCTGGAACCCGCATTGCGATAGACGGTTAAGTACAAGTCATTGCCTTGTTTTTTGAGGTCAGACAGGCTGGATTTCAAATTGCCTGCTGTTTGCAAGCTGGTGAAATTGCCCTCAATACCACTGCGTGTGCCCAACACTTGCACATCTGTACCGCTGGCACGTACATAGGATCCTGTGGCATCCACATACAACTTACCCGCCAATTCAGCCCAACCGCTTATGCTCAAATAATTACCCAAACGGCTGTACAAAATGCCCGTGTCTTTTTGGATATAATTGCCTTTGATTGACATGACGGCATCATAACCCGCGTTATCAGATGCCACATGCAACCAACCGTGATTGACTACACCCCTGCCAACCGAGGCATTTGCTTTCAAAGCCAACATGCCGTCTTTTTCAACAATTGCACCGCCCGTGATTTTGTTGTTCACGGTTACGGTACCGTTTTCAACACGGGTAATACCTGTATAACTGTTGTTGCCTGCCAACACCAACTCAGATGCGCCACGTTTGATCAAACCGCCCTCACCTGTGATGTCGTTGCCAAACACATAGCTGTTTTTGTCGGTACCTTGCGTGTCAGCCACAAAATCGCCAAAGGCAAATTGTGCAGGACCATTAACCGCTTTACCCACATTCAACAAGCCCCAACCATACACACTGTCCACGCCTTTGGCGCCCAAATCTTGTGCTGTGGTCAGCAAAGTGGTACGCAAATTATCGTTATTCATCCATGGGTACTTTTGTTGCACCAAAGCCGCCGCACCCGCCACTTGGGGTGCAGAGAAAGATGTGCCTGAATGGGTAATCATGTGGTCGTATGAGTCTTGCCATGTCCAATTGGAATCATAGTAAGGCACACCTTTATGCGCCATCGTGACAAAATAAGGCGCAACCATACACCATTGAGCCGCGATGCCACAGTGGTTTGAACCACTATTCTCTCCACGATATGCAATATCACCATTTTCATCCACACCCGCAACCGCAATCACACCTTTTTGTGTACGAGGCACAGCGTAAGGAGTCAAAGCCATATCCGTTGGCAGTTTAGCAGCTTGATTGGATGCACTAAAAATCAACAACGCACCACGGTCAACCGCATCAACAACGGCACCAATATCTGTCTTTTTGCGTTCCTCCGCATTGGCGGCTTC
The DNA here is from genome assembly GCF_030525755.1 of Alysiella sp. Lineage (GTDB taxonomy): Bacteria > Pseudomonadota > Gammaproteobacteria > Burkholderiales > Neisseriaceae > Simonsiella. The sequence continues at coordinate 10,894 of NZ_JAUNEC010000053.1, forward strand.
TGAATACTCACGATAAGCTACATTGTAATCGGCAATCATGCGACTCGTATTCGCGTGCCTGCCCCAACTGTTGTTAATGATGCGCACACCCTTATCCAACATATCGCTCCAAGCAGCATGAGCATCCTTACCATTCATGTCCATCAAGCCCGCGCCCATCACTTTGGCATCTGGCGCGACACCGCCACGACCCATACCGTCAACAGCACGACCAGCAGCGGTCTGTGTTGTGTTCGCACCATGCTCTGCAAACTCACGACGATTATCGTTCGGTGCAGACGAACCATAAGGTGTTTTAATCATGGTGCTGGCAACTTGGTCATATACATTGTATTCAACAACAGTATCCTTGATTTCAGGACGGTTGTAAAAAGGCTCATCAGCGACACCAATCGTCACACCCTTACCCGTCAAACCTTGGTCAATCGCGGTTTTCTGGTTAATCATATTCAGGTGCTTTTCGGAGTTGGTTGCATCCGTATCCAACAATTTGTTTTTACCATCGCTCGGATTGTAATCATTGATGTGCAAATTCGCCGCAGCCGCCTTTTCTTTGCTGTCGTTCGCCGACACATCACCATCACGTTCTTCATACAAATAACCTGGCAAATACGTAGAACCGCCAGTACCTGTGCCTGTGCCA
>NZ_JAUNEC010000054.1 GCF_030525755.1 Alysiella sp.
GCGATTTGGCTGTACATTTTTTTAAATCCTTTGTTGAAAGATTTTTTTGGGGAATGTGGTTTCAGGCTGCCTGAAAAATGTGGATTAAACTCACAATTCATTAAATGATAAAATAAAAATACCTAATTTTTCAGCATATTCTAAAATGGGCTGTTGATGCGTTTTCGGTACAACAATGATGCCGTAGTCATCGCCACCACTGGCAATGTCCAGCAAAGTGAACGCTGAACAGGCTTCCAATTTGCGGCAAACCACGCCCATATCATTGCCACACTCAGCAAAATCTATTTGAAACGGTTGATGAATTTGCAAACTGATGAATTTGCTTAATTGTTCAGCATCAAATTTCCAATCATCGTGATAACACGGTAACGCCAAACGCAAAGCATGGCAATACAATTCATCTGCGTGATATTCATCAAGATGCGCCAAATCGTCTTCCAGCCAAATACCTTCGTCCAACAATTTTTGTGCAAAAGCGGCACGATTATGTTGAATATCATCATGGTCTTGAAGTAAAACTTGGCGGCTTTCATCGTCTAAATCATGATTGAAATTCAATAAATCAATCAGTTTTGTCCAATCATCATTTTGCCTATTTGGATTTAGGGGAACGTAGCGATGCAAATACTTTGTCCATTTTTGCCACATATTCATGCCATATTTCCTTTTTTATTGAAAAATGCGCTTTCAGGCTGCCTGAAAATCAAATACCCATTACAAATTATGGTATGTTCATTTGTAGTGCTTTCCATTGGGGTTACTATATACAAGGTAATGAAATAAACAGCCCAAGACAAAACAACGTGCAGCAGTAATTGATTTAAAATTTTTCCTTAACACAACAGACCTTTACCCAAAGGATAAAGGTCTGTCAAAATAAATCATGATTTGTTGATAGTGCTATCAGAGGTATGCGTTGGCTTGACTCCCAATAATTTCAAACCACCTGACATAACTTCTCGGAATACAGGTCCAGCTACTGTACCACCATAAAAACCTTTACCGCTTGGTTCATCTATGCTTACTGCTACTATCAAACGTGGGGCTTCTGCTGGTGCAAATCCTACAAAGCTGGCAGTGTATTTGCCTTCTACATATTTACCATTAATGGATTTACGTGCTGTACCTGTTTTACCTGCCACATCATAACCTTCAATTGCACCTGATTGCCCTGTACCACCTTTTTGGGTTACGCTGACCATTAAACGGCGCATTAAACGGGCTGTTTCAGGTTTGATAACAAGCGTACCTTGTGCTTGTCCATATTGTTTGAAAATGGTTGCTGGCATCAACTGTCCATCAGCTGTAAATATGGTATAGGCTTGCGCCATTTGTAACAGATTCACACCTATGGCATAACCATAAGACATTACGGCTTTATCCAATTTACCCCATTTATGTGCAGGTGCCAATGCTACATATTGTTCACCGCCTACGCCCGATTGGGTTTTTCTACCCACACCAACATTTGAATAGTAATCATACATTTGTTGGTTATCATACATCGCGGCAATTTTACTCACACCCACATTAGATGATTTTTGCAAAATACCTTGTGCATCTAAATTGGGATAAAAATGTGTATCTTGAATGATTTTCTTACCAATGGAATAAGGACGGGTATCAAATAATGTGTTGGCATTGATTTTGCCATCATCTAATGCTTTGGCAACAATAAAAGGTTTAATAATTGAACCTGGTTCCATCGTACTGGCAACCGCAAAATTTTTCCATGTTTCAGCCTCAAACGCTGGATAATAGTTGGCATCATAGTCGGGGAAACTGCTCATAGCCAAAATTTCACCTGTTTGTGCGTCCAATACCACAACGCCTCCTGCTTTAGCTTGGAAATGTTGCAATGCTTTACCCAATTCTTCATTTGCCAAACGTTGCATGGCTTCATCAACCGATAACACCAAAGTTTGACCCGATTGGGCAGACACATTTTCTGGTGAATCAAGCAATTCAATCACATTTTGATAACGATCGCGCAAAACAATTTGCTTACCATCAAAACCCGTTAGTGGCTTATTTTGTAATTTTTCCAATCCTTCCAAACCCACACCATTGCTGTTGGCAAAACCTACAATGTGAGAAAACAAGCGCCCCGTTGGATAAGAGCGTTCTGTTGATTCTTCAAAACGCAAAGATGGAATTTTCAAAGCCATCAGCGTATCGGCTTCTTCCAAAGTCAATTTGGTTTTAAAATTCACATAAGTACTGTCTAAATCTTGCAGCTTGGCACGCACTTCGCTTTCAGGCAGCTTTAATAATGCTGCCAACTTGGTAAATTGTGCATCACTGATGACATTCCAATTGATTTCATCGCCTTTTCGTTTAGGTTCATAAATCTTCTTTGGATTAAAAGTAGGCATCTTAATATGACGACTTACTGCCAATACCGCACCATTTCGATCGGTAATCATGCCACGCAAAGCGGGTTCTTTGATGCTGCGAATCAAACGTTCATCACTTTCCTTGCTCAAAATGGCGCTGTTTCGAATTTGACTGAACACACCATAAGCCACCAAAAACACAAAAGCCATACCAATCACAGCTGTCAGCACAGCCAAACGCCCACCGCTGTTTCTCACAACAGCTGCAGTCTTTTTTTCTTCACAAACCATATAAGGCTTGTAATCATTGCGTATCAACATAATCCAACTCTAAACTGCATCAAAATCACCACCAAGTGGCGTTTATTATTTCCTATGGTTCAATCACTTCTTCTGCTTTGGGTTCACGCAAATTCATTTTTTGCGCCGCTTCAGTAACAAATCGCGCATCAGAATGACGGCTGTGTTCATAAAGTAAATCGGCTCGGTCTTGTTTTAAACGGATTTCCTCTTCCTGCCCTTTACCATAAATTTGCGTTTGACGCTTAATGCCCAAACGCAAATCGGTTACATAAAGTGCCGATAAAGTAACCGCAAACAATAACAATAAATTTAATTTGGAAAACATGGCTTCTTCCTGCTGTCCTGATTGATGTGTTCAGGCAGCCTGAAAATCACCGCTCGTCCGCTCTGCCACACGCAATACGGCAGAACGCGCTCTAGGATTGGCAACCACTTCATCATCACTGGGCTTAATCGCCTTGCCGATTGCCAACAAGGGCGGTTGTGGCAAATCGCTGTCGCGCACGGCAGCCCATTTGGGCAAAGGCGCATGGGTGGAATGCGTGCGAATAAACTGTTTTACAATGCGATCTTCCAACGAATGGAATGCGATGACCGCCAACCTGCCCCCCGTTTTGAGCCGCGCGGTAACTTGGGGGAGCGTTTGTTCAATTTCGTCAAGCTCGCGGTTAATGTAGATGCGAATGGCTTGAAACGTGCGCGTGGCTGGGTCTTGCCCGCGCTCGCGAGTACGGACGCATTGCGCCGCAATCTGCGCCAACTGGCGGGTTGTATCAATGGGACTTTCGCCACGTTGCGCCACAATGGCGCGCGCGATTTGGCGACTAAACCGCTCTTCACCATAATTTTTGATTACCTCGTGTATTTCCTGTTCATCGGCTTGGGCAAGCCATTGGGCGGCGGATTGCCCGCGTGTGGTGTCCATGCGCATATCCAGTGGCGCGTCAAAACGGAAACTGAATCCGCGTGAAGCATCGTCAATTTGTGGCGATGAAATACCCAAATCAAACAATGCGCCGTCAATTTTGTCCACGCCCAAATCGTTTAAGGCTGCCTGAAAAGTGGCAAAACCATTGTGTATCACGCTGATGCGCTTGTCGTTTTTTGCCCAATTTTCAGCAACTTCAATGGCTTGCGGGTCTTTATCAAACACAATCAGCCTGCCCCGTTCGCCCAAACGCGACAGCAACAAGTGCGAATGCCCACCGCGCCCAAACGTGCCGTCCACATACACGCCATCGGCTTGCACGTTGAGCGCGTCCACCGTTTCGTGCAACAAAACCGTGATGTGTTGAAAAGTTCTTGTATTCATAACTGCAAATCCGTTTGGCTTAAATCAAAATCCAACTCGTCCGCATCAATAGACAAAGCTTTTTCGGTTTCAGCCAATTTCTGCTCGCGTCCCCACAATTCCAAACGGTTCACGCGACCAACCAGCATCACATCTTTATCAAAATCCACTAAACGGCGCAAATTAACAGGTAAAAGTACACGCCCCGCGTTGTCCACTTCTAAAGTTTCTGCATTGTGCAATAACAAATTTTGATAAAGCTGTAAATTGGGTTTGCCTTTTACATTTAAACGCAAAAGCTGTTGTTCTACTTTTTCCCACTCACATTCAGGGTAAAACAGCAAACGTTCACGGCTGTCCAATGTAACCACCATACGCGCCACGTCTGCATTTCCCGCAGCAAAATCACGCGACAAAACCTCACGGAATTTGGCAGGTACAGCCAAACGCCCTTTGGGATCTATCGTTAGTTCATGAGCACCGCGAAACATTTTTTCAACTTGATTTATCAGAAAATGGGAAAAACCAGTTAAAGTAGCCTGAAACACAATTCAGCCTCATTAACCGAAAACAAAAGACAAATGGCAACACTTTCCACCACTTTGCCCCACATACCTACACTATAAGCAAAAAAAGGCTCATCGTCAAACCAAGCAAGCCACTTCCACCCACCAAAACTGCCTGTTTCTACTGATAAAAATCCCATAAAAAAACTGCCTGAAAACATTCAGGCAGCTTCAAAAATGGCACAAATCAAACCCCAAATACAAAAAAACAAATAAAACAAAGCATGTAAAGCAATAAGGTACAAACCATAAATCACGTTATAATGCGCCAACATCACACCCTTGTTTTACACAATTTAACACCATGCATTCAACTCCAATACCCACACCTTCAAGCGAAGCCATCGCTGCTTCACAACAACTGGAACAATACATCGCCACCGACATCATTGCACAAGGTGGACGCATTGCGTTTTCCCGTTTCATGCAACACGCGCTGTATGCACCCAAGTTGGGCTACTACACAGGTGGCTCACGCAAAATTGGCGCAACAGGCGACTTCATTACCGCCCCCGCACTTACGCCCTTATTTGCCCAAACCCTAGCGATTCAACTGGCACAAATCTTGCCACAAACAGCAGGTAATATTTATGAATTTGGCGCAGGCACAGGCACACTCGCTGCTGACTTACTCAATGCGCTTTCAGGCAGCCTCAAACATTATTTCATCATTGAACTCTCGCCTGATTTAGCACAACGCCAACGTGAATATATTGCACAACACGCCCCTGAAAAACTGTCATCTGTCATATGGCTGAACACACTGCCTGAAAACTTCAACGGCATCATCATCGGCAACGAAGTTTTGGACGCCATGCCTGTAGAACGCATCTTAATGAAAGAAAATGGTGCATATCAACAGGCTTTCGTATGCCACAATGAAAATGGTTTTTTTATTGAATATCAAGATTTAAACCACAATGACTTGTTTCAGGCAGCCCAAACCTATTTCCCTGCACCACAAACGCAAAACTATGTTTCAGAACTGCATCCTGCACAACACGCTTTCATACGCACACTCGCTGAAAAACTCACTTGTGGCAGCATGATATGGCTGGATTATGGCTTTGATGCTGCCCAGTATTATCACCCACAACGCACAGATGGTACACTCATTGGTCATCATCGCCACCACACCACTCACGACCCGTTTTTCCACGTAGGCTTGACCGATTTGACTGCACATGTCAATTTCAGCGACATTGCAGCTGCTGCTTATGAAAGTGGTTTAGATTTAATTGGTTATACCAATCAAGCCACATTTTTATTTAATTTGGGCATTTTGGATTTACTCGCCAAACAGTTTCCTGAAACCAATACCCCCCAATACGTTCAGACAGCCCATGCTGTGAATGTTTTAACTGGGTCGCACGAAATGGGTGAATTGTTCAAAATCATCGCTTTTGGCAAAGACGTGGATGTAGATTGGCTTGGTTTTACACATGGCGATTTATGCCATAAATTGTGATTTTCAGGCAGCATCAATCAGGCTGCCTGAAAATGATTAGGGGCTATTGACGATTTGAGACGTGAAGTTATTTTATAGATAAATGGGTTCAATTCAAGGCAGATAACGTAGCGGATTTACGAAGCCCAAATACAAGCCAATGCGTTTTATTGGCTCGTATTTTCAACGCAAAATGGAACAAATTGAGCGTAAAAACAAGCACGAAACACACCGCTTCGCTGACAATATGGAAAATGATGAATAGATGGAAAACGGTAATTGGGTTCATACCAAATGGTATTTAGGGTAGCATTTTTCAGTTGAATACCCATTTTTCGTCCCACTGTGCAGCACCAATTGAGGTGGTTTTGTCCACGCCTGTTGACACAATATCTCGGCTGTCCCACATCACAATCGGCACACGATAGCCTGCTTGGTTTTTTGGGTCGTGTCCCACTTCATTGCACTGGTCGGACGTAAACACCAAACTTTCACTATGTATTTTAGCTATCATTTTGTCATTATTTTGCAAGTTTTTTGTCATGACAAAAAATGCATAAATGTCTTGCTCTGTATCAGCCAAATGGGATTAATTTGGATGGAGTGGGATAAATTGGGATGGAATTGGTAATGCATGGCGTATCGTATAAATAATTATTAGAATAGAGTTTAGGTATGAATTTGAACTCCGCCAGTTTATTCCCAGTTTCCAATAGAACCAAGATAATTCATTTTGTGGATGAGCAAATAGGTTTGCTATTGTAATTTTCAATACTCAGCAAAGTACCAATTTGCTTTTAATTATAAAGAATCATTTGATTTTCAGAGCAGCATATGCATCAGATTGAATGTCTGATTTTATTGAAATGATTTATAGATAATTTTGGTGGAATGGTAACAAAGAAATAAATGGTGATGAATGTTGTGTAAGGCATCCATATCTCACGGTGAAAACAGTTTTTTTGTGGTTGCTTGCTCGCTGCACATTTAGCACAAATATTTTGTTCTGATTGGGAAATTTCTCCAAAATGGTTGTTATATATAAAAAATAAAGTGTATTAAGTGAGAAATGGAGTACCGTTTGTGGTATGTTATGGTTTGAGTCTGAATGGGAGCCGAGAACGCAAAAAGTATGTGGTATGGCTGTCTGCTGGATTGCTTATTGATCCCCCTTATTGGAATCAAAAACGTACATACCACCATCCTATCCCGAACCCACCACCGAAGATTTTACCGTCGACCATTTACACAACTGTTATATCGAAATGCGATTACTCTTACTCCTGAATAATATCCAAATCTGAATTTAAGAAGCAGTAGCCATTTGCGTGACGGATGTTATTCTCTAAATTCAAATAAATACTTGATTAAAATTAAACTGTAAATATCTTTATTTTTTTAAAAATTTATATTACATGGATAATATATTCTCATAAAATAAATAAATCAAAAATATAAGTACAGATTAAGATAGTCCTATTCCATTCAAATTAAACGATTTAATTATAGAAATACTTACGCCATCAAAAAAATAATTTATCACTTTTATATGGTTGGAATACCTATTAAACCCCTTGCAAACCAAAGTAGATGAAAGTTTTAAAGAACATTGATGCCCAAAGGCCACCTGAAGACTTCAGGTGGCCTAATGCGCCATTCAGGAACAGATTGATACCCATGTCCTTTCAGGTGACCCAAACTTATTTTCAACTGCTACAAGCCCAAGACACCATTGCCACAAACAATCCAAACACACAAACCTTGTATGATTTGCCAAAATGCAGCCTGCATCAGTTCTTTTTATACCCATGCATTTAATGCCATTCAAAATCCATAACTTACCCAAAGACCCATCACCCATCTTTTCGTCTGAAAATATTCAGGTTTTCTCACCGCACGACTGGCAAAAAAATCATAGTGCAAATTCCCACCCACTTTCATTTGCCCACGCACACCAACTGTTGCACCAACCAAAGTCTGCCCCAATAACAATCTTGCCGATTGCCCTGAAACATGTCCCACATCTGCGCCTAAATACAGTTGATGTCCTTGTTTGAAATTCCAGCTTAAGTCATTGCGCCAATACCAACCACGTTCTGCAGCCAAGCTCATTTCGCCATCAAAACCACGCACGGTGTAACGCCCACCAATGGCGATTTTATCTTGTGGTGTTAACGGCGTTTTATTCCATTGTGCTTGAATAGCCGTGTCGTAAGCAAAAGACTGATTGCCGATTTGAAACGGAATATTCACATCCGCATTGGCAGTCCAAATCTTCATGCGCGACGTACCTTCGCCAAACGCTTCTTCGGGCGCACGCAAAGCATCACTCATACCCGTACCGCGTTTATAAGCAATCTTAAATTGAGCCGTGCTGTTACCAATGTATTCTTTATGGCTTAACTCGGCTAACCAACCTGCTGTTCTGCGGCGTTGTACCGTAAGCTCCGCATCGTCAATATAACTCCGTGTTTCGCGTGTCCATAATTTTGCACCGAAATGTGTTTTACGCTGAGCATCACGGTAGATTAAGCGGTTAAAACCCAAATCGGTACTGTAACTTCTGCCATTGTAATCATAGGCGGTACTTAATCCCGCCACAGCTTGATGATAGCGGTAGCCGCTGTGATTCAATGCCCATGTCCATTTACCAAACGGAACAGAATAATGCAGCGCATAATTGTGTGTGCCACCTTTTTTCAGGCTACCTGAAGCATCACCTGCATCGGGAACATGACCAATGGAACGTCCATAGTTCACATAAAACAAATCACTCAATCCCAATGGATTATCCACCGAAAACGTGATATTTCCTTGATATTTTCCTGTCGCTATGGTACCTGAATTATCCAATCCCACATTCAAACGATAAGGCAACAATCTTTGCTGCCACTTTACCAACACCGTGCTTTGATTGGGTACACCGTCCACAGGCACAATTTGAATATCCGCTTCTGCTGTGGGAATGCGTTTCAGATTTTCCAAACCCTGTTCCAAATCACGCAAATTCAAGATGCCGTCTGAACGCATGGGAAATTCATTCTGAAACGCCGCAATGCGTCCAGCATGGGTTTGATTCGCTTGCGACCTATCCACTTCAACGTTTTTAAGATAACCTGCCAACACCGTTAAAACCAGCTTACCGCTGTTTAAGTCCTGTGGCGCAGCCAAAATGCGCGTGGTGGTGTAACCCCGTCCAATCAAAATATTTTGGGCAACCGTCATGATTTGATTGATGTCGCCTGCATTCAAACATTTGCCAGCCTGAAAACCCGTTTGGCGTAAAGCTTGGTTTAAGGCAAATTGAAATATTTGGCTGTGTTCACCGACCAATACCACCTCATTGATGGCAAAACAGGGTTGCTTGTCATCAGCAGTTGCTTGATTCACTGTTTCACGTGCAGTATCTTCATTCAGACGCACATCATGTGCAGATTGCATTGTTTGGCGTAACTGCTCTTGCCGCTGACTGTGCAAAATATCCTGTTGCACACGAATGTCATCAGGATTTAGGGCCGCAAATAAAGTAACAGGCGTCATGATGCCCAGCACAAATACGGATAAAGGCAGCAATTGAATATGAGAAAAATATGATGAACAATATCTCATTGGATAACCACAAAATAAATCAAATCATCAATCGGCATGGAATAGGGACAAATTGCATTAAGTTTGAAATGTCAGAATCTTAAACTGCTTCTCAGAACCTCTATGATACAGAGCACGTACTGTTGTATTGGGAAATAACTGACGTGCAGCTGAGCGCATTTGATGGCTGTGTCCCAATGGCGCAAACCATTGAATCAGCCAAATATTGTCGCCACAGTTCCAATCACTGTTGTCGCATAAATGGCGGTCAGATTCTAAATAATGCGCCTGTGCCACTTCATCAAAATAGGCCCATGAGATATAACCGATTGGTTGAGAACCCTTGCAAAACAAAGCAAATTGCCCGTTTTTTAACACAGGCAACACATACGTCATCATCTCCGCAATATCCACTTGGCGATGCGTCGGCGACTGATACCACAACCAAGTGATGGCACCGAGTGCTTCGCTTTCGTTCCATGGCTCATTGGGAAAGAGCTTGGGGGAGATGATGTTTAGGGGTTCGGTGGTGGACATATTTTGGGGTTGTAATGGGTTGAAACAAAGGGGGAGTAAAGTGATTTTCAGGCTACCTGAAGCCTCATTTTAATGACTGGTTATTGATGCAAAACCATGTGGACATCAAAAATAGGAAAGATATTGATGATAGGCAGCCTGAAGCGTTTCACGGACAATGCGGTTATTTTACGTGGGCAATGAGTTGCCCACCCTACCATTTAACATTTTGTGTTAATTGCACAGGCTACGCTTGCTTGGTATAAAATTTTATTTTTAACAAGGCTAGATATTAACAAGTCATTAATTTTGTCAAAATAAAAATCAATTTCTTTGGTATTTATAGTCTCATCATCCAAAGAAATATTATTAAAGTATTTTTGGTTTATCTCAAAATTTTTGATTTTTGTTTTAACTCCTAAATTATTCATAATATCAATTGAGATAAATAATACTATATTAATTTCAGAACTTGTGTTTTTATTAAAGTACTTAATTTTTTTTGATACCCATAAGCTATTAACTTCACCTACCCAAAATGAAAAAACCATATAAAAATTTTCCGTTTCTTCTTTTAGGTTTATATTAAAATTATTTTCAATAATATTAATTAAATCTTTAAATTTTTTTATATTTTTATCATTTAATGAAAATCCAATTATATTATTAATATAATTAAAATAATATTTCGTTAAGTGCATTTCTTTCCCCTTGGTTTACTATTGGCTTTGTATGACCTTCTCTTTTCTTTATTTAAAGGTAAGTCCACACCATTATTTCTCGCAGTTCTAACACGCTTTGCTTCTACCGCTTCTGCTTTTCCAGTTGTTGTTTGACCTAACTCTTCTATTATCTCCATAATGGCATTTGGGTAAATTTTTTGTACCTTTCTGAGACTATTATGAGCTCGCCTAACTCTACCATTTGTTGGCATTATATCATCCGCATCTGCTTTACCTATTTTTAGCAAGCGTAGGGTGGGCAACTCGTTGCCCACGCGGTTTGATACACGCCGTGTTATTTTATTTTTTTCAGGCTACCTGAAAGCTCATTTTAATCATTAGATTATTGATAAAAAGTTATATCTATATCAAAAACCAAGAAAGATATTGATGATTATAGGCAGCCTGAAAAGGGGTTAGGGGTGTTGTGGTTGTGTTGCGTGGGCAACGAGTTGCCCACCCTACCATTTAACATTTTGTGTTAATTGCACAGGCTACGCTTGCTTTTTCAGCCGTACTTAAATCGGGATTGTTGAGTTTGTCGTTGATGCCATCA
>NZ_JAUNEC010000055.1 GCF_030525755.1 Alysiella sp.
CTTCGTGCAAATCAAGAAAAGAAAAGGACAGCATCATGAAAACCCGATGCCCCTGCTGCGGTGCAGAAAATTCGCTTGATGCCCTGCTCGCCCACGATGAAGCGCGTGTCGCTGTGTGGGCGGTGGCGCAGCTGGGCGGCGAAATCGGGCGGTTGGCGGTGCAATACATTGCCCTGTTTCGCCCAAGCAAAACCGCGCTCACATTTGACCGAATGGCAAAACTGCTCAACGAAATCCTGCCCGATATGCAACGCCAAGCCATCACACGCGACCGTGTGGAATATCCAGCACCGTTAGAAGCATGGGTGTACGGTTTCCGCGAAATGCTCGCCAAACGGTCTTCAGGCAGCCTGAAACTGCCGCTCAAATCACACGGCTACTTGTACGAAATCATCGCCAGTTGGCAAGGGCAAGGTTTGCGAAGCCCCCACCCTAGCCCTCCCCCACAAGCAGGGGAGGGAATAAATGGTAAACAAGCCGAAGCCAGCCAAACCCTGTCCGCTGCCATGCAACTACAAGGACTACGCCGATGAATGCCCCCAAGAAAATGCCCGACTGGGCATACAACCAAATGCTTGAAGGACTGCAAAAACTCTTGATTTTAAGGCTACAAGGCGCACCGCCAGCCGACACCATTACCGCATTGGCCACCGTGTGGGAAGAAGCATTAACACCGCTCACGCGCCATTGGCAACAGGATTTAGACAGTAACAGGCTGCCTGAAGCCTTCCGCCGTGTGATACAGCAATCGAGCAAATGGGTCGCCCCAGCGCAACTGATAGAACAAATCCCTGCACGGCAAGTCCCACCAATTGCAGGACTAATCGAAGCCAAACACCCACCGCTCACACCCGAGCAAATCGCCAAAAACAAACAGCGATTAAAGCAAATCCTGCAAATATTGGCGCAAGCCAAACAACTGTAAACACAGTCTACCTGAAGCCCCGTAGGTCGGGCATTCATGCCCGACACAATCCTTTAACCCAAAATGGAGACAAAACCATGACAAAAAGCAAAACCAAAACCCAAGCCGTCATCGGCTGCCAAAGCCGTGATGAAGCCACTGAAGCCATCAAACGCATTGGCGATTTAGTCCGCGACAAAGAACGTGTTCAGGCAGCCCTAAACGACCAAGTCGCCGAATTACAAAAGCAGGCAGGTGAAGCAGTTGCACCGCTAACAGCCGAAATCGAACAACTGGAAGAAGCCGTAAAGGTATGGGCAACCGCCCACCGCGATGCGCTGACCGACAACGGCAAAGTCAAATTCGCCGATCTGACCACAGGCATCATACGCTGGCGCAACAATCCGCCCAAATGCACCGTTTCAGGTGTCGATGCGGTACTCGCGCTGCTGGAAAACAACCCGATTTTTGAACGCTTTATCCGCGTGAAAAAAGAAGTGAACAAAGAAGCGGTGCTGAACGAACCCGAATTTTTTGCTGCCCACCCTGTAGCAGGGCTGAAAATCGTGCAAGGCAAAGAGTTTTTTGTGATTGAACCGCATAATCAGGAATTGGCGTAATCAGGCTACCTGAAGCCCAAACAAACCGCCCGATGCGGCAACATCGGGCGGGATAATCGACAAACAAACCGTTTTAATCGTTGTTGGCCAAATAGCTCAAATAAGCATAATCAGCCAGCACCAACAACGAACAGCCCAATTGACCCGTTTGGTCTTTGTCCAGCTTACCACCGTCTACCAATTGATAACCCAAAAAATGAAGGGCATCGTGCAGGGCTTCGTAGTGTTTGGGTGCGCGGTTCATGGTTTAGCCCTCCAAAGCCAAAGATTGTTGGACATCGGGCAAAGCCTGTTTCTGGCGCATCGCCGCATTGCCCAGTTTGCCTGCGCGAATGTACCTTTCGGCAGGCGCGTAATCGACCAAACCCAAACGGGACAAGGTTTTGAGGCGGTAGCGGATGCTGTCGGGCGACAAATCCAACAGTTTGCCCATTTCCTGATGCGTCAGCCCTTTATTGTAATAAACCAATAATTTGAGCATATCAGGTCGGGCGCGACAGTATTCGTCTTGCAACTCTTCAATCAGCTCGTTGGGCTGCAGGTAGCCTGAAGCGATATGCTCAACCAACTTCTCTTTTGCCCATGCACGAAAGGCTTTGGCATTAGGTGTATTGGCGAAGAAGCTCACCAAATTACAGCCTGAATGACTGAAAATTCTTGTTTCTCTTAATTTTCCGTCAATCGCCATCAATTTAATGGTAGTTGAATCATCGTCTGAAAATTCTTCAATATGACGGTTGTAGAGATTGTTTACACCATCTCGGGCACGTTTAGCAGAAAAACCCAACGCCAAGCCCAATTGTTCGGCTGTCAACCATTTGCTGCCGTTGTGGTCAATCACAGAGATTTGATGAGGGTTAAAAGTAGAAATAGAAGACATAATAGGATTTCCTTTTGTGAAAAGAGGAACCCCGTTTTGAGCGGGGCGGTCAGGGGCTCAAAACCGTCCTATAAGCGGCGAGCGTATTTCCCGAAGGTGTTGTATTAGCTGCACCCCCGACCATTGAAAAAAGTTTGCCTTTTCCGTGCTGCCCCAAAACGTTTCAGACAGACACAAAAAATCCACATTCACGGCTGTGGTGCCGTATAGGAAAGGGCTTTTGAGACCCATGTATTTATCTTAATCCGTTTACACAAATTTTGCAAATGTTTTGTCATTTCAATTGTCCGTGTAGGTCGGGCATTGATGCCCGACATCTGCCAGACAATGCCAACAGGCTGCCTGAAGGCTTCAGGTAGCCTGAAAAATCCCAAATCCAAACGGGTTTAAAACCCCATTTCAAGCCCGTTTCAGTTTGTGATTTGAAACAAAAGAAAGGAAAAACATCATGGCAAGAATGACTTATGAACAAAGACGGCAAGGCTTAATCGCCAAAATCCATGTTGCCCAAACGCAGCTTGCGCTGGACGATGACAGCTACCGCGCGATTTTGCAGCGCATCACAGGACAAAACTCGTGCAAAAATTGTGATTTATTGCAATTGCAGCGTGTCATGGCGGAAATGCAACGCTTGGGCTTTAAACCCACCACCCAATCCATCGGTCGCAAACCACTTCATTTTACCGATGTGTCCGATTTAATGGCCAAATTGAGCGTGTTATTGCGCCAAACCGAAAAATCATGGGCATATGCCGATGGCATGGCACGTCAAATGTTCCAAAAAGACAAGGTCAATCAACTGGACGCACGACAATTGCACAAATTGGTGGCTGCGCTCAACATTCATCATCTTAAACAACAGGCCAATGCCGCCAAACAAGCATAAAAAAATCCGCCAAACACAGGGTCGGCGGCGTGAAAAAATATCAAATGAAACAAAATTATACCACAACTTCACACAGAAGAAAGCCGACCATGAAAGCCCAATACTTTACCGATGCCGATTTTCAAGAACTGCAACACCTTCTGCCGCCTTCTTTTCTGTCATTGATTGCCGTTGCGGGGACTGAAGCCGCTTTCGCGCTGGTGCGTCAGCTTGGTGGCACCCATTTTCCGATAGGCAAAAACCAAACCGCTGCGGGCAAACGCCTGTTTGCCTCGCTTGCCGAAATTGTCGGAGAACCCATTGCCGACAAAATCAGCCGCGCCTACGAAACCGAACGCAAAATTTGGATACCCAAATGCCAAGATGCGGTGCTTGAAATGCGAAACCGCCTAATCCGCCGCCAATTCGACGAACTCACCGCCAACGGACACATGAGTGCCCAATTGGCCGTACGCAATCTGGCTTTGGCGCACAATCTGACTGAACGCTGGGTATGGGAAATTACCGCCCAAACCGACAAAACGCCAGAAGCCTCGCAGCAGCAGGCGCTGTTTTAAAACAAAACACAAATTCAGTTATTCAGGATTATTTAATAACTGGATAAAGCATTGAAATCCATAAACCAAGCCGTCTGAAATATTCAGACGGCTTTTTTGCGTGGTTTTTTTGGGGGAAAATACTTGACTTGGTTATCGTGTTACGATATAATCCATTTCATGGATTAGGAAATCAGAAACCCGCCGTTGGAGGCAGCGGGTTTCAAAAAAGAAAGGAGGTGATGAAAATGATTAGGTTCTTAATCCTGTTACTGATTATGTTACTGTTCTCTGACAAAGCATGGTAACGTAGTCTAACCAAGGGGTGGCGGAAACGCCGCTCCTTCCTCCAAACTTTTCAACACTATACCGCCAACCGTTTTAAAAATCAAGGAGTATGCCTATGGTTGATAAAGAAAAAATCCTTGAAGCAAAAAAGCGATATGAGCAAAAAAGGCTTGTAAAGCATGTTTCTTTCAATCTGGAAAAAGAGAAAGAGCTTGTTGAGTTTGTTCAAACCGAAGCAGCAGATTTCTCAAATTGGGTAAAAGAGACAATCAAGGAAAAAATGCAAAAAAAATAGTTGCTTTTTGTTTCGTAATACGATAGCAGTATACCTACTGTTGAAACAGTAATGAAAATTCTCCCGATGCTGGAACATCGGGGGAACAGGTGGAAAGCAGTGCTACGAACACTGCCATTTTGCATGAAATTAATGAATACAAACGGATTAAATCAAACCACTAACCCCAAAGCAGCCTGAAAGCAGGGGTAACACCTTGCTTTCAGGCTGTTTTTTGCGTGGTTTTTTGGGGAATGCTTGACAATCTAGGGGGTACTAGATATAATTCAACTCATCAGCAATAGGGCTGATACGGGAAAAGCCCCACCGAAGCGGGGCTTAACTAGGGAGAATGAAATGAAGCGCACTCTTCAAATCATCTTCTTACTGATTCTGTTGGTAATAAGCGATAACGCTTATTAAGAATCGTAAGACTGGGGCGGCTGCAACCGCTCCAGTTCCCTAATCTTACAAAATTGAGTGCGGAAAATCAAGGAGTATTGCCTATGGTTGATGAAAAAGCCAAAAAGCAAGCAGAGTATCAGCGGAAATATGAAGAAAAGCGGGTTTTTAAAAAAGTCTCGTTTAATGTAGAAAAAGAAGCTGATTTACTCGAAATTGCAAAAAGTATTGATTTTTCTCAATGGGTTAAAGACCAATTAAGAGAAAAATTTAAAAAATAGCTTGACTATCTAGGGGGTACTAGATTAAACTGTATCCAACTTGAGAAATCAAGTAAAACCCCGCCAAGCTGTAACTTGGCGGGGAATGTGAAAAAGCAACGCGCCAACGTTCTTTTTCGTGTCATCTCAACCTTGAAATGAAAGGACATTCTATCATGAATGCTCAACTTGTACATTATTCAAATAATCGCTTGGTAACAACTTCTTTGGATGTAGCCCAAAACTTTGGCAAAAAGCACAAAGAAGTTTTACGTTCAATCCAAAATATTGAATGCTCACAAGAATTTGGAGAGCGCAATTTTACGCTCACCACTTATTTGACCGCACAAAACAAAGCTTTACCCATGTACGAAATCACCCGCGACGGTTTTGTCTTTCTGTGCATGGGTTTCACAGGCGCATCGGCAGCCTATTGGAAAGAACGCTACATCAACGCCTTCAACCAAATGGAATACAGCCTGTGGCACAATCATGCACAGTTGCAGCAGCTGCAAGCTGCCTACCTTGCCAGCAATCCCGAAGCCGATAAGCTGTTGCGTTATGTAAAGCTGGATTTAAACCATGTGGAAATCGGCAAACTGCTGGGTGTATCGGGACAAACGGTGCGCGACCGCCTGAAAAAACTGGCATCTTTGGGTTTTGTGGATTATCAGCCCAACCCCAAATACCAACGCAACCATGCCATCGCCCATACAGCCCAACAATCTTTGGCATTGGAGGGTTGAGCCATGACCGAATTGCGAGCAAGCATGATGAGCCCAAAAAGCCATGACTGTTTCCACAATGCTTTGAGTTGTTTGGGGAATTTGTTGCTTGACCGAAAACTGGCCGACAAACACGATGTGGAGGAATTGGGCTGTTTAATCTTGGTATTGGCCGATTACGCCCGATTGATGGAAAACAGTTTAAACGGCTAAATGCCCACCCCGAAAGTCCACGCTTTCGGGGTTTTGTTTCGTTTCCCGCGTTCAGGCTGTTTTTTGACAAAAATGCAAAAAATCCTTGACAATGTACCTAGTTTTAGGCGCAATACAAAACACGGAAGGCAATCGTGCCACCTGTTATCACTCGGAGTGAAATCATGAATTTATCCCCCAAAATCCTTGAAAGAGAACTGAAAATGGCTGAATTAGAGCGAATCAAAATGGAAGCCGAGAAACTGCGTGCAGAAACCATGAAACTGCACAAAGAGGCGCAATGGCATCCTTGGCAACCGCCTTGTTGAAATAACCCACGCCCCGTAAAGGGGCTTTATCTCATACCTATTATGATGACCACCGACCAACTTATCCAAGCTGGCCAAGCACTTTACGGCGAACAATGGCAGAGCAATTTGGCACGCAGCCTGAATATTGACTCACGTCGCATCCGCCAATGGCTCAAAGGCGAACGACCGCTGCCGCCATGGTTGGCGCACGAATTGGTACGCCTGCTGCAACACAACATCCATCAATGCCAAGCCTGTTTATCGCAAATCGAGATGCAACAGAACGAGGATTGATGCCCAACCAGTCCAATCTACCCACAGCCTGAACGTTTCTCGCGTTCAGGCTGTTTTTTGTGCTGAAGCAGGGCAAGACGCTGTACCGTCCCGACTCGGGCAAAATGGTCTTATCAAAAAAACCATCAAGGCAAAATCATGAGCAAAACCAAACCACTACCCGACCCTTTATGGCTCATCGAAGCCCGCAAACACATCGGTTTAACCGAAATTGCGGGCAAAGAACACAACCCGACCATCCGCAATTGGCTCATTGCCCTCAAAGCGTGGTGGACGGACGATGAAACCCCGTGGTGCGGCACGTTTACCGCCCATTGTTGCCGCGTTGGCGGTCGGGCTTTGCCCAAACACTGGTATCGGGCGCGTGATTGGTTGAACACAGGCACGCGGTTGAGCAGACCTACCTATGGCTGCATTGCGGTGTTTGAGCGACAAGGTGGCGGTCATGTCGGCTTTGTGGTGGGGCAAGATGAGAAAGGCAATTTATTGATTTTGGGTGGCAATCAAGGCAATCGCGTGTCCATTGCGCCGTTTGCACGCAATCGGGTGGCAGGTTTTATTTGGCCATCGTTGGCAGATGGTAAACCTGCCCTGCCGCGTGATGAACGCTTTAAGCTGCCTGTATTGAAAAATGTGGGCGCATTGTCGCAAAACGAACAGTAAAGGCTACCTGAAGATGCACCAAACCGATTTTTACCGCCGTTTGGCAGACGAATGGGCGTGCGAAATGCAGTTGGCTTTGGCAATGGGCGATGCCGTTGCCGCCGAACACGCACGGCGCGAACGCGACAATTATTTAAAGATGCTGGATTATGCCAATGGGACATCATCATGAAGTTTATCAAAGGTTTAATTGCCAATCCTGCCACAGGGCAAATTTCGCACACCAAACTCTGGGCAAACATCGCCGCTGCCTGCATGACGGTTAAATTCATGCAAACCGACCATGCCCCAGAATGGCTCTGGTGGGCATACGGTGGCATGGTCGGCGGTTACGCGCTGGTCAAACGTGCGATTGCTGCCATTCCGCAAACCGCGCAAATTCAGAAAGACAAGGACAATCAAAATGTTGCCGATTTTGAGTAAATACCGTTATGCCGCGTATTTTGTGGGCTTTTTGGCATTTTCGGGCGCGGTTTGGACGAGCGGCTACCGTGTGGCTGCCTACCGTTATCAAGCGGAAACAGGCTACCTGAAGACCCAGTATGCCAACGAAGCCGCCGAACGCGAAAGGCAACACACACAAAGCCTTCAGGCAGCCTTAAATGACGTGCAAAAGTGGCAAGACTTTGCCCAAAAACAAGGTGTGCAACTGGCACAGGCACAACAAAAACTGGACGCACAAACCGCACAAATCAATAAGGAAATTTCCCATGTCATTCAAAAAGACAATTCAAACGGCATTACTTTCAATGGTTTGGGCGATGACAGCTTGCGCCTCTACCGACAAGCACTCGGCTACAGCGATTAGGCTACCTGAAAAACCTGTTGCCACCGAATTGCTGATTGAGCATGAACGCCCCGCACCGCCCGAAAACGGTTCGCCCGAAAGTTTATTGCACCACGCAGCCCATTTTGGCGCGTATTGCCAAAAGCTCGCCAATCAGGTTTCAGGCTGGCAAGCGTGGTATCGGCAGGACGACTTGCTCCCAAAAGTAGAGGGGGCAGGCTACCTGAAGCCCTCATTCACGGAAGATGCGCCATGAGCGATTTGATTGACCAAGCAAGCGAAGCGACCGAACGTTTTACCGCCCAAGCCTTGTCGGCACACAGGCTACCTGAAGACAAGACACGCTATTCATACAGCCATTGTATGGACTGCGGCGAGCCGATACCCCAAGCACGGCAAAAAGCGGTTGCAGGCTGCAAATTGTGTGTGTTATGCCAAGAAGATGCCGAAAAACGCAAGGCTTTACAAGGACTTTAAACATGGACTTTGAATTTGCCTTTAAAACCCTGTGGGGCATTGCCACCGCAGCGGGTTGGTTTTGGGTAAACGGCATTGCCGGGCGATTGAAGGAAGCAGACAAAGACCGTGCCGAGCTGCGCCGCGAACTGCATGATGTCAAACTGGCCTACGCCACCAAAGCCGAAGCCCGCGCCGAACGCGAAACCATCAACCGCCAACTTGACCGAATTGAAGACAAGCTGGACAAACTGGCTGAAAGAAAGGCAGACAAATGAATCAATTGGAACAAGACCCGATTTTGGCGGCTTTGGCACGTATTGAAGACAAAGCCGACCAGACGCTGGCCAATCAAAGCCAAATGCAGGCGGAAATCGCTCAAATCCACAAGGACTGCCAAAAAACCGCCCGCACACATGGTGCGGTGGCAGGTGGCATCGCTGGCGGTTTGGTTAGCGCAACTGTGATGTATATTCGGGCAAAACTGGGGGTGTAGCATGGCGCACCCACTTGAAAAACGTGAAGAAATCCGCGCCCTGTATGTGTTGAACAATCACACGTTGGAACGCGCTGCCGAAATTGCCCAAGTCCCTTTGCCGACCGCTCGCAGTTGGAAAAGCCAAGCCAAAGCCAAAGGCGATGACTGGGACACCGAGCGCACCGCGCGTTTTCGTGCCAATGGTGGCGAACAGGAAAAAGTCCAAGCCTTGTATTTGCGTTTGATTGATGTGTTGGAAAACACGCTGGTGGAACTGGACGAAACAGAAGATTTCGATGTGTTTGAAAAAGCTAAAATTTTAACCAGCATGGGCGACACATTAAGCAAAACCACCGCAATGGGCGCAAAACTCATGCCCAGCGTGAACGCGCTCGCCATTGCATTGGAAACGCTAAAAATGGTTGGCGATGAAGTGCGTGAACACAAACCGCATCTTGCACCTGATTTCATTGAAATTGTGGAACAGCTTGGTGCAAAAATTCAAGAAAAATTTTCATAAGGCAAGGTTATGAAACCGCTTTTTTCCCCACAAAATTCCACCAAAATCAATAAAAAAGAATTTTTGCGCGAATTGGCGGAATATGCTGCCGAATTTCGCCAATTCATTGAAGCCGAAGTGGACGGCTTTTCCAGCAAACCTGCTGATATTCAGGCGCGTTTAGCAAAAGTGCATGACCCTGTAACAGGGTTTCAATTTTTTTGTGAGACCTATTTTCCGCATTACATGACGCATAAAACGCGCTCGGAATTGCATGAACATTTGTTCAAAAGGCTGCCTGAAATTGCCGAGCACCCCAAAAGCCGTTCCGAAGCCATTGCTGCACCGCGTGGCGAAGCCAAATCCACGATTGCCACGCAGTTGCACACGCTTTGGCGCATTTGCGTGAACAAAACCCATTTTGCCTTGATTGTCATGGATTCCATAGACCAAGCCTACCCAATGTTGGAAACGATTAAGGCGGAATTGGAAAGCAATCCACGTTTGCAAACCGATTTTTCACAGGCTTGTGGACAAGGGCGTGTGTGGCAAGCTGGACAAATCGTTACGAAAAACGGCATTAAGGTTACGGTGGCAGGTTCGGGCAAAAAATTACGCGGTATGCGTCATGGACCCTACCGCCCTGATTTGGTCGTCTTGGACGATATTGAGAATGACGAACAGGTGGAAAACCCCGTGCAACGCTTGAAATTACAGCGTTGGCTGGAAAAAGCGATTAAGCCATTGGGCGGTGTCGGCAAGAAAATGGACATTCTCTACATTGGCACGATTTTGCATTATGACAGCGTGTTAAGCCGTGTTTTGAAAAACAAATTTTGGCACAGTCGCGTGTTTCGCGCCATCAAGCGTTTCCCTGACCGCATGGATTTGTGGCAGGAGTGGGAGACCATTTGGCGCAATGATGGCGAAGATGCCGCCATGTCGTTTTATGAACAAAATCAAGCCGAAATGGAACATGGCGCAGAAACTTCGTGGGCAGCGCGTGGCATTTTGGATTTGATGATTATCCGAGCGGATATTGGCTCACATTCCTTTGCGTGCGAATACCAAAACGACCCAGCCAGCAGCGATGACAGCCCCTTTGCCGATTTGATGGATTCTTGCTATTTCAGCAGTTTGCCGTCTGATGTGGTGTTTTATGGCGCGATTGACCCCAGTCTTGGCAAAGCTGGTGCAGGGCGCGACCCGTCAGCGATTTTGATTGGCGCATACCAAAAAAGCACGGGCACGCTGTTTGTGGAAGTGGCAAAAATCGCACGGCGCGTACCCGACAAAATCATTGAAGAAACCATTGCCTTGCACAAAATCTACCATTGCCAAGTGTGGGCGGTGGAAACCGTGCAATTTCAGGCATTTTTCAAAGATGAACTGGTCAAACGCTCGGCACAACGCGGTTGCACCGTGCCTGCGCGTGGTGTGAAACCGAATACCGATAAAGCCTTACGGATTGAGAGTTTACAGCCCCACATCGCCAACGGCTTAATCAAATTCCGCGCGGAACAGCGCGAATTGATTGAGCAACTGCGCCATTTTCCCCATGCCGACCACGATGACGGACCCGATGCGCTGCATATGTTGTGGATGTTGTGCCAAAGCGGACAAAGTATCAGCAAAGCGCGAGTGATTAACTTGCCCATGCCCAGTTACGGCTAAACCTTTTCAGGCAGCCTGAAAGGATAACACCATGTTTTTTAAATCCAAAAAAGACAAAATCAACATTAAAGCACAAACCCTGATTGCCGACACCGAACGCACGCTCAACGACATCATGCAAAGCGGCGAAGGCGCAGACAAAATGCTGTCGCGTTTGGGGATTTCGCGCCAACAAGCCC
>NZ_JAUNEC010000056.1 GCF_030525755.1 Alysiella sp.
TATCTGCCAAAGCAGGGATTTTTTGCGGCACACCCGCTTGTTCCAACAGCTCAATAACCCATTCACGGCTGGGAAGGGGGTGGTCGTATTTTTGTTTTTCACGTTGTAAATAAGGGTCTTTTTCTCTTAATGATGTGTTTTTTTTCTTGTTTTTGTTCACAATTTTTCCTTTAATTTATTGTTATTGTCTCAAAGTGGACACTTTAACCCAAACACGCCACAAAAGCAAAAAATGTCTTAATTTCAAGCACAAAATCACATTTTGCAACGGTTTTTAACACAAAATCCAGTATCATCGCCTTTTCTCTAAATACTGTGAAAGCCCATTTATGAAACATACACTCCTTACCGCCACCCTGTTTGCAACCTTATCTTTGCCCGTTCAGGCAGCCGAAATCCCTGATTCCGCCACTTTACAATACAGCGGCAGCTACGGCATTCCTGCTACCATGAGTTTTAAACGCCATAACGACAATTACACGATTGTCGCCAATATCAATGTGCCGTTTTACACCATTCGTTTTGAAAGTAGCGGCAAAATCGTGGGTACACAACTCTACCCCAGCCATTACAAAGACACCCGCAATGGCAAAACCTATGCTTCGGCACAATTTTCAGGCAACCAAGTTACTTACGGTCGCCACAACAGCGTGAGAACTGAAACGGTATCGGGTCGCGTCATGGATTTGTTTACCCTATCTTGGCAACTGGCATTTGAAGAAGGCAAGTTGCCAAGTGGCATCAACAAAATCACCAACGGCAAAAAGCTGTACCCTGTTGGTGGCATACAATCGGCAGGCAGCAAAGTTGCCAAAGTAGGCGGTGGCAAAACCAACATCAACCAGTTTACAGTTAAACGTGGCGATGACACCGTGTTGTACGCTTTTGCCCCTGCTTTGGGTGGCGTACCTGCCATCATCAGTTATCATGATGGCGACAACAAATACAATTTAACCCTCAAATCCGTCAGCATCAATGGTCAAGTGGTCAAACCATAAATTACTGATGATTTTCAGGCAGCCTAAAACGCATTTTTGAATACGGTACATCTGTTGGCTTTTACACACAATTAAAGCTAAAATACACAACGTAAGCAATACGGATAAACACAGATGAACACGCCACTTTACACCGTTTTCGGCAACCCCATTTCCCACAGCAAATCGCCTCAAATTCATCAGCATTTTGCCGCACAAGAAGGCATTCAAATTGAATACACGCGCAGCTTTGCTGAAAATGATGTGGCATCGTTTCAGGCAGCTGTCAAAGCGTTTTTTCAAAATGGCGGACAGGGCGCAAACATCACTTTACCATTTAAAAGCTTTGCCTATGATTTTGCCGACTGCCACAGCGAACGCGCACAGGCTGCGGGTGCAGTAAATACCTTTGTACCACAAGAAGATGGCAGTCTGTTTGGCGACAACACCGATGGTGCAGGTTTAATCCAAGATTTGCGCGACAATCTCAACATCAATTTACGCGACAAACATATTTTGATTTTGGGTGCAGGTGGCGCAACGCGTGGCGTGGTACTGCCTTTGCTGACGCAACAAGTCGCCTCCATAACCATCGCCAACCGCACCCATGAAAAAGCCATAGAATTGGCAAAATCATTTGATGTGCACGCCCTGCCCTTTAAGCAACTTTCAGGCAACTACAACATCATCATCAACGCCACATCAGGCAGCCTGAACAACGCCATACCCGATATTCCTGCCTCTGTGTTTTCAGGCAGCCTACTGGCTTATGATATGTTTTATGCCAATCAAACCACAACTTTCATGAATTTTGCCCAACAAAACGGTGCAACACAAACGGCCGATGGCTTGGGTATGCTGGTTGGACAAGCTGCCGCTTCCTATTTTCAATGGCGTGGCTTCATGCCCCAAACCGCGCCCGTCATCGCAGCCATTCGCACGGAGATGACGGCGTGAAAATCCTGAAATATGCATTGTTATCGCCTTTAATTGCCTTAATCTTGTTCAATGTGTACGCTTATGGCAACATCATTGCCTATCGCACTTTACCCCCTCACCGAACAGCATTCATGAATATGCGCATGAATGAATTGGCACAAAGTCGCCCCAATGTTCAACTGGATTACCGTTGGACAGCGTATCACCACATTTCCGATAATCTCAAAAAAGCCTTAATCGCATCAGAAGATGCCCATTTTGCCGAGCATCAAGGCTTTGATTGGAACGGCATACGCCATGCGATACAACGCAATGAACGCAGCGGAAAAGTCCGTGCAGGTGGCTCAACCATCAGCCAACAACTTGCCAAAAATCTGTTTTTAAATGAAAATCGCAGTTACATACGCAAAATACAAGAAGCGCTGTTTACCGCCATGCTAGAGTCATCCACCGATAAAGACCGTATTTACGCACTCTATTTAAATGTCATTGAATGGGACTACGGCGTATATGGCGCAGAAGCCGCTGCACAACGTTTTTACAAAAAAACAGCCGCCCAATTAAACCGCACCCAAGCTGCACAGTTGGCAGCGCGTGTACCCAAACCACTCTACTACGCCGATCACCCACAAGACAAAGGTTTACGCCACAAAACCAACATCATTTTGCGGCGCATGGGTTCAGCCGAATTACCCGAGTAATGCTGCTTTACCATACACAAAAAATTGTGATGCACAAAGCACAAACAACTTACCCACATTTTCAGGCAGCCTGAAACTTTACTGCATCAGTATCTTAATTTGGAACATCACAAAATGCACACAACCTTAACCCCATTGGGCATCAGCTTACTCTTCTTGACTGCTTGCAACCCACAACCCAACTCCGCACCACAAAACACCACTTCCAACACGCTTTCGGCTTCATGCGTTCAAGCAGCCAGCACCGTTGCACACCATCATAATCATATTGTTAAAAGTACCGACATTCGTCAAGATAAAATGGGGGGTGATTTCACACTAACTGACAAGCAAGGCAAACCCTTTTCCATAAGCAACCTAAAAGGCAATGTCGTGATTTTGGCATTCGGCTTTACCAACTGCCCTGATGTGTGTCCCACCGAATTGTTTGTGTACAGCGAAGCCTTGAAACACTTGGGCAAACAAGCCGATAAAGTGAAAGTGGTGTTTGTCAGCGTGGATCCCGAACGCGACACGCCCGACTTAATCAACCGTTATGTCCAACAATTCAGTCCCGATTTTATCGGTTTAACTGACACACAAGGCGGACAGGCATTGGCACACGCCAAACAACTTTACCAAATCGTTGCCCATAAAACCGAAGTCCAATCCGATAAGCTGTATAATGTGGACCACAGCGCAGGCGCGTATTTATTGGACAAAAATGGTAACGCTGCTTACTTCGCACCCTATGGCATTGAAGCACTGCAATTGGCAGAAGATTTAAAACAACTGTTGGCAGAATAACCTCATTTTTTAGGCTGCCTGAAAACCTTTCAAGCAACCACAATCCGAAAAAACACCATGCAAAATACCTTAACCATCGCCCTATCCAAAGGGCGCATTTTTGAAGAAACCCTCCCCCTTTTGGCAGCCGCAGGCATCACACCAACCGAAGACCCAGAAGCCTCACGCAAACTCATTATTGACACCAATCACAACAACATCCGTTTGGTGATTGTTCGTGCCAGCGATGTGCCAACCTATGTGCAATACGGCGCGGCTGATTTTGGCATTGCAGGACGCGATGTGTTAATTGAGCACGGTGGTGACGGCTTATATCAACCCTTGGATTTAAACATAGCCCAATGTCGCATGATGGTTGCGGTAAAGAAAGGCTTTGACTACGCTACTGCCAGTCAAGCAGGTCGTCGCTTGCGCGTTGCCACCAAATATCCCAACATTGCCGCACAACACTTCGCCGCCAAAGGCGTGCATGTGGATATCATCAAACTATACGGCTCAATGGAGCTGGCACCTTTGGTCGGATTAAGTGATGCCATTGTGGATTTGGTCTCTACAGGCAGCACACTCAAAGCCAATAATTTAGAAGCCGTAGAACACATTAACGACATTTCCAGCCGACTTATCGTCAATAAAGCCGCCCTGAAAACCAAATACCCCCTACTACAACCCATTCTTGAAGCCTTTTCAAGTGCCATACCAAACAACACAAGGAGAACATGATGTCCCCCTATCTCTTATTGGATTTAGCCAAAATTCATGTTGCCAACAAACGCATTCCTTATCAACATGCACGTGTAGGTTTAATGGTAAAACTCAAACAAGCCAAACACTTAATCTCACCCGAAGAACCACACAGCGTCTATGTGCTGCCTGAAAAAAAAGCCGCCAAAAGCATCATTCAGGCAACCGCAGACATTTTGCACATTCACCCCAATGCACACATCGCCATTGTGTCGCCCCGCAAAAAATTACCCCCACTCATCACAGAATTGGCGCAACAACACCCCCACGCACACATCTTATTAAGCCACAAGGTTAGCAAGAATGTGCGCCGTTTTCTCAAAACCCCTTTTTTAGAAAACATACTCAATGAACAAAACATCATTGAAGAAACAGCACAACCCATTCAAGCAGCCACAGACCCCATGCTGCCTGAAACAACCACGCCAATCGCCGAAACCACTCACGATGAAGGTGAAGCCAAAATCATTCACGAAACATTGGGGCAATACCCTCGCGACACCGTCTTTACCCTATTATCCGACAACCGCGAAGACGACCAAGAACTGATTGCCGCCCTGCGTATGCTCAAAAAAAATCGTCCCAAAAAGAAAACAGATTTGGTGCGCCTATTGAGCAACCACATTCACAATAACCTACAACAAACACAAGCCCTTGTGATTAAACTGCAAGCAGAAGGCATCATCAAAATTGATGCAGCCGAAAACGTGCGTTATTCCTAAACCCATTCAGGCAGCCTTCTTCATAGGCTGCCTAAAAACCCAGATTGAGCAAACCCAAACATGACCAACAGCAACAAAAAACTCGCCGTACTCATCGATGCCGACAACGCCCCAGCCGACATCATAGACCGCCTATTAGAAGAAATTGCCAAATACGGCATCGCCAGTGTCAAACGCATTTATGGCGACTGGAGTCATGGCTTATCCAAATGGAAAGCCGCACTTTTGCCACACGCCATCATACCCGTACAACAATTTGCCTACACCAAAGGTAAAAACGCCACCGATATGGCATTGGTCATAGATGCCATGGACTTGCTGTACAGCGGCAATTTTGACGGCTTTTGCTTGGTATCCAGCGATTCCGATTTCACACGTTTAGCAAGCCGCATACGCGAAAGCGGTTTAGAAGTCTATGGTTTTGGCGAGAAAAAAACCCCAGAATCTTTCCGTCAAGCCTGCGACAAATTCACTTACATTGAAATTTTCCGTCCTGAAAAACCACAAACCATCAAAAATCCCCAAACCCATCGTCCCATGCCTGAAACCATTTCAGGCAGCCTAGATACCAGCAAATTAACTCAACTCATCAAACGCGCCGTTAAAGAAAATGCCGATGATTTAGGCTGGGCAAATTTGGCGTCTATCGGCAACTACATCAGCAAAGTCAGTCCTGATTTTGATGCCCGCTTATATGGCTTTAGCAAACTTTCTGAATTAATCAAATCTTTGGATTTATTTGAATACCGCAGCGACAACAATCAACTGCAAATCCGTTATCGCAAAACCCCAAACAACAAAACCGAAACGCCTGACACCATTGTGGCACAAGAAAAACCCACTTCCCTTGTTTCAAGTAGCCCTGTCGCCAACCTTAACACCCCTAAAAAACGCGGTAGAAAGCCCAAAAATGCCGCTGAAATTGTGGCAGCACCCACACAAACCGAAAACCACACAACCGTTTCAGGCAGCCCTATACCACCCGAAAACACCCCTAAAAAACGTGGCAGAAAACCCAAAAATGCCGCCGAAATTGTGGCAGCACCCACACAAACCGAAAACCACACAACCGTTTCAGGCAGCCCTATACCACCCGAAAACACCCCTAAAAAACGTGGCAGAAAACCCAAAAATGCCGCCGAAATTGTGGCAGCACCCACACAAACCGAAAATCACACAACCGTTTCAGGCAGCCCTATCTCGCCCGAAAACACCCCAAAAAAACGTGGCAGAAAACCCAAAAATGCCACATTGGAAACCAAACCAACTCCTGTTTTCCCAAACGAAACCCATAGCCTTGAAACGGTCAAGACACGTCAAAACAAAATCCCCTTTGCCAAATTGATACCACAAATACAACAAGTGGTTGAACAACTGGCAAACAAAGAAGGTTGGGCAACATCAAACCAAGTCGCCAAAGCATTGGACAATTTATGGGACAGTCGCGACTACGGTTATGCCGACAATCGCGAATTGATTCGCAGCATTTATGCCGACTGGCTGCAAATTGACGAACAAGGACACATCCGCATCAATAAACGCTTTATCAGTAAAGAATAAAACCATGTACCACTTCACACCTCAATTAAACCGTTTTCAGGCAGCCAAAGTATTGGTGGTAGGCGATGTGATGCTAGACCGTTACTGGTTTGGCGATGTGAACCGCATTTCACCCGAAGCACCTGTTCCCATTGCCAAAATTGGCAAAACCGAGCATCGCGCTGGTGGTGCAGCAAATGTGGCTCGCAATATTGCCGCTTTGGGTGGACAAGTCGCGCTACTGTCAGTAGTAGGCAACGATGAAGCCGCCGATACCCTTACCCATTTATTGCAACAAGACGGTATTGCCAACCACCTACAACGTGGCAACACACCTACCACACTCAAACTGCGCGTTTTGGCACGTCATCAACAACTGATTCGTTTGGATTTTGAAGAAGCACCCGATACAGGCTGCCTGAAAACCCTTCAAACACGTTACAATGAATTGGTCTCACAATACGATGTTGTTATTCTGTCCGACTACGGCAAAGGCGTATTGAATGAAGTCGCCGCCATGATTGCCAGCGCGCGCAAGGCAAACAAACCTGTTTTGATTGACCCCAAAGGTTCGGACTACACCAAATACGCTGGCGCAACCCTGCTCACGCCCAACCGTTCCGAATTAAAAGAAGCCATTGGTGCATGGTCAGATGAAGCAAATTTAACCGAAAAAGCCCAAAATTTGCGTGAACAACTGGGTTTAGAAGCCCTATTGCTGACACGCAGCGAAGAAGGCATGAGTCTGTATCAAAAACACAATGTAGTGCATCAATCCACTCGTGCACAAGAAGTTTATGATGTTTCAGGCGCAGGCGATACCGTCATTGCCAGCATGGGTTTATGTTTGGCAGCAGGCTACCCTTTATCCGATGCCATGCACATCGCCAATGCTGCAGCAGGTGTGGTTGTTGCCAAGCTGGGAACAGCAACCTGTTCATTTACCGAATTACAAAATGCCCTAACTCAAAATGAATCATCTAATCCAAATTGATTTCGTCTCCAAACTTTAAGAACCCGAGTTCTTAAAGATTTACCCAATGTTTTCAGGCAGCCACAGAACACGACAAAAATATTCAGGCAGCCTGAAAATCCAGTAAAATGGCGCGGTTTATCGCTTTTCAGGCAGCCTGAAACGCCTTTTTGTTCCTTCTTTTATCCAGACTTTTTACAAAGAAAACATCATGCTGACTTTTCAAGAAATCATTTTCAAATTACAAACTTATTGGGCGGCACAAGGCTGCGCGATTATTCAACCCTTTGACATGGAAGTGGGCGCAGGCACTTCGCACCCGTCCACTTGTTTACGCGCGTTGGGACCCGAGCCTTGGAATGTGGCGTATGTTCAACCCAGCCGCCGCCCAAAAGACGGTCGTTATGGCGACAACCCCAACCGTTTGCAGCATTATTATCAATTCCAAGTGGCGTTGAAACCCGCGCCCGACAATATTCAAGATTTGTATTTGGGCAGCCTGAAAGAATTGGGCATAGACCCGACCGTTCACGACATTCGCTTTGTGGAAGATGACTGGGAAAACCCGACTTTAGGTGCGTGGGGGTTGGGCTGGGAAGTGTGGCTCAATGGCATGGAAGTAACCCAGTTTACTTATTTTCAACAAGTGGGCGGCATTGATTGTGCGCCTGTGTTGGGCGAGATTACTTACGGCATTGAACGCTTGGCGATGTATTTGCAAGGCGTTGAAAATGTGTATGATTTGGTGTGGACAAAAACGCCACAAGGCACGAATTTGACTTATGGCGATGTGTACCATCAAAACGAAGTGGAGCAATCCACCTACAATTTTGAATATTCAGACGCAGAATGGCTGTTGCGCCAATTCAACGATTACGAAGCGCAAGCCAAACGCCTTTTGGAACAAGAAGATGCACAATTGGCTTTGCCAGCCTATGAATTGGTGTTGAAAGCAGGACACACCTTTAACCTGCTAGACGCACGCGGCGCGATTTCCGTAACCGAACGTGCCACTTACATCGGTCGCATTCGCACTTTGAGCCGCATTGTGGCGCAGAAATTTGTGGCAAGCCGCGAGGCTTTGGGTTTTCCTTTGTTGAAACAGTAAGTTGTGTTTTTCAGACTGCCTGAAAATCATCAAATAGATGACATAATGAAGAAAAAACAGCATTTAACCTTCATTTTATTGAATGGATTTTTTGCATTTGCTTTCTCTCATGCTTATGCTTCCCCCCCATCATGCGATTGCACCAAACCATCCGAGCTACGCAGTCATGCTGAAATGTTGTGTTTGCGTCATAAATGTGGCTATGAGATTGATTTTTCGAAAAAAGCCGTATTACCACAAAATGATATGGCAAAACTCAATCAGGCAGTAATATCGGTATTGGGGCGTGACCATTTGGAGAATTTGAATGATGCTGCAATTGAACATTTTGTAACCCAAAAAATCCGCCATTTGCCAGCATCGCGCCAAACCGTCATTCGCAATCACAGTCAAAAAGATGAGTTGTTTGCAATATATTGGTATTTTGCCAATGGCTTGATTCAGTCATTGTCTGCTTTGCCTAAATTAAATGACCCGAATGCCGAAAAACTGCGCCAACAATGGTTGCATGATGTGCGTCAAACCGATGTGGATTTTGGCAAAGTGAGCGCGGAATCAGGTGTTTATCAAAGTGGCAAAGATTTTGATGAACTGATTCAGGAAATGAGCCAAGTCTTTGAACAGCACGGTTTACTCAGTATTGATTAACGGATTTTCAGGCAGCCTGAAAATGCCAAAAGGTTGAAAATCATGAAATATTTGCCGATTTTGATGATGATGTTGTTGCCACATTTGGCATTTGCCGAAGTGTCTGCCGAACAAGCGCGTGCAGAACGCGAACGCCAATGGCAAGCCGAATACGAACGTGAAATGGCGAAACAATTCCCAACCTTGCAGCAAGAAACCACTTTGGCAGGCATCACCATGCCCGCAGGCACAAAATTGGGATTGTTGAGCAAACACAGCGTTGGCGAAGAAGCAGTTAAACCCGAATATTTTGAAACAGCCGAATTTCCACAAGCGGTGATGTGGCAGGGTTTGCCGTTGAAGTCCATCCATCGCCGTTTGGACAGTTCGCATTGTTTTGAACGGCACAATTTTGATTTTGACCTGTGCAAAACGCTGCCTGAAAAAGAGCGTCAAACCCAAATTCATTGGGGTTGGTATTTGGATACCGAATTAGCAAAACCAAGTAAAATCAACGGCTTTATCTGTAAAGACGAAGTGCATTGGAAACGCCCCGAAATCCTGAAACCTTACCCTATGGACAAAGTGCCAAACGTTTCTGCCGAGCAGCCTTCGCCCGAATTTGTGTTTGATATGTGCGTGTTGGCAGAAGGCAATGAATTTCAAAGCAAAAATGGCGAATTAAGTTTCAGGCTGCCTGAAAAAAGTCGTATTTTCCGTACGGGTTTCACGGGCGATTTTCCAGATATGTGGACGGGCAATGATTATGGCGATACTTTATCTTTTAATTTGTTTGATTTAAAAGATGGAACATGGTATTTGGATTTAGCAAGCCGCGATTTACACGAAGTATCAGGTACGGTTGTGAAAAATACGCCAACTTGCCCGATTGAGCCACAATCTTATGTGGAATGGCATGCCAGCCAGCCTGAAACGTTGAAGGTTTACAGCAAAACGCCTGTTTCACAATGCGGCAAATTTAAAATTGAAAAGCTGAAAAATCCGCCACAACAAATGGAATTTTTGGATTTGATAATCTGAATGTTATTTCAGTCAGTCTGAAAAACTTTAATTGATTGATTTTAATAAAACGAAAGAAAACAATGTCCCAAACCCTTTTAATTGAATTACTTACCGAAGAACTCCCCCCCAAAGCCCTGAACAATTTGGGCAACCACTTCGCCGCCGCCATTGCCGAAGGCTTGGAAAAAGCGCAACTGATTGACGGCGAAACGAAATTCACTGCCTACGCATCGCCACGCCGTTTGGCGGTAGCCGTGCAAAATGTGAAAGCGGTGCAAGCCGACCAGCAAATCGTCAAAAAAGGCGTGTCGGTGGCGGTGGGCATGAAAGACGGTGTGCCAAGCAAGGCTTTGGAAGGCTTTGCGCGTTCGTGTGGCGTGGAAATCGGCAGCCTGAAAATCATCAATGACGGCAAACAAGATGTGTACGCGCATGAATTTACCCAATCAGGTCAAACACTTGCCGTTTTACTGGGCGACA
The DNA here is from genome assembly GCF_030525755.1 of Alysiella sp. Lineage (GTDB taxonomy): Bacteria > Pseudomonadota > Gammaproteobacteria > Burkholderiales > Neisseriaceae > Simonsiella. The sequence goes on from NZ_JAUNEC010000056.1 coordinate 10,617, forward strand.
TCGTTCAGGCAGCCGTGAAAAAATTGCCCATTCCCAAAGTCATGCGTTGGGGCAGCAGCACCCACACCTTTGTGCGTCCTGTTCACGGCTTGATGGCTTTGCATGGCAACCAAATTGTGCCGATTAACGTGCTGGGCTTGGACAGCAGCAATCAAACTTTGGGACACCGTTTCTTGTCGCAAGGCGCAATCGTGTTTGCCCAAGCCGATGATTATGCAACACAATTAGCCGAACAAGGCAAAGTCATCGCCCAATTTGCCGAACGCAAAAACCACATCAAATCTGAATTGGACAAAATCGCAGGCAGCCTGAACGCCACCGTTGCCGCCGATGAAAGTCTGTTGGACGAAGTAACCGCTTTGGTGGAATATCCCGTTGTTTTACAAGCCAGTTTTGATGAAAAATTCTTGGCGGTGCCACAAGAATGCCTGATTTTGACCATGCAGCAAAATCAAAAATATTTCCCGCTTTTGGATAAAAACGGCAAATTGATGAACCAATTTTTACTGGTATCCAATTTGCAAACGGCTGATTCTTCACACATTATTCACGGTAATGGACGTGTTTTACGCGCACGTTTGTCGGACGCGGAATTTTTCTACAAGCAAGACCAAAAAGCGGATTTGGCAAGCCGTTTGCC
>NZ_JAUNEC010000057.1 GCF_030525755.1 Alysiella sp.
GGTACGGAAAGTTGGGTTCATTGTTTTTTTCATGTTGTTTTTCCTTTATCAAATATATGCGAAATCCTCAAAATGGATACAATGAATGTTTTGATTGATTTCGCTGTGTTTTTTGATTTCAGGCTGCCTGAATGTATCCAATATCATTTTCAGGCAGCATTGCTCAATCAAAGCAGATGGTTGATTAATGAGAAACCCAGCCATCATCGGTACGCATTAAATAAACGGTGGTTTCATAGCTGTTTTCTGGCACGGTCATCCCGTTGTATTCATAAGCTTTCATTTCTACGCGAATAGGACATTGGTAGCGTTTGCCTTCCCCATCTACTTTGCTACAACTGCCAAGTTTGCTGATAGACATATTGTCTAACATGTTTTTCGTCAAATCTTCCATACTGCTGTCGCCTGTTCCAGCTGTGACAATCGCTGACATGGATTGCATTGATGCTGGTACCGCAGACTTTGCAAACGTGTTTTTAATGTCTTGTTCACTGGGTTCACTGCTGCACGCGCTCAGCAACACAGCAGTAAAAGCGGTCAAAATGATGGTTTTTTTCATTGTATGGTCTCCTGTTTAATTAAATTGCTTATGTCATGGACATGGTTTTGGTTTCAGGCTGCCTGAAACAGCAATGGTTTTTTTTGCACTAACCTATAATCCTATTATCCTAAATTGGGTTATTAGGGTCAATCCATTATGCTTGTTTTTATGAAAAAACAACGCACTTCTCTTTATTCCCCTGAAATGGCTTGGTTGCGCCGTACTTTTGTCAGTAGGCGTTTGGAACTGGGTTTATCCCAAAAGATGCTGTCTGAACGCATGGGGGTGATTCTGTCTTACATCGGTAAAGTAGAAACGGGCGAACGCCGTTTGGACATTACCGAATTTATTCGTTATTGTGAGGCTTTGGAATTGGAGCCTGCCGATGTGCTGAATGATTTGCGCCAGCAAATGCAATGGCAACATCCACCGATGCCAATGTAATGCTCACCATGCCGTTTCAGGCAGCCTGTACAATCATCAGATTGGAGATGGACAATACAGCAATGCACTATTCGTTATCCGATACCCAACCTGCATCGGTGTGGCGCACCTGCATCACAATATAAATGCTCAATTGATGTGCTTCTGGTGGGCTTCCTGAAAGTTGCAACGTCAGCTTAATGGGACACAATAGGTATTCACTTGGCGCAGTCTCTGGCTGACAAGCGGTGATTTTGTGAAGTGAAATGGCATTGGCGTATTCTTGACGGTATTTTTCATCATCAAATTTTTTGCTGCCACGACTGAATATGTCTTGTAAATAAATGGTTTTGAGTTCTTCTGCACTTGGCTCATGTTTGCCACACGAGCTGAGCAGAAACACAAACAAAATGGTCAATACAATGGTGCGTGTCATGATTCAATTCCTATCGTGTGTTCAAATCGGCATAAATGGTTTGGTTGAAATGGTGCAGGCTGCCTGAAAGCTAGGGGCATGTTTTCAGGCAGCCTATGCCTGTTTCTATCAATGGATGAAACCTGTGGGTTCATCCATTTTTTCTGCCATTTCCTTTTCGTGCCATTGCATCAATGTTGTGCATTCCAGTTGCATGATATCGTCATACATCATTGGGAAATGCCGTTCACACAATTGCAATGTGATGGTGTGGCGTTGATGGTTGGCTGTCTGTTTGATGCGTTCTTCATATTCCACCAATGCGCGTCCCATTGCTTGCTCCAAGCGTTTTTGCACTTCACGCGGCGAATGGTTTTGCAATTTATTCAATATGTCATAACTCAATTTGGCAGATGAACAGCGTTTGAGTTTCATTTGGACACGCAGTTGCCGATACATTTTTTGTGCGATTTGCCCCATTTGTTTCACATCGGGTTGCCAAATCCAATAAACATGGGCACGCGACAAAATGCTCTCGGGAATTTTGTTCACATCATTGGCAGCGGCAATCCAGTTGATGTGGCTGGCATCAATTGGTAATGCCAAAAATTCATCTTGGAAACGTTTAGCGGTATCTTTTTCCCATAAACCATGCAAAGCATTAATCGGCGATGGATAATGCGCATTACGTGATGATTTATCAATTTCATCAATGAAAAACACGAAATTGGCAACTGGCGATTGAGCGATTCTTTGTGCAACTGCACCTGCTGAACCATTGCTCCATTTTTTGCTTGTTCCCGTCAGAATCATACCCGTAGTGGCTTTTTCAAACGATTCTTCATAAAACGGCAAACCCAAAATCTGCGCCAATTGATATGCAAACAGGCTTTTGCCCACGCCTGGCTCGCCACCCAAAATCATCGGCTTAAACACAAACGGACGATTGCAATGCGCCGCCATCAATAATTGGGCTTTTAAATCTTGAATCGGCTGTCTGAAATTGGGCATCTGCTGCAATAACTCATCCAATTTGCTTAAAACACCTTTGTTCAACATGACCAAAGATTTGGCTTGGCACAATCGCTCAATTAAATCCAAAGTGTTTTTGCCATCTGGTTTGTTAAGCGGTGTGTGCTTTTCCAAATCCAATCGTTGGCGTTGAGACAATTTGAGCGGGGTAACAGTACGCATCATGATTGTTTTCCTTTCATCATCAAATTCACAATATCGGCTTTATCTTGCCAAGCAAGTCAGACCATTTAAGCAAAATTTGTGAATATCAATACATCACAGATGGTTTATATGCGACAGAATTGTTAAGCACAATTATAGGCGCTTTTTTGAATTTTGCAACATTTTTTCCATTATTGATGTTTAATTTGTTGTTTTTCTTGTTCATTCAAATGAGCAGCATAAGGTAAGAGGCATTTATGACAGAATAAACAATGGCTTGTTTGATTTTAGAAGTTGCACACCAGCAAAAAAGGCATACATCTGTATGCCTTTGTCTGTGTGTGTTTTCTGTCTGTACGATGAAATGTGGCAGATAACAAATCCCATCACGCAAGCAAACGATACCCATCTGTCTGCCATACCGCCACATCAAGCAAATTCACGTTTGCCAATTCTGCACTTGAATACAAACGGAAATACTGTTTCCAAGCCCTTTGGTGTTCATCAAAAACACGCACACGATGTACGCCCAAACCATATAGCTCATAAACGGTGTTTAAGGTCTGCATCACATTGCCCTGTATGTGGCGCAATGGACTGGTTTGGATTTCGGTATCGGGCGCAAATCGCCCTTTGTTGTCTTGCCAAATGCGTCCTGTGGCAAAGTGTTCAACGGGATTGGGGGCAAACGCCAATCTGGTTTGGCTTTCCAGCAATGGGCAGTACAACGATTCAATGCGCCAATGGAATAAGACGGCATCGGGCAGTGGATTGTGAAGGTGGGACATGGTGTTGCCTTTCTGTGTGCTGTGTTGGTTGTGGTGTGATTTGTGATGTGCAGGCTGCCTGAAAGGTAGAACAATGTTTTCAGGCAGCCTGCACAGCTTCATCTGCGCTCAATTTGTCATAAACCCCATTGCAAACGAAGCTGTGCGATTGCCGTCGCCATGCAATTTGGGCAGATGGTGCAGCGCAATATGCGTTTTTTGCGGATTGGCGGCATACGCGCGCGCCAGTGCCAAGTACAAGCGTTTTTTCATATCACGCGGTGCGTACATCAACAGTTGTGCCATCACTTCGTCATTCAAAGTTTCTGGCAAACAATCTTGCAATTGGTGTTCTTGGCGTAAGCGCTGATAAACCTGATTGATGATGGTGTGCATCTGATTTTCATCGGGCAATTCAATCTCATACACATTGGCGCGTGAAAGAATACTGTTGGGAATGGTTTCAATGCGGTTGGCGGCGGCAATCCAATTGATGTGGCTGGCATCAATCGGCACATGCACGCATTCATCTTGAAATTTGATTGCGGTGTCGGGTTCCCATAATGCGTGCAGCACATCGCTGGGCGAAGGAAAACGGGTATCGCGTACGCCTTTGTCAATTTCATCAAGGAAAAACAGGAAGTTGGCAATCGGGCTGTTTGCCATGTTTTTCAGCAATTGACCTGGGGTCGCATTGCTCCATGTGAAGGACGTGCCACACAAGGTAGAGCCTGTGGAGGCATTTTCAAAGGATTGCTCAAACAAAGGCAAACCCACAATCTTCGCCAATTCGCTGACAAACAAACTTTTGCCCACCCCAGGTTCGCCCAATAAAATCATGGGCTGAAAGGCAAACGGTTTTTTGGCTGCCTGCAAACAGACAAAGGCTTTTAAGTCGGTGATGACTTCGGCAAAATTGGGCATCATGGTTTGCAGTTTGTCCAATTGTGCCAAAGTGCCGTCTTCGGGCAAATACACCAAACGTTTGGGCTGCATCAGTTGGCGCAATGTGGTTTCATGAACGGCGGTTTCTTTGCGGCTTTTTAATTGGCACAGCACACTGTTAAAGCGCGCATAATCTGTTTTGTTCAGCAAATGCACCCACTCGCGCGACAAGGACAAATCATCTTCTTCGGGCAATCCGTCCCATTCATCGGCACAGTCAAAGCCATCTGTATCGCCCACATTTTCGTCCAATGCGCCCAACAAAATCTGTTGCAAGCGTTCTTCATGGCTGACTTTTGGCATAGGGGTGCGGCTGCGGCTGATATGGCGTACGCCATCTTCATCGTGTGCCAAAGCACGTTTTGGGTTCAAACAACGCTGTGTTTTCATCATGGTCTCCTTGAAATCACGATGGCTGTTCATGCAATAGCCATCGGTCTGATTTTTGATTTATCCGTCTTTACTTTCGTTTCAGATGGTTTAACATACGGATAAATCAAAAACAGGCGCATCATACACCATGATTGCGGTATTTTGCAACAGTAAATCAACTATTGATTATCATATGACGGATTGATACAATGTCCGATTGACTTAAAAAACATTGATGTACCACGAGAAAAACCTTATGTCCGATAACCAAGTGCTTGTTTTTGATGAATCATGTTTGCAAAAGTGGTCTTCACGCAAACCCCGTGATGACAAAAAAGAGCAACTCTCCGCGCAAACCGCGCCCATTCGTGCCGAACAGGTGTTGTTGAACGAAATTGCCCGTGTCTGTTTGCAAAAAGCGGCGGATTTACGCAGCGTCATCCACCCCGATGGTTTGCACATTGCCATGAATGATTGCCTGATATTGGCAACCGAACAGCTGATTCAGGCAACCGCGCAACGTTTTGAACAACACCATTACGGCGTGTGGTCGTTCAATCCCATCAATGCCCCTGTGGTAAACGATTGGACCAACTTTCGTTTTACCTACCGTTTGCCCGATGATTTGTATCAAGAAGTGGCGGCGGCAATTGTGTGCTGGCGCAGAATGAGCGGTGTGAATTTGAGTTTCAGCCTGTTCATCAACTATGCGGTGGTGGCGTTTTTGCAGCAAGAAGGCTTTGTGTTTTACGGTGCCGATGAGCAACCGATTGCGGATGCGCTGACTTTGTATCAAACACCCGAAGCCGAGTTAAGCAAAATTGAATTGTGTTTGAATGGCAGCCTGCACCCCATTTGCAGGCTGCCTGAAAGCAGTAAAAATGAATGTGGGCTGCCTGAACAAAACGGCAGACAATTTGCGGCTGTCTTTTATCCCGATAACCGCAGGCTGCCTGAAAGCCCTGAATCACACGAAACCGAAACCAGTATTGCATTTCGCATCCCAACCATCATGTCGCGTTTGGTCAATATGTGTTCCTGCGCCGCACAATTGGCACATGCAGAAGAAATGCGGCAATACGACCCGCAATCGGGTATGCAAGTATCCAAAACATTGGAAGCCGATGCCCATGCTGCGTATTCGTTTGACGATGTGATTCGCCAAGCCATGCAAATGTATTTGGAATTACAGGCATACGCACAATACACCCAACAAACGCTCTGGGGCGAACCTTATGCACAGGTGTTTAACGATGACAGCCTGATTGCTGCTTTGCCACCGCAAACCACCGAACGCCCTGAACGCAAAACCGAATACCACCGCTTTTGGCTGAACGTGCCACAAAGTTTGCTGGATAAATGGCGACAACACCCAGGCTCGGACAACAATAAATTGATGATGGCATTGACGGTATGGTTGCAACTGCATGGCTTGTACGTTTGCAATGCCAGCGATAATGCAGCACACCGTTTGGCAAGCATCAGCCTGTGGCAATATTGCCGTATGGCAACGGGGCATGAGCAATATGCGATTGTGATGCGGGATTTTGATGGGCGAAGTGATGTGCAATCCTATCCTGCTGAGGTGTTGTTTCGTTTGATTGCCAGCGTGCAGCCTGGGTTTTATCGGGAAGAGGATGAGGGGTGGGGGTGAGATATGAGGCATAAATTCAATTATTTTTAAGAAAAATGCTGCCTGAAAGGTGTTTTTCAGGCAGCATTTTTGCAAGTAATCAGATTTTGTTGGAATTTTGCAAAATTATTTGGTCATTTTATAAGGCTGTGTTTTGATATCGGATTGATGCAATAGGTATAAAAATCGGGACAGCCCCAATTTTTATACCTATTTTTCATTTTAAGGCGGAGGTGGTTCATCGGCATCATCAAGACCATCTCTATTTAAACCATGAGATGTGTCTAAACCATCTAAATTAAAATAAGCCGTTCTGCCTTTGGTTTGTGCAATATGCAAAACTCCTCGTTCTATCAAATCAGCAATATCAGCTTGTGTTTCTTCGTAAGTGCACTTGGCAATGTTTTTCCACTTTTTATGGTTAATTAAGCCTTCAAATCCATCCAGCAGTTTGGATAATACTTTTTGCTGCCGCAAATTGAAAGATTCATATGGCCATTTTTGCCAAAATTGTTGGCGCATTAAAATTCCATTCAATATGATATGCGAATGTTCAATTGCATCTGCAACCGTATCTAAAAACCAATACAACCATTCTGAAACATCTTGATTACCATGGCGGTTTTGACACTGATTCAGGGCTTCATAATACGATTTTCTGTCTTTCTCGATTTGAGCCGAGGTGCTGTATAAGCGTTGTGGCATATTATCTGCGCGAGCCAAGAGCATATCACTGATTGCTCGACCGATGCGACCATTACCATCATCAAACGGGTGTATGCATTCAAACCAAAGATGTGATAGGGCTGCTTTAATATAAGGGTTATGCTGATTATCAGTATTAACCCAATCTAAAAATCGATTCATTTCAGACAAAAGGTGTTCTGCTGGTGGTGCAATATAGTGTACTTTTTCCCGTCCCATAGAGCCAGAAACAATTTGCATGACACCCTGTTTATCAGAACGATAATGCCCCACATCAATCGCGTATAAATCACTTTTTCCATCAGGAAACAAATTTTGATGCCATGTACATAATCGTTCATGAGTAAGCGGTAAGTGGCAGTTGCGTGTGGCATCCAGAACCATATCCACAACACCTTCTACATCACGTTCTGTTTTTGCAACCGCACCCACATCAACACCTAACCTATGCCCAAGTGAAGAACGAACTGAGTGATGATTTAAATATTCACCTTCTATTTCACTTGTTTTGATGACATCAACAATTGCCGTTTCCAATTCTGTCTGAATCTGAAATTGATACCCCAATAGTTGAATGCGATTCAACAAATTTTGATGCGCTGTTTCAATCTCATTGAGCAAGGGTTGAATCAGATTGGCGTTATAGTACCAATCTGCCCAATTTTCATCTTGCCAGATGTATCGTTTTTCGCAGTAAGGTGCAATAGGCATACCATTTCCTATGTTTTTATGATTGGTGTTTCATACAGCGTGGTGATATGACAAGAATTATCCTTATAATCTAACCGTTTATCATTTTCAGGCAGCATTCTTTTATATTATGTTGTATTCTAATATCGTGTTGATGATAGAGTTTAAGAAAAAATCGGGCGTTTTCCCGATTTTTTCTTAAATTTTGATTCGCTTATAATATATGGAAAAAACTAAACTGATTTATTTAAGTAACTTAAAGCACTGCTTCAATATAAATGCTGTGTTTATCGTGTCGTATTTTAACACAGCAAGTGGTTTGATTTATGAATCTATCGAGATACACATCGAAAAATAGTGTTGGTTTTGGATTGTCATTTACCAACTCTTCAACCTATCCAACATCTCCGCCAACGAATACGCCCCTTGCAATTTTTCGGTTTCAAATACCATCAAATATTTGTATTTTCGTCCGTCATTGAGTTGATTGGCGGATTCTTCCCACGCTTTTCCTGCTTGGATTTTGTCAAGGCTATCGCTACCGTCCAACTGATTGCCTTTGGTTTCCAATAATACAACCGTGCCTTTTTCGGTCAGCAATATAAAATCAGGATAATGATTTAAAAATGCATTGATATAAAAGCCTTTATTTTGCAAATTTCTGTGCCAAAATTTCAGATGAATGTCATCGTGATTCAAAATTTCACGCAAAATTCGGCTTTCAAAATCATTTATAATTTTGCAGGTTTAGGCGATGTGGTTGCTTTTAATATTGCTCACTTTGATAAAGACAGCAAAATTGCCGAACATTTGGACATTATTGAGCCGATTGGAAAAATGGTAATGGAAAATTTTAATTGCTGATTGAGTGCTAAAAATACCGCTTGGATTTTTTGGGAATTTGAGTGGTGTTTTTAATTTTTAGCTGTGTTTAGATAATGGGTTGATACCGAATTAAGGCTTATTTTACCCATACCGTCATTCCCGCGTAGGCGGGAATCCAAGTTGGAATCCCGTTTTGTCATTTAAAATCGGTATTGATGAATATCCAAAATGGATTCCCGCCTACGCGGGAATGACGCAAAATCTGAAATCAACCCAATATCCAAACACAGCCTTATTTTTAAAATTGAATGCTCGTCTTCGGAGATATGCTGACGCAGGTTTTCTGCTTAATTCAATAAATCAAATGCAATCGGAAATTCTTCCGAAACACCCAGTACAACTTTGGGTGTTTTATACGTATGTTTAACCGCAGGCAGCACAGAGCGAATTTCATCTGTGTACAAAACTGCAAAATCTTCGGATAAAGGCTGATCTGAATCAGAGTGGCTACTCATCGAGCCTTGCGCGTAGTAAGAAACCAAGTCCATAACTTCTTCTCGCGTACTCACCAGTTCTGGATTGCCGTTTTTAATGTGTCGCTCATCGTCTTTTTCCAATTTGCGTTGCCACCACCAAAGAAGCACCGCGGCTCAAACGAATGCCGTTTACACGTTCACCACCATACAAGCCACCCAGCAAGGCTTGCGCACCCATTGTGGCGCGGTTTGGTTCGTCAAAAATAAACACGCTAAATGGGAACATGGCGGCAGCACGAAATTCATCGCTGCCTGAATAGCTCAATTGTTCCGTTTGACGCATTTTGATGTTGCCGTGTTCATCATATTGCGGCACGCCATCTTCATCCACAACAGGTACATCCACAACTTCGTTGTAGGGAATGCCTGAGAAGAACGTTTCATCACGACCTGTACAGTTAATGTGGCAAATCAACACATCGCGTTCAGGATCTTTGGGGTATACGCCTTTTTTGAAAATAACGGGGTTCAAGCCTTCATTTTTAATCGCCTCAACCATTTCAGCCACGCCGCGTTCGGTTTTACCCATACCGTTACCACCAATCATGCGATAGGTGATGACATCAATTTTGGATGTCAGGTCGGTTTCGGTTCGCTCTTGAAACAATTTAGCCAGTGGAATGCCACGACTTTCCGCTTGTTCCACATAATTTGCAAACATGGACGCACCGCTGCTGCTTGCCATTTGCAAAGCCTGACCCAGTGTGCGTTTCATTACTTCACGATTACCCGTCATGTATTTACTCCTTGAAATTCAAAAAATGGTTATTCACCCATATAAATAGATACGTCATTGTAACAAAACCGCCTTGATAAACAAAAAGCCGTCAGAAGGTTAGAACAGAGTGCAGAGGTGCGGTCGCGTTTCTTTTTAAGTTTGTAGTGATTGGGTTTTGGTGACAAACGCTGGTTTGATTTCATTCACTGGTAACGCCCAAATGGCACTCAAAGGAAAAATGCAATATTTGATTACATATCTTTTGGGTTAGTTGTTTTGTAAAGATAAGACACAAAATAATTATTTTGTCAAATTATTACTTCCTATAATTATCATGATTTGTCACATCATTGTTTTTATAAGAAAAAATTGCTTAAAACCTTTTTCTTGTGAATTTTTACCATTTAAAATGTACCATTTCGGTTCAGATAAACCTAAAACTGAATTAAAACTCTACATTAACAAACGTTAATTTTTTGTTAAAATTTAAATTATGTTATGTGTAAACATTTTTTTTGTTGTTTTTTGTTTTGGTTTTGTAAAATGTTTACAAATTAGTTTATTAGCTCTATTTATTACTGTTTAAAAACAATAACATAATTTTGTCACCGCAAATGTGACAAAATTATCATTTAAAAACAGTTTTTTGTATTCGATATCTCATTTTGTCACAAAATGCACCACCTTTCCGCATGTTTTAAAAATGGCATATTTCCTTTTGTTTTCAATTTGTTGTGTAAGTTTGTCACAAAACACAAAAACAGTTGTCACAAAGCATTTTTTTTATTTTCTTTTATAAAACAACGAACTTTACGTATTTTATCGATTTGTCACCAAATTTTGGGATAAGATACTGTTATTAAAAAACCAAAAGAACGATTTTCAGGGTTTTTTGGGGTTTATTTTTTATACTGAGAGAAATTTTGTACATGTATTATTTTTTGATGTGACAAATACCGAAAATAGGTGTTTTTACCTCTTTTTTTTTTGACAGAAAGTCGTTTAAAAACAAGGTTGTGACAACATTTTTAGGCTTTGTGACAAAAAAGACGTTGTCACACCTTTATTTATATATAACTATTTAATATATATAGGTATTTATCTCTAT
>NZ_JAUNEC010000058.1 GCF_030525755.1 Alysiella sp.
AACATAATCACTCCTGCCTATTTTCTCGCCATTTTCAATTTTGCGTTCAGAGACGGATTCGGTTGCAGCAAAAAGGTTAAATAAGGCATATACGCCCACGCCGACAATCGCAATTTGGGCGAGAACGAGAAGGGTAAATAATTGGTAGAGGCTGTAGAGTTTGGGCATAGCGATAATTCTATTTTGCAAAATGTGAAGAAAAAGAGACCGCTTGCTGCCATTTTGCAAAGTTCTCATCCTCATTTAAGGAAGAAGGCGAAGGAAATTGAAACAAAGAATGTGGTTAATTTTTTCATAAGGCAACGCTGTACTCTGGTTTAACAAGCCAAATTCTGTAAAAGTTCTCCTTAACCTTACTGATGCAACAACCATTCAAAATCCATTTTGTCATGCATGTACAAACTGAATGACAAAACCACAAAAAGAATATTTCCATCAAACCATTTTGGCTTCCTCTTGCAAAACCCGCAAAGCATATTCTGCATCTTTATCGCCCTGCTCTGCCGCCAATTTCCACCATGTTGCTGCTTGAATGGCATCTTGTACCACACCATTACCTTCTGCATACAATAAACCCAAATTAAATTGCGCGGTCGGTTCACCTTGTTCGGCAGCTGCCTGAAAATACGCAGCAGCCTGAACGTAATCTTGCTCTACCCCATGCCCTTCTACATAATGAAAACCCAAATTGGTTTGCGCGTCCATATTACCCAATTCAGCAGCTTTTCGGTAATAATTTAAGGCTTTAGCAACATCAGGCGCACAACCCAAACCATCATCAAACACCACGCCCAAATTGTAAAGCGCGTTATCGTCATCTTGCTCTGCCGCTGCTTGCCAATATTCAACTGCTCGCGCATAGCTTTGTGCTACACCCAAGCCTTCAGCATACAAACGCGCCAAATTATTTTGGGCATCAGCATCACCTTGTGCCGCAGCATGTTCATACCATTTAACTGCAGCAACATGGTTTTCATTGTCGTCATGAAGTTCAGCCAAAGCAAATTGTGCGTCCATATCACCTAATTCTGCTGCTTTTTCATACCACTTAGCTGCCTGAACATCATCAACTGATACCCCCATACCATTTTGATACATAAAACCAAGCTGATATTGAATGTCTGTATCACTCTCTGCGTAACGCAGTAAAATGGGTAATGCAGCTTTGTAATCACCTTTATCAATATTGGCAAAAGCGGTACCCAGTTGCAAATCTTTTAAACTGTATGACATGGTTTTCTTTCTTAAATTTAGGTTTGTTGCTGCCTGAAAGGGGTTTCAGGCAGCTTAATAAAATGGACTGGCTTTAATCAAACAAGCCAAATGGGCTTTGATGCCACTGGACAAAGTGTTCAAGTTGTACCCCCCTTCCAACACCGACACAATCCGACCATGCGCATAACGATTAGCAAGCAACATGATTTTTTGGGTAAACCATTCATAATCATCATCATTTAAATTTAAATGCCCCAAAGCATCGCCTTGATGTGCATCAAAACCAGCTGAAAGCAAAATCATTTGTGGTTCAAAAGCCTCCAAGCGTGGTAACCACGAGCGTACGACATCACGGAATTCATTACTGCCATCGCCTGCTTTCAAAGGCGTATTCACAATATTTAGGCTACCTGAAACATTACCCTCACCACAAAATGGGAACAAAGGTGATTCAAACGAAGAGAAAAACAACACACGGGGGTCATTACGAAAAATGCTTTCTGTACCATCACCATGATGCAAATCAAAATCCAAAATCGCCACCCGTTCCAAACGATATTGAGCAATCGCATGCATGGCAGCAACAGCAACATTGTTAATAAAACAAAAGCCACCCGCACGGTCGGTATAAGCATGATGTCCTGGTGGACGAATGGCACAAAACGCATTTTTTGCCTGTTTTTTCATGACCATATCCACCGCTTTAATTGCCGCACCTGCTGCAAAACGCGCTGCTTTAAGCGTATCTCGGCTTAAATAAGTGTCTTCAGCAATTTTCACACTGCCCCCATTTTCAGGTAGCTTGTGTTCCAAAAATTGCAAATATTGACCCGTATGTACACGCGCCAATTGCACATCTGTGGCTTCAGATGCAGAGATTTTTTGTAATAAAGACCACACATGTGAACGGCGCAACAGTTTTTCTACCGCCAAAATTCGTTGTGGATTTTCTGGGTGTTTGCTGTCCACAAAATGTGTCAAACATTCAGGTGCAGTTATCCAAGCAGTTCGCCCCTTGATATTCAATAAACGCAAGACCTTGGCACGCCAAAAACGGTATTGGCGCAACAGCGGACGAATACATGACTCAATTTGGTCAATAAAATAATGAAATTTATACATAAAAAGGTTTCAAGCAACATTCAGGCTGCCTGAAAATGAATGGTTAGTATGATGATAAATGATGAGAGCAAGCCACCCTAAACTAGGTGGTCAGATTATTTCTTATCCAATAATTCATATTAAGAGGTTATGATGCCTATTTTTTATTGCTTTCAGACAGCCTACCCACGCCGTCGCTCAATTTCCACGCCTACTTCACGCACCTCACTCAAAATCCCTGGCTTCACGATTTTTACCCGTACCCATTGCACATTAAACTCATCCAACAATAACGCTGCTGAGTATTCTGCCAAACTTTCCAATAACAGAAAATCACGTTCCGCCAATTCCTCACGCAAACGCGCGCACACCACACCATAATGCACTGTATCGCCAATGTCATCATTATCAGCTGCACGTTCAGGCATGGCAATGTCCAAATCAAAAATCAAGGTCTGTTTTTGCATACGCTCCCAATCATACACACCGATTAAGGTTTCCACTTTCATGCCATGTAGGAAAATTTTGTCCATTTGATTAAGTTCCGTTAGAATAGCGAATGTCGCGCCGTTTATCTAAAATTCGGCATATTGTAAACGAAAACGGGAGTGCTCGTATGTTCTTCTTGGAAATCTTGATTGTTTTAGTGGCTTATTTTATTGGCTCGCTTTCTGCTGCTTTAATTGTGTCAAAAAAACTCGGTATGCCCGACCCACGAAGTTACGGCTCAGGCAATCCAGGTGCCAGCAATATGCTCCGCAGCGGTCGCAAAGATGCTGCCACCATGACCTTAATTGGCGATGCACTTAAAGGTTTGGTTGCCGTTTTGATTGCACGTTGTTTAGCATCATGGCTAGACTTGGGTGCAGGCATAGTGGCTTGCTCTGCCATTGCGGTAGTTGCGGGACACATGTATCCCATATTCTTTGGGTTCAAAGGCGGCAAAGGCGTAGCAACCGCATTAGGGGTATTACTGGGTATGTCATTCTGGGCAACATTCTGGGTGGTTTTGATTTGGGGATTTGTTGCATTCAAATTCAAAAAATCCTCACTTGCCGCTCTGGTGGCAGCCGCCTTTGCGCCGATGATTACTTTTATCGTATTGCGTGAACACCACGTTACCTCATGGGGTTGGGCAATTACTGCTATTGCCATTTTGGTCTTCATTCGCCATCGCAGCAACATCTGTCGCATGTGCAAAGGCGAAGAATTGCTGATTGCTACCGAAGTCAAAAGTGAAAACAGCACAACACAAACCGATGATGCCAGCAATCACACAGCAGCAAACGATGCAAGCAGCAATGTACTGGAAGAAACCGTGATTGTTTCAGCAGAACAAGAGCCCAAAGAAACGGCAGTGGCTGACGAACAAAATCACACCAGCAATACCATTACAGAGGAAAAAACAAATGCAACTGCAGAGTCTACTCCTAAATAAGGCATCTTAAAACAGCCTCTTCCCAACATATTCAATAGACTGCCTGAAATCCTGTTTCAGGCAGCATAAAAAGCCACTTCAACCCTCTCTTTTTCCTTTCAGGCAACATGAAAACCCAACGCCACCTAACCGATTGGCTCACTCATTTAGAATCTGCACACAACAATGGCTTAATTGACATGGGCTTGGAACGTGTTTCGCACGTTAAAACCGCCATGCAGCTTACGCCATCATGCCCCGTTATCACAGTTAGCGGCACTAATGGAAAAGGTTCTGTGTGTGCTTTTTTATCGCGCATCTACACCGAAGCAGGTTACAAAGTTGGCACATTAACCAGCCCACATCTTTTGCGTTTCAATGAACGCATTGCCATTAATTGTCAAGCTCTTGATGATGAAACCATTGTTACCGCATTTGAGCGAATTGAAAACACGCGTGGTAATACATCTTTAACTTATTTTGAATTCAACACATTAGCAGCCGTAGACATTTTCCAGCGTGCCAACGTGGACATCATGATTTTGGAAGTAGGTTTAGGTGGGCGTTTAGACGCAGTCAATATTTTTGATGCAGATTGTGCTATCATTACCAGCGTAGATTTAGATCACCAAGCCTATTTGGGCAATACAATTGAACAAGTAGGCTTTGAAAAAGCAGGGATTATGCGTACAAACAAACCTGCTATCATTGGACAAAACGCCCCCGAAAGTTTACAAAATTATGCAACCCAAATTGGCGCACATTTACTGTTACCCAAACGCGATTACAATTACACCAAACTGGAAAACCAACAATGGTCTTTCCATTTCCACCCCATTTCAGGCAGCCTCAATATCGCAACACGCAACCGCAATGCACTGCCCATACCCGCCTTACGTGGAACTTATCAAATAGGCAATGCAGCATGTGCTTTAGCAGCAATTGAATGCCTAAATCCATTATTACCTGTGGACATCGGTGCAATTAAACGCGGTTTATTATTAGTGGAAAACGCAGGTCGTTTCCAAGTTTTACCAGGTCGTCCACTTACCATTTTGGACGTGGGACATAACCCCCATGCCGCACGCGCTTTACGCCAGAGCCTGATTGCCCTACCCTTTGCAACAAATCGCATCGCCGTATTCAGTATGTTGTCCGACAAAGACATAGATGGCGTTTTAACCATCATCAAAGACCAATTTGACGAATGGTTTGTCGCGCCTTTACATCTACCACGCGGCATGAATGCCACTCAATTAAGCGAAAAATTAAGCCAACACGGTATTGAAAAAATCAAAATGTTTGACAACATTCAGGCAGCCTGTGCAAATGCTTTATCCCAAGCTACGGAAAATGATAGAATTGTGGTATTTGGCTCATTTCACACCGTAGCCGAAGCCAATACAATTTGTCGTTAATTTTGTTTCAGGCTGCCTGAAACCCAGTTGCCAACATTATCAAGCAGTCGCCACTTCAATTTTATGAAAGAAAGACACACCATGACTCGCCAAGCCCCACCAGCCGTATTCGGCAGCGTTTTCCATTCTGAAATGCCCATGATTGCCTACCAAAATGGTGCTTGGCAGTCTGTAACTTGGCAAGCCTCTAACCAACTCACTCTTGCACCAGGCGCACACAGCCTGCATTATGGCAGTGAATGCTTTGAAGGTCTCAAAGCATTTCGCCAGATTAATGGCAAAATTGTGTTATTTCGTCCCGAAGCCAATATCACACGCATGCAACAAAGCGCGCAAATTTTGAATTTACCACAACCCCAAAAACAAGCATTTATGGAAGCATTGTTAGAGCTAACTCGCCGTGCTGCCGATGAAATTCCCGATGCACCAGGTTCATTGTATTTACGCCCCACACTGATTGGTACAGACCCCATTATCGGCAAAGCTGGCGCACCTTCCGATACGGCTTTGCTCTACATTCTCGCCTCCCCTGTTGGCGATTATTTTAAAGCAGGTTCGCCTGTCAAATTATTGGTAGAGACCGAAAATATTCGTTGCGCACCACATATGGGGCGAGTTAAATGTGGCGGCAACTACGCATCAGCCATGCCTTGGGTACTCAAAGCCAAAGCCGAACACGGTGCAGCACAAGTTTTATTCTGTCCCAAAGGCGATGTACAAGAAACAGGTGCATCCAATTTCGCCGTTATTTATCAAAATGAAATCATTACCAAACCACTTACCGATGAATTTTTACACGGCGTAACCCGCGATTCAGTACTCAAAATCGCTGTAGACATGGGCTACACAATCAATGAACGCCATTTTACAGTAAACGAAATGCAAACATGGATTGAAAACGGGGCAGAAGCTATTTTAACAGGCACTGCAGCCGTGATTTCACCTGTAACATCATTGGTCATCGCTGGCAAAGAAGTGGTAGTTCAAAATACCGAACACGGTAATCGAATCCGCAAAGCCATTACCGACATTCAATATGGTCACGCCGAAGACAAATACGGTTGGCTGCTTGAAGTAGCCTGATTTTCAAGCAGCATCAATTCAAAACCACCTGAAATCTCGTGTCATATTTTCATTTTAGGCTGCCTGGAATCCCTAAATTGACTAAATGTCTTAACAGCATTTTCAGGCAGCATAAATAAGGAAGATTCATGAATACCGAAAAAAATCCCAATCTCTTTCCTAATGATGAAACACAAAACACCTCCGAAACAACCGAAGCAGAATACACTCAATTAAAACAAAAAAATCGCCGTCGCTTAATTGGTGCTGGCGCAATAACGCTATTGGTAGGTGGTTTATTCACCGCCATTTTAGGTACTTCAAGCAACAGTACCAACCCCAACAGTACAACAACTTCATTAACAGCATCTTCTGTGGCAACGTCATCTATACCCATATCTGCCCCTGCCATTCCTATGGCATCTGATACCTTAATCACAGCTGTAGCTTCTGGCACCATTGACTTAACAACAAAACAAACAGACGCATCCGCTGCTTTACCTGTTGCATTAAACGATGTCCAAACCATCACGCCCCAACATGATGCCAGCAGTATACCCACAATTCAAATGGCACCCACATTAAACAGCGCACCACCTGCCGTGCAGGAAAGCCATCGCCGCCATCTTCAAGAACACGAAGCCAACAACCCAACTCATAACACAACTACACAAGAGCAAAAACGTCAAGAATGGCAAGCACAAGTAGCAAAAGCAGAAGAAGAACGACAAAAACGCATTCAAATGACTGCAGAAAAAGCACGTAAACAAGAAGAAGCCGCCAAACAAGCACGCCAAGATGAACGCGTCCGTTTAACAGAACAACGCAAAAAACAACAGCACATTGCCAACCAAGCCAAAACCCCAGCAGCCCAACCTGCGCCAATATCCAAAACATCAGGCACAAACACAACATTACCGAACGGCAAATTCAGCGTACAAGCAGGGGCATTTGGTACACGCACACAAGCCGACAAAGTGCGTGGCAAATTGGCTTTATTGGGTTATCGTTCTGTCATCAGCGAAGTCAAAACTGCCAAAGGGACTTTATTCCGTGTTCAAGCTGTGGGATTTCAAAACCACAATGAAGCTCAAACTGCTGCCCAAAAAATGCAAGCCAATGGCTTGGGTGGTATGATTTTAGGCAGGTAACATCCATGCCCGAATTGGCCCTCACGACTTTTGATTATCTGGCGATCGGGACAATTCTGATCTGTTTGGCTTTGTCCGCCACACGCGGTTTAATGCGTGAATTGTTGGATTTTACAGGTTGGGTAGTCGCCCTAATTTGTGCACGCATGTTCGCATCATCGGTAGCAGATGCCTTTTTAATCAATATGAAACCGCGTGAATTAGCAGTAGTTTGTGGTTTTGTCTTGGTTTATATTTTGGTGCGAATTGGCGTAGCTTTGATTCAACGTAGCTTGGATTTTGCCATTAAAACCACCAAACTCAGTTCACTCAATCGTTTTTTGGGTGCTTTATTGGGTGTGGTAAAAGGCATTTTGATTGTCAGTATTGCAGTATTATTTTGCTCATTCAGCAGCCTGCCTGAAAACGAAGCATGGAAAAACGCTCAAACCGCCCCATTTTTTGAAAGTCTTGCTGCATTTAGTATTCCCTATTTACCTGATTTTTTAAAAAAACAAATTCATCTTTCTGCCCATGATGGTCTCAAGCCACTGCCTTTAACAGCACCCGATTCAGGCAGCTCACCATCTTTACCTTCGGAGTAAACTCATTATGTGTGGTGTATTCGGTTTAGTAGCACATGAACCCGTTAATCAGCTGCTTTATAATGGCCTGCAAATGCTGCAACATCGTGGTCAAGATGCTGCAGGCATTGTTACCACCCAAAACGGCAGCTTCTATATGCACAAAGGCAAAGGCATGGTGCGCGAAGTTTTCCGCACCCGCAATATGCGGGATTTACATGGCAATGCAGGCATTGCCCATGTGCGCTATCCCACAGCAGGTAATGCAGGCAGCCCCGCAGAAGCACAGCCTTTCTATGTCAGCTCTCCTTTTGGCATTGTATTGGCACATAATGGCAATTTAACCAATACAGAAGAATTAACACGCCATGTATGTGATGAGTATTTACGCCACATCAATACCCAATCTGATTCAGAAGTTTTACTCAATGTTTTGGCGCATGAAATTCGCACAGCAATAAGCCAAAGCAATACACCTCACTCTTTAAGCATTGATGCTGTTTTTCAAGCAGTTAAACAAATTCATTGTCGTGTACGCGGTGCATACGCAGTTGTTGCACTCATTGCAGGCTACGGTATGCTCGCATTTCGTGACCCCAACGGCATTCGCCCATTGGTACTCGGTAAACATGAAGAAAAAGGTCAAACTGCCTACGCCGTTGCATCAGAAAACATCGTATTCAGCAGCATGGCATACGAAACCATACGCGATATTGAACCTGGTGAAGCTGTATTCATTGGTTTTGATGGTACTTTTCACAGTCACCAATGTGCTGAGAAAAATATTCTAAATCCTTGTTTATTTGAATATGTTTATTTCGCCAGACCCGATTCCGTAATTGATGGCGTTTCTGTTTACCAAGCACGCGCCGATATGGGCGTTACGTTAGCAGAAAAAATCAAGCAAACCATTTCACTTGATGAAATTGATGTCATTATGCCCATTCCTGATACCAGTCGTCCCTGTGCCATGGAATTGGCACGACATCTGAATAAACCCTACCGCGAAGGCTTAATCAAAAACCGCTACATCGGTCGTACTTTCATTATGCCAGGTCAAGCCACACGCAAAAAATCTGTACGTCAAAAACTGAACCCCATTCCCAGCGAATTTAAAGATAAAAAGGTTTTATTGGTTGATGATTCGATTGTACGCGGTACAACCAGTCGTGAAATCGTGGACATGGTACGTGAAGCAGGGGCAAGTAAAGTCTATTTTGCTTCTGCTGCCCCCGAAGTACGTTGGCCCAATGTTTACGGCATTGACATGCCTACACGCGAAGAACTAATTGCGAATGGACGCAATGCAGATGAAATTGCCAAAGAAATCAATGCAGATGCCTGTATATTCCAAAACCTAGATGATTTAGAACACACTATTCAAAAACTCAATCCTGCAATTACAGGTTTTGATTCTTCATGCTTCAACGGCCACTACATCACAGGTGATATTGATGAAAACTACCTAGACAAATTATCAAAAGGCTCACACATTCCTAGACCTAAATCCATTTCCGGCAGCAAAATTGACCACAATGTCAGTATCATCAATGACCATGATGAATAATTTATTTCTCTATCTCAATCAAGACAATGAACAAATGACACGGTGCGTTGTCTTGATTAAAAATATTAGGGCTGCCTGAAACCCAAACAGAAATACTTACCTTAACTTCAAATATTAAAGATCCCCCCCATTTCAATCATGCCACAATTTCTGACTTATTTGCGCCCTGCACAATATGACGATTGCGCGGCCATCTACTACGTTCATCGTCATGCCGTACGTTATACTTGCCTACAATCCTATGATGAACAAATCATGCACGATTGGCTACAACTAATAGACCAAGACATTTACACCGATACAATTGATGCATCAGACAAAACTTTATGGGTTGCAGAATTTCAAGGACGCATTCAAGGTTTTGTACAAGTGGACTTTCAAGAAGCTCAACTGGACGCATTGTATGTACACCCTTTTTTACACAACAAAGGTTTAGGTACAGCCCTACTACAACGCGCAGAACAACTTGCCGCAGACAATAATTTAAGCATATTAAGCCTATTTGCATCAAAAAATTCCATTCCTTTTTATCGTCTCAATGGCTACGACTCTCTGGGTAAAGCAGCAGTTCCCATTAATCCCAAAACAAAAATCAAGTGCCAATTGATGAGAAAATTCTTATAATCCCTAAAATAAATTGAGAAAACAAAATCCTACTGCATTTCTTCATATTTCAAATTGACACAATAAACACTTTTCATTATAATTTGATTTTTCGGAGTAATGGCTGAGAGGCTGAAGGCACTCCCCTGCTAAGGGAGCATGTGGACTAAAATCTGCATCGAGGGTTCGAATCCCTCTTACTCCGCCAAAA
>NZ_JAUNEC010000059.1 GCF_030525755.1 Alysiella sp.
ACAATGCCTACATTGGGTTCAATGGTGCAAAATGGGTAGTTTGCCGCCTCAATGCTCGATTTGGTTAAAGCGTTGAATAAGGTGGATTTTCCTACGTTTGGCAGACCAACGATGCCGCATTTTAAACTCATAATTTACTTTCATTTACAAAATTTGAAAGCACGATTTTAACACAAAGGTTGTTTACAAGAATGAATAAGAATTAAAAAGATTGCTCTTAATATAAAATTAAGAGCAATCTTTATTGGCAAAGTTTCAAACATCAATAAGATGAATCAACCACAACTTCTTCACCATAGCCACCATTAATGGGCAATGGACGATTGGTACTTGTTTGCGTACGAATCACACGAATGCCACGAATACCTGCTTCACGCGCTGCCAAAATATCATCATTGCTGTCGCCGTAATGAATTTGTGATTTGTTTTTAACAATATAGTATGTTTTATCATACTGATAAGGTTTAATGGGCGTATCATGTGTGTAATTCACAGCTTGCATGTTTTTGACATTAAATGTGCGCTCTAAAATTGTCGCCAGAACATCAAGGCGTGTAGGCGTATTGTTGGCATGAGCTGTGCGTCCCGTAATAAAAATGACTTGGTCTCCACGTTCTTGGTGCATCTTAATTAATGCAGCAGCTGATTCTTTTGGGATAGAACTGCGGTCACAACCATCTGCAACATAATTCCAAAATGCTTGATTGTGTAAATAATCGTAGCTATTGGGTGAAAAAGTTTGACGTCCATAGTAAAAACAGTGAGAAGAAACCAAAACGGTATCATCAACATCAAAACTGACAGTAATAGGTGGTGTGTTTTTCAAACTTTCGCGAATTTGTTCCACCGTTACCCACTTAACTTGGTCAGTATGCTGCATATTGATTGCAGTAACACCCTTATGGGTATAGTCCACTTTTGGACCTTTTGCCATTGCAGATAAAGATGTTGTAGCCAGCAAGGTAAGAATGGTTGTTTTGCATAAAAAATTCATTATTAATCACTCCAATGATACGTTTTTTGAATTTTTAAGCCATATGAATGGCACGTTATAGACAATATTATTTTAATCATTTTTTGCATACTTTGAAAGAGTCCTGTACGATGTACATCAAAGTATAGTCGTTTCAAATAAAGGGAAATCATGGATTTACATCACATACGCCAAGAATACAGCCAACGTGAACTCTCTGAGAATGAATGCGCGGCTGAACCATTGACCCAATTTGAACAATGGCTTAATGAAGCAATCATCTCACAAGTCAATGAACCAACGGGCATGAATGTGGCAACCGTTGGCACAGATGGTCGCCCCAGTGCAAGAATGGTGTTATTGAAAGAGGTGAATGAACAAGGTTTTGTTTTTTTTACCAATTATCAAAGTCAAAAAGGGCAAGCCCTGTCGCATAATCCCTTTGCTGCCTTGACTTTCTTTTGGGCAGAATTGGAACGCCAAGTGCGCATTGAAGGACGTGTTCAAAGGCTGCCTGAAAATGAATCCGATGCTTATTTTGCAAGTCGTCCTTATACCAGCCGTTTGGGTGCTTGGGCAAGTGAACAAAGCCAAGTGATTACAGGCAAAAGTGTTTTGGTAACAAGAGCAGCCATGTTTGCTGCTAAACACCCTTTACACGTTCCTCGTCCACCTCATTGGGGTGGTTATGTGGTTCTGCCTGACAGTGTGGAATTTTGGCAAGGTCGCCCCAGTCGTTTGCATGACCGCATTCGTTATCGTTTGCTTGATGGCGTATGGTTAATTGAACGGCTTGCTCCTTGATGTGGTATCTAAATTGAACCACATAAACAGGCTGCCTGAAAACTTACACGGTTTTCAGGCAGCCTGTTTGTTTTACTGTTGTCTGTTTAATGCTGTGTTTCTGATGTGTGTCGTTTCAATCCACCCCCCAATACTTTATACAAATCAGCAAGATTGTCTGCCAACGTACGTTCTGTGGTCAGCAAGGTATTGGCAGCATTGTAGCTGCTGCGTTCTGCCTCCAATAAATCCAATGTGCTGGCAATACCGTATTTGTGGCGTAAATGGGTTAAGCGCAAGGTTTCATTGTAGGCTTTACTTTGAGCCGTGTCCGATTGATATTGACTGCTCAATGAAGCACGCGCAGTTAATGCGTTAGCAACATCACGAAATGCACTTTCAACAGCTGCTTCGTAAGCTACTATCGCTTTTTGTTGTTCAATTTTGGCTGATTCCAAGCGTGCGCTGTTGGCACCAAAATCAAAAATGGGCAGCGATAAGCCACCACCAAATGACCATACTTTATTGGCAGATTGGAATAGATTGTCCAACTGGCTGCTGTTTAAACCCAAGCTACCTGTTAAGCTGATTCTGGGAAAAAATGCCGCACGCGCAGCACCAATATTGGCGTTGTGTTGCTTTAATGTGTGTTCGGCTGCAATGATGTCGGGGCGATTGAGCAATAAATCAGAGCTTAAACCTGCTGGCAAATGACGAATGGTAAATTGTTGGTTTAAAGGCAATGGCTCGGGGAGATTTTCAGGCAGCTTATCGCTGATTAAAAGCTGCAAGGCATTACGTGCTTGTTCTTTAGCTTGTACAGCGACCGCATAACTGGATTTGGCTTGTTCAATTAAGGCAGTTTGTTGATGCAACTGTAAGGCAGAAATCACGCCTGCTTTATGGCGCAATTGGCTTAAACGATGGGTTTCCTCACGGCTTGCTAATACGCGTTGCGCCAATTGCATGGCATTTTGTGCGTGTATTTCCGCGAAATGTGCTTTAGCAACGCTGGCAATCAGGCTTAATTGTGCGGCATCACGGTTGGCTTGAACAGCAAAGTAGTTTTGTAATGCGGCTTGACTGCTGTTGCGAACACGTCCCCATAAATCCAATTCAAAACCTGTAACACCCAAACCGACATTGTAGCTTTCGCCTATCGCTTGGCTGCTGCCTGCACGTTTTGCTCCTGCTTCTGCACCTAAATTAGGAAGCAGTGCGGAACGCGTGATGGCATAAGTGGCACGAACTTGTTCAGCGTTTAAAGCTGCCGTACGCAAATCTGTGTTGTTTTTTAATGCCAATTCAATCAATTGATGCAGTCTTGGGTCAGCAAAATAATCTTGCCAGCCCAATTTGGCTGCCTGAAACTGAACTTGACCTTGTGCAGTATCGTGTTGAAATGTGGTGCTGGGTAACTGGATTTGGGGTTGTTCGTATTTAGGTGCTAGATTACACGCACTGAGTGCCAAACTGATGACACTGGCTGTGAACAACGGTTTTATGAATAAGGTTTTCATGAAAAATCCTTGTATGGGTTTCAGTTAGCCATGAGGCTGCCTGAAACAATCTCATGGGTTAGTGATGTAAGTATATATGGTCTTTCAGGCAGCCTCTGTATAAGACGATAAGGCTGCCTGAAAAGGTTTAACGGCGTTTATCCAAGTCCTCTTCCCATTTATCGTCTTCTGCAACATGAATGGGAACATGGTGTTCCATTGCAAATTCCACTTCATGTTTGGTCGGTGGGAAAATTTTGCGAATGGCAACATAGAATAGTGGTACAAGGAAAACCGACAGGAATGTACCAATAAACATGCCCCACAATACCGATGTACCAATGGCACGTTGGCTGGCTGATGATGCACCTGTTGCTAAATAAAGTGGTATCACGCCTACAATAAAGGCAAATGAGGTCATCAAAATCGGACGCAAACGCAGTTTTGCGGCAACAAGTGCTGCCTTAACCGTGTTCATGCCTTCTGCCTGCAAATCTTTAGCAAATTCAATAATCAAAATGGCGTTTTTCGCGCTCAATCCCATAACGGTAATCATGCCCACTTGAAAATAAATATCGTTCAGATACAAATCGCCCACCATGGCTTGCGGTGGCATTTTGCCCAAACTAATGAGTGCCATTTGGAATGCCCAATCCACGAAATTACGTAATGCAGCACCCAAGCCTACGCCCAAAATACCCAATGGCACAACCAAGAGTACGGCAAATGGAATTGACCAGCTTTCGTACAAAGCAGCCAACACCAAGAAGACAAAAATCAAGGAAAAACCATACAACAACATGGTTTGTGCTGAACCTTTGGCTTGTTCGCGTGATTGTCCTGCCCATTCAAGGCTAAATCCATCCATCTCATCTACCAAACGTTGCACTTCTGCCATTGCTTCACCTGTGGATTTACCATTGGCGGGCGAACCTGTGATTTGCATAGCAGAATAACCATTGAAGCGCACGGCTTGCTCAATGCCATTGACCCAAGAAACATGGGCAACAGTTGCCAATGGTACACCGACGCCTTGATTATTCGGTACAGTTAAAGCCAATACATCTTCAGGCTGCATGCGATTTTTGGCATCGGCTTGCACAATCACACGTTGCAAACGACCATTATTCGGGAAGTCATTGATGTACGCCGAACCCATTGCCATACCCAACACTTGTCTGATAGCAGTTAAGCTGATGCCTTGTGCTGCTGCCGCTTCACGATTGATGTCAATTTTCAACTGTGGTGCATCTTCCAAGCCCAATGCACGGGTATTTTGAGCATTGAACATCTGGCTATTTTGACGCATTTTTGCCAATAATTCATTGCGTTTGGCAAGTAAGGCTTCATGACCTGCGCCATTTCGGTCTTGTAAGTAAAAGCCAAAACCTGAATCGTTACCCAACTCCATAATCGGTGGTGGATTGATGGAAAGGGCAAAACCATCTTCGGTCTTCGCCATCAAGCTACCCATGATTTTTTTGGCAACCGTATTGGCATCGCTGCCTGCACCACGTTCATTCCATGGTTTGAGCATGGCAAAACCCATCGCCATATTTTGACCACTACCTGAAAAACTGAAACCCGATACAGTAATGATGTTTTTCACTTCGGGTTGTGCCAAAGCAATGTCTGTCATGGTTTTCAATGAAGCATCAGTACGCTCTTTGGTTGCACCTGCTGGCAGTTGCAAACTGGTCATTACAAAACCTTGGTCTTCGGAAGGAATGAACGAAGTAGGCAAACGCATCACAGAATATACTGCACCTGCCGTTAAAGCCAAGTACACAATACCCATAACCAAAGTACGGCGCAAAATGCGTCCTATCCAGCTTGAATAACGGCGTGTGAGTTTATCAAATTTGCGATTAAACCAGCCAAAGAACCCTTTTTTCTCGTGGTGGTGCTGTCCTTTAGGAATGGGTTTAAGCATGGTCGCACACAAAGCTGGTGTGAGCGACAAAGCCAAAAATGCTGAAAAACCAATCGCAAATGCCATCGTAGCGGCAAATTGATAGTAAATATTGCCTGTTGCACCACTAAATTGCGTCATTGGCACAAACACAGAAATCAAAACGGCCGTAATACCAATTACCGCACCCGAGATTTGACTCATGGCTTTTTTGGTGGCTTCCTTGGGACTTAAGCCCTCTTCTGCCATAATGCGTTCCACATTTTCCACGACCACAATGGCATCATCTACCACAATACCGATAACCAAAACCATTGCGAACATGGTCATTACGTTAATGGACATACCCAAAGCCGAAATCGCGGCAAATGCACCCAAAATAGAAATGGGTACAACAATCGTGGGAATCACAGTATAACGGAAGTTTTGCAGGAAAATGAACATCACGATGAACACCAAACCCACCGCTTCCACCAAAGTGCTGACCACTTTATTGATGGACAATGCCACAAATTGCGAAGTGTTATAAGGTGATTTCCATTCCACCCCAGCTGGAAAGAAAGGTTTAAGTTCATTCATTTTGGCTTCAACCGCTTGTGCCGTCGCTAAAGCGTTACCACTATTGGAAAGCGAGACTGCCATACCTGTAGTAGGCACACCATTCAAACGGGCTTCTGAACCATAGCTTTGACTGCCCAACTCAATGCGTGCCACATCTTTCAAATACACATTTGCGCCATCAGTTGTGGAACGCAACATGATGTTGCCAAATTCTTCAACAGTTTTCAGTTGCCCCTCTGCGGTAATGGTGGCAGTAATTTGCTGATTTGAATCAGCAGGTTGTGCGCCCAAAGCACCCGCAGAAATTTGAGCATTCTGTGCAGAAATCGCTGCCGACACATCAGCAAACGACAAGTTATAGCCCTTCAATTTTGCAGGGTTCACCCAAATCCGCATGGCACGTTGCGAACCAAATAACTGTACGCTACCTACACCTTCAATGCGTTGCAATTCCGGAATCACATTACGCTGTGCGTAATCCGACATATCAGCAACACTCATGGTTTTCGAAGTCAGCATCACAATCATCAAAAAGTTGGAACGCGCTTTAGAAACCGATACACCGTTTTGTTGCACTGCAGAAGGCAAAAGTGGCGTAACCTCTGATACCTTATTTTGCACATCTACTTGGGCAAAATTTTCGTCTGTTTCAGGCGTAAAGGTCAGTTTAACTGTACCCACACCATTGGAAGAAGCAGAAGTCTCAATCGTATCCAAGCCCTCTACGCCCATCATATTGCGTTCCAAAACCGCCAATACACTGTCTTCCAAAACCTGCGCTGAAGCACCAGGGTAAGTTGCAGTTAAAGTAATAGTTGGCGCAGCAACCGATGGATATTGTGCAATTGGCAATTTGCTGATGCCCAACACCCCTGCAATCATAATGAAAATGGCGACTACCCAAGCAAAAATAGGGCGTTCAATAAAAAATTTGGCCATCAATCATACCCCCATTATTGCGCCACAGAAGCCGCTTGGCTTTCTGATGCCGCTTGCACCACAGCAACACTTGATGCTGCCTGAACAGGTTTAGTATTGATGCTTTCAGGCAGCCATTCTTTTGGCGTAACCTTTTTTGCCCCCATTATGCCTGCAATCATCGTGCCATTCACAATCACTTTATCGCCGGCCTGTAAACCTTTTGTGATGACCCAATTATTGCCTTGCTGACCTGCAATGGTAACAGGACGTGGCTGCATTTCACCATCAGGCGTAACCACCAAAACCACATCGTTTTGACCGCGTGTAACCGCCTGTTGCGGTACTAAAAAAGCATTATCTATGCTGGAGAAAGGCAATTTCACACGCACATACAAACCGCTCATCAGCACCAAATCAGGATTGGGTACAGCCACACGCAAAGTAATCTGTCCAGTATTGGCATCAACCACAGGATTCACAAACAACAAACGCCCCTTATGTTCATATTCGCTGCCATCTTCCAACACAATGCCCACTTCAATATTTTGATTGACTTTGCGCTCATTATTGGCAAACTGACGGCGCAATTTCATGATTTCGCTTGCCGATTGCGTGATGTTCACATACATTGTGTCATTTTGCTGAATCAAAGCCATAGGTGTTTGACCCGCTGCAACCAACGCCCCTTCGCTGATTTTGGATTCACCAATCACACCTGAAATAGGCGCCACAATGCGTGCATGGTTCACATTCACTTGTGCAGCACGAATGGCTGCTTGTGCCAACTGAACTTGCGCTTCGGCAGAACGTTTTGCCAACAATGCCGCATCGTACTCTTGCTTGCTGATGGCATCAGCAGCCAATAGGGGTTGATAACGCGCCAAATCGGCATTAGCTTTACTTAATGATGCTTGCGCCGTCAATAAACTGGCACGCGCACTGGCTAAATTTGCCGCATAACTTGCGTCTTCCAACTGATACAAAGCCTGTCCAGCACGCACAAACGTCCCCTCTTCAAACAAACGGCGTTTCACGATACCACTAACCTGTGGCACGATGGTTGCAGAACGCACCGATTCCAAACGTGCGGGCAAATTATTTTCCAAGACAACGGTTTGAGGTTGAACCGTAACCACGCGTACTTCTGGCACAGGAGCCTGTTGCGCTGCCTGCGCTTGTGCTGCTACCTTATCATCTTTGCCACACGCACTCAAAGCCAAAGCTGTTGCCAACGCCAAAGCCCCCATGCGCCAAGTTGAATTGAATGATGTCATACTTTTTCCCAATATAATTGATGATGCTGTTGTGAAAATTTTAAAATTCATTTACATCTGAAATAATGTGAACAGGCTGCCTGAAAGCAATAAACTTTTCAGGCAACATGATGTGTTTAACAATGTAAAGTGTGCTATTATACATACACCGATGAATGGAAAGCAAACTTTTTCTATTCCCCAATCCAAACACAAATTCAATCCAAAAAATCATGAGAAAAACCAGAGAAGAAGCCGAAAAAACCCGACAACAACTGCTTGATGCCGCCCTAGATGTGTTTTGGCTGCACGGTGTCAGTCATGCCACTTTACAAGAAATTGCTCAAAACGCTGGTGTAACGCGTGGCGCACTATATTGGCATTTTAAAAACAAGGAAGATTTGTTTGAAGTCCTATTTGAACAATGCTACACACCCTTTTTGCAAAAATTGCAAACTGCAGCCCAGCAACCAGAACAGGCTTTAACACATTTGCGTGGCGTTTTTTGTGAATTGTTTGACCTACTGGAAAATGACACACGACAACAAAAGTTTTGTAATGTTATGCACCTAAAATGTGAACACACCCCCAAAAATGCCCCGATTACCAAATTGGCAGAAAACTATCATCACCGTTTTCATGAAGAAATCACGCGCATTTTGCTGCTGGCACAACAGCAAAACAGCCTGCCTGAAAACATAGATATTGACAAAATTACCTTATATTTAAAAAGTAATATCACAGGTCTGATTCTATTGTGGTCCAATAAACCCGAAAACATCAAATTAAGCGAAATGGGTCAAATGATTGTGGACACCACCATTCATACCTTGCAAAATTCACCCCAATTTCTCAAGCAAACTGCCTGAAACTCGTGCTTCTGCTTTTTCAGGCAGCCCATAATGAACACACTCAAACAGCTTGAAAACGGTATAATGCCCAGCTTCATTTACCCCATACCAATTTAAATAACCACATACTTTTATCCTGTTTTCAGGCGGCCTTACAATACATCAATAATCAGAATGGTGTATTTTAGGTTATCCATATTTAAGCTGCCTGAAAGCCTATTTTTTAATCACTTACCCCTTAACTTGCTGTTTCAACATTGTTTCAATTACCTTAAATACAAGGAAAAATCATGCAACCCACCCAAACCGCCAACGCAATCCGTTTCTTGTCTATGGACATGGTGCAACAAGCCAATTCGGGACACCCCGGTGCGCCCATGGGCATGGCAGACATGGCAGACGTGTTGTGGCGCGAATTTTTGCAACACAATCCCCAAAATCCCCAATTTTTCAACCGCGACCGCTTTGTTTTGTCCAACGGTCATGCCAGCGCGTTGTTGTACAGCGTGTTGCATTTGAGCGGCTATGATTTGTCGCTTGATGATTTGAAAAATTTCCGCCAACTGCACAGCAAAACCGCAGGACACCCCGAATACGGCTACGCTGCTGGCGTGGAAACCACCACAGGCCCACTCGGTCAAGGCATTGCCAATGCGGTGGGC
>NZ_JAUNEC010000060.1 GCF_030525755.1 Alysiella sp.
GAACTGAAAGTGTTGGCAGACGTGGGTTTGCTGGGTATGCCCAATGCGGGTAAATCCACGCTGATTCGTGCTGTTTCAGCCGCGCGCCCCAAAGTGGCGGATTATCCGTTTACCACTTTGCACCCCAATTTGGGCGTGGTGCGCATGGATGAAAACAACAGTTTCGTCATGGCAGACATTCCCGGTTTGATTGAAGGCGCAGCAGAAGGCGCAGGTTTGGGACACCGCTTTTTGAAACATTTGTCGCGCACGGGTTTGCTGTTGCACGTTGTGGATTTGGCACCGTTTGATGAAACGGTGGACACGGCTGGCGAAGCGTTGGCGATTATCCACGAATTGCGCAAATACGATGAAGATTTGTACGACAAACCACGCTGGCTGGTGTTGAACAAATTGGATATGCTGGACGATGAAACCGCCACCGAACGTGAACGCACCTTTTTGGAGACAATCGGTTGGGATTACCCTGCCCCCGATGACCGTTTCCAATTTGATATGGACACGCCAAGATTGTTCAAAATCAGCGCATTGACCCACGCTGGCACGCAAGATTTGGTGCAGCAAATCAATCAATATTTGAACGAGAAAAAACGCTTGCAAGCGGAAATTCAGGCAGCCGAAAAAGCGGAAACGCTGCCTGAAAATGTGGTGGTGCAGACCAATACGACCATTTTTCAAGCAGAATAAAGGCTGTCTGAAAAACCGTTGGCTGACAACAAGTATGATTTGGTGTACAATATAGACAGGCTGTTTGATGTTTCAGGCAGCCTGTTTTTTTTACCACGCGGTTCGGAATCCTCCCGCGATAACAAAACTAAGGAAATTTATGCAAGTCTATCAATTCAGTTCTGCACAACAACGTCAAGCTTTATTATATTTGGTTGTGTTTCACATTGTAATAATTGCTTCTAGCAATTATTTGGTTCAGTTGCCTTTTACCATTACGTTTCTCAATGGTTTTGAGCTGCATTCCACATGGGGGGCATTGAGTTTCCCATTTATTTTTTTGGCAACCGATTTAACCGTGCGTATTTTTGGGCAGTATTTGGCGCGTACAATTATTTTTTGGGTTATGCTGCCTGCATTATTGCTGTCTTACGCACTGTCAGTTTTGTTTCAGTCAGGTGTTTGGGCAGGTTGGTCTGCGTTGGAAGAATTCAATTTTTTTGTGTTTCGCATTGCATTGGCAAGTTTTGCGGCTTACGCTTTTGGACAAGTTATGGATATTTTTGTATTCAATCAATTGCGCTGTTTGAAATCATGGTGGATTGCACCAATGGCTTCCACTTTTGTAGGGAATGCAATTGATACTGCTTTATTTTTCTCCATTGCGTTTTATGCCAGCAGCGATGCGTTTATGGCAGCAAATTGGTCGCATATTGCTTTGGTAGATTATGGGTTTAAGTTGTTGATTTCAATTGGTTTGTTTGTTCCTGCTTATGGGGTTTTGTTGGGTTTCTTAACTCGTAAATTGACCACTTTGGCAGAGCAGAATCCTGAATGGCATAAAGTTCAGGTGTAAGCCTTATTATTGATGCTGAATCGTATTGCGTTTGGGTGTGGGCAAGATGCTGTATATAATCAAAATGAAAACAGGTTTCTTGCTCATGCTTTTGTTTGATGATTTTCTAGCGGTGTTTTGAGGAAATGTACTGACTTAAATGGGGTTTCGGTCGATTGATTTTTTTCAAAAGTCGTTGTTAATATGCTTTTAATTGTCTATATTAATGAATATTATAGATATAGAAAAACCGTTCTCTCTTTGAATTATTAAGAGAACGGTTTGAATTTTGTTTGTTTTACGGTTTAGGTAAAATCAAGCCATTGCCTTGATTTTTGCAGACAAGCGACTTTTGTGGCGTGCGGCTTTGTTTTTATGGAAAACACCTTTGTCGGCAATGCGGTCTAAAATTTTGGTGTTTTCTTGGAAAGAAACTTGTGCTGCTGCTTTATCGCCTGCTTCAACCGCTTTCAATACTTTTTTTACTGCTGTGCGAAATGCAGTACGTAAGCTGGCGTTGCGCGCGCGGTTTTTCAGGGATTGACGGGCGCGTTTGCGTGCTTGTGCGCTGTTTGCCATTGATGTTGCTCCTAAATGAAATGGATAATTGGATTTAAAACGTGAGATTTTAAACGTGCCGCATGATAAATGCAAGTTTTTTCAGTGTGAATGTGGCTTTTCATGTGGTATCGAAATCAGCGATGCATGATGTTTGCAATAGTTTTGAGCATAATCGGCAACATAGGGTATGTAAAAACTGTTAGAATAAGGGTTTTATAATGATGTATGCCTTGTGGGCAGGTGAGAATGATGTTTTACCAACAAGCCATTATTCCTGTGCATGAAACCGATGCGGAAGCTTTTTCTGATGCTTTGATGGATTGTGGTGCTTTGTCCAGTGCCATTGAAGATGCTTTTGCGGGAACCGAAAATGAGCAAGCGATTTTTGGTGAGCCAGATATGCCACAGCAGCAAATTTGGCAGCAAAGTCGTGTCATGGCGCTTTTTGATGCAGAAGTCGATGTAGCTGCTGCATTGTTTCAGGCAGCCACAAGTGTGGGCATGGTTTTGCCAGATTATGTAGTAGAAAAACTGGAAGAACGAGATTGGGTTCGTCTAACACAATCTCAATTTGAACCTATTAAAATTTCAGACCGTTTTTGGATTACCCCAACTTGGCATGAGATGCCTGATGACAATGCTGTGAATTTGCGTCTTGACCCTGGTTTGGCATTTGGTACAGGCAGCCACCCAACCACGCATTTGTGTTTGCAATGGTTGGATGGTCAGTTGTTAGGCGGAAAAACGGTATTGGACTACGGTTGTGGTTCTGGAATCTTGACGATTGCAGCCTTGAAATTAGGGGCAGTTAGCGCAGTAGGTGTGGACATTGACCCACAAGCCATTCGAGCCAGTTGTGATAATGCGGTTTTAAATGAAGTGGCTGCTGATTTTTATTTGCCAGATGCTTTGCCACAAGGACAATTTGATGTGGTAATTGCCAATATTTTGGCTAATCCCTTGCGTATGTTGGGCGAGATGTTGGCGGGGCGAACCAAGAAAGGTGGACGCATTGTGCTTTCGGGTATCTTGGTGGAACAACTTGAAGAAATGACCGAAATCTATGCCCAATGGTTTGATATGCAACCATCTGTGAGTGATGGTGGTTGGGTGTGTTTGAGCGGTATAAAACGTTAAGAGATGTGGTAAAAATGAGTTCAGTTCAAGTAAATTGTCCGCAATGTAAACAAAAAAATGAGTTGGATAAATCTTTGTTGGAATGGACACAAGGGCAGGTTGTGTGTGTGCATTGTGGGCATCAATTTCAAATGGTTAAACGTCCCAAATCCAACGCTACGCAAAAACAAATTGTTGCAGAACAAAAAGTGCCTGAGCCTGTTTTCAGGCAGCCTGTTGTTGAAGCTGTGAATGAATCATCAGCGGTTCAAACACCAAAAGAAGGGCAGCAACAGCCTAAAAAAGCTGCTATTTTGCATTATCGTATTCCCAAAGCACCTACGAAAATGCCTCGTTTTGTTGCAGTTGAGGACAGTCCATTGGCATTTAATTTAATGGACAGAGACAGTATGAATGCCCAGTTGCCACAAGTGGCGATTAAACCTGCGGTTTCAGTTGTTGACCCTACTCAACGTTCAGGCGAGCCACAAAACAACATTACCATTCATACGGACAGCTTGGTGTTCACTTTGGTAAGTGATAATGGCATGAATTCTGTTGCCCACTTGCCACAAACGCAAGTGGCAACGACATTACCTGCATTTGCTGCAACAGCGGTACAGCAACCCGTGGCGATTGTGAATGCCCATGAAACCAATTGGACGATTGCCACCATCGCCGCATTGGCGGTGTTGATTATTCAATTGTTTTCATTGATTTTGATGTTGATTTAAGAAGTTGTATTCATCGTTTTGGTAGTGGCTTTCTCTCGTCTATTGTGTTATCGATAATCTCGTGATAAATCTTTATTATTAAGGTATAGAAATCATCGATTTTATATTCGCATAACGTTGTGATAAAAATCCAAGACACATTGCCCCGCATAGGCGGGGCTTCTTGTCTTAATGGTTTATTTAGGGTTTTCATATTGATACAAACCCTACTTGCGGTTTAATTAACCTTATGTATGACCTATGCAGTCGCGTCTCAAGTTGTGAGAGAACAAACGAGTAATTGGGAAACAGCATTTTCAGGCAGCCTCATGTATGGTCGTTTAAAATAGTAACAGCATGGTTGTACATGGTGATTGCTTATGCTTTTTCGTGTTAATTTGAAATGACCATAAAACAACAGAAACTGTTGCATATAAGTCATACATCAGAGCGAGATATTGCTTAAACAACAATAGAAGAAACTTTATGATTCATACTGATTTTGCTTCATTATTTAGAGAAGCGGCACCTTATATTCATTATTTGCGTGGCAAAACTTTGGTAATTGGTTTATCAAGTGCGCTGTTTGATGATGAAAATTTAAGTGAATTGGCTGCTGATTTGAATTTGATTGCGGCTTTGGGCATTCGTTTGGTGGTGGTGCATGGCATAGAAACAGAAATGGCAAAATATGTTGCAGTCACGCAGCAGCAAGCCATTTTTGTTCAAGACCACTTCATCTGTGATGCACAGACTTTACAATACGCCAAGCAAATATGTGGACAAATCCGTTTTGATTTTCAGGCAGCCTTATCTTTGGGCTACACACATGCGCCACAGCGTCCGTCGCGTTTACACATTGCATCGGGCAATTATTTAACAGCCAAACCTTTGGGTGTGATTAAAGGAGTGGACAGGCAGTTCTCAGGTCAAGTTCGTAAAGTGGATAGCGCAGCGATTATTGCTGATTTAGACAGACAAGCTATGGTATTTATCAGTCCCGTAGCGGCGTCAACGGTGGGGCAAAATTACTGTCTGTGTATGTACGAAACCGCCCAGTCTATTGCGGCAGCCATACAAGCAGAAAAATTGATTTTTTTGATTGAGCAAAATGGTATTCACACACTCTCAGGCAGCTTGTTGTCCAATTTAAGTGCTGATGAAGCCCAAAAATTGGCAAATGAGCTGCCTGAACATTACCGACAACAGCGCATCATATTACAAACCGCGATTAAGGCACTCAATCAAGGTGTGCCGCGTGTACAAATTCTTTCAGGCAGCCGAAACGGTGGTTTATTGCGTGAATTGTTTACCCGTGATGGTTCAGGTACGTCCATTGCACAAAATGATTTCATGTGCATACGCCAAGCACAAAAACACGATGTGGCTGACATGATTGCCATGATTCGCCCATTGGCAGAGCAGGGCATTTTATTGTCACGAAACAGCATGTATTTGGAACAACACATTGATGATTTTGTGGTATTGGAACACGATTGTCAGATTTATGGTTGCATGGAAATCAAAACCTTTGATGATGCCCCTGATGTAGCGGAGCTGGCGTGTTTGGTGGTTTCCAATCAAGCACGAGACAAGGGGTATGGCGATCGATTATTGGCTTATGTGGTGCAGCATGCCAAAGAAACAGGCAAAAAGCGTTTATTGGCTTTATCCACACATACCGCAGACTGGTTTTCAGAACGCGGTTTTCAGGCAGCCACACCAGAAGATTTGCCCATTCAACGTTTGCAACAATATCATGCCAGCGGACGGCATTCCAAAATTT
Source organism: Alysiella sp. (assembly GCF_030525755.1). Taxonomy (GTDB): domain Bacteria; phylum Pseudomonadota; class Gammaproteobacteria; order Burkholderiales; family Neisseriaceae; genus Simonsiella. The sequence goes on from NZ_JAUNEC010000060.1 coordinate 5,678, forward strand.
TTATCTTATTTTTGTGATTTTCAATCATCATTTGTGCGGCATTCAAGCTGCCTGAAAACATGAGATACTTTAATATGAGCCCACAAAAAAACTATTTGACATTAACCGTTTTATTTTCCCTATTGTTCATTGCTTTGATTGCCGCAGGCAGCTACTTACTATCCATTCAAAGCAAACAATTTGGCATCGCTGCCTTTTTATTTGCCTTTGCTGCCGCTTTTGGTCAAATTGCATCACTGGCAATGTATGTGCGCAGCGTGGCACGCATAAAGGCAATGAAACTGGTAGAACAGAAAAACACACAGGAAAATCAATCATGAAAATCGCCACTTGGAATGTCAATTCACTCAATATCCGTTTGCCACACGTTAGCGAATGGTTGGTACAACACCAACCCGATGTATTGGCACTACAAGAATTGAAATTGGACCAAGACAAATTCCCCGAAGCGGCTTTAAAAATGATGGGCTGGAATTGCGTGTGGAGCGGACAAAAAACCTATAATGGTGTGGCACTCATCAGTCGCCACACTATAGAAGATGTGCATACAGGGCTGACTGAAATGCCTGATGACCCACAACGCCGTGTTATTGCCGCAACCATCAATGGAATTCGCGTGATTAATGTCTATTGCGTTAATGGCGAAGCTTTGGATAGTCCCAAATTCATTTATAAACAACAATGGTTTGCGGCGCTCACGCAATTTGTTGCGCAGCAATTGATTCTTTATCCCAATTTGGTGTTATTGGGCGATTTCAATATTGCGCCAACTGATGAAGATGTTTATGACCCAGTCAAATGGCACGAAAAAATCCATTGTTCCAATCAAGAACGCGCATGGTTTCAAGCATTATTGGATTTGGGTTTGCACGACAGTTTGCGCCATTTGCACCCAGATGGCACGCATTACACATGGTGGGATTACCGTGGTGCCATGTTCCAAAAAGGTTTGGGTTTACGTATTGACCACATTTTGAGCAGCACGCCTTTATTGAATGTATTGAAAACTGTGCTAGTAGATAAGGAAGCACGAGCGCAAGAACGACCCAGCGACCATGCGCCAGTTGTGGCTGAATTTGCGGTGTAACTCTCTATCTTAAATGAACTAAACTACCTAATAAAACAAAGGTTTGAAAATATGCTCATCTCATGAATAACTGCGGTAAGTAAATCCAATCCAAACTGCTGCCTGAAAGTGTATTTACGGTATTTTTAGGTAGCATGATTTAAGCAGTAGAAGCCATATTTGTGCTGCTATAAAAATGGGTTCTGTAAAAATTTTTGGCTGCCTGAAATTTTCAGGCAGCCTTCATGATTTGGTTCATTCATTGATGAAAAAATAAGACAAATTATTTATAAATACATCTTGCAATAATGTGTGTTCAGGATAAAAATTAATACTCATTGAAAATAAACAATTTGTGTGAAGTGGGGCTTGTATTCATTTGTTTCATCAGTACAACATGGTGTTTTAAGACTGCTTGAAAAGGTATGGATACAAGCATCCACCCACATCAAATCATTCATCTGTTTGGTATTCTGAATTCACGTTGCAATATGCTGCTCTGTTTTACCCTAATGTTTTGGAAAATTAGGCTTTGTCTAAACCAAATTCTTTGTGCAATACGCGTGTTGCCAATTCCATGTATTTTTCATCAATCAATACCGATACTTTGATTTCAGAAGTAGAAATCATTTGAATATTGATGTTATCAGCAGCCAATGCACGGAACATTTGAGCTGCTACGCCAACGTGTGAACGCATACCCAAGCCGACAATCGATACTTTGCATACTTGGTCATCGCCACTTACTTCGGTTGCACTAATGCTGTTTTTTAAACTTTCCAATAATTCCAAAGTGGGTTTGTAATCACCACGCGGTACGGTAAAGGAAAAATCGGTGGTGCCTTCATTGCCTGCATTTTGGATTATCATGTCTACATCAATATTGGCATCGGCGACTGCCCCCAAAATTTGATAGGCAATACCAGGTTTATCAGGTACGCCACGTACATTAACACGTGCTTGATTTTTGTCAAAGGCAATGCCTGATACAACTGCTCTTTCCATGTTTTCATCTTCCTCAAAAGTAATCAATGTGCCTTCGCCACCTTCTTGCAGGCTACTTAAAACGCGCAGGCGAACTTTGTATTTACCTGCAAATTCTACTGAACGGATTTGTAAGACTTTGCTGCCTAAACTCGCCAATTCCAGCATTTCGTCAAATGTTACGGTTTCCATACGACGTGCTTCGGGTACAACACGCGGGTCAGTAGTGTAAACGCCGTCTACATCGGTGTAAATTTGGCATTCATCGGCTTTTAAGGCAGCTGCCAAAGCCACAGCTGAAGTATCTGAACCACCGCGTCCTAACGTGGAAATATCGCCACCGTGCGTTACCCCTTGAAAACCTGCTACGATGACCACTTTGCCATCTTGTAAATCGGCACGCATTTTGGCATCGTCAATGTCTTCAATGCGGGCTTTGGTGTGTGCGGTATCGGTTTTCAATGCCACTTGCCAACCTGTATAGCTTTTGGCATCTACACCGATGTTTTTTAATGCCATTGCCAATAAGCCAATGGTTACTTGTTCACCCGTGGACAATACAACGTCCATTTCGCGTGGGTCAGGATATTCTTGCATTTCTTGTGCCAAAGCCACCAAGCGGTTGGTTTCGCCACTCATTGCGGAAACGACTACTACTACGTCATGTCCTGCTGCTCGAGTCTGGGCAACGCGTTTAGCAACATTTTTGATGCGTTCGGCGGAACCAACCGAAGTGCCGCCGTATTTTTGGACAATTAAAGCCATAATTTGCTTTCTAAATTGAAGTAAAAAGGTTTGGGAAAGCCGTAAAATTTTGCGATTATACCGTTATTTGAGAAAAGGTTGAATATTTGTGGTTGTTTGAAATGAAAATAAGGCAAGCCGATTGAAACTGCCGTGTGTGCCGAGTACATATAAGATAAAAGTAAAAGACCCAAAATCTAATGGATTTTGGGTCTTTAAATTTGGTGGCCAGAGGCAGGATCGAACTGCCGACACACGGATTTTCAATCCGTTGCTCTACCGAC
>NZ_JAUNEC010000001.1 GCF_030525755.1 Alysiella sp.
CGGCTGCTTGGGAGCCCAAAGCCGTTGAGTTTACGCTATCGCCCAAAACGGTGGCCCAAATACCTATTGCGGTAGAAGTGCCACCTCTGACTTGGCTGCCTGTACCTACTGCTGTACCGTCCCAGCCATCGCTGTACGCGCTATTTCCCAATGCGGTTGCACCATGGCGATTGGCATTGGCATTGTTGCCCACAGCAAGGGCATGAAAACGATTATTACCTACGCCTGTTGCTTGGGCATCGCGACCGATGGCAACCCCTTCGCCTGATGCACCAACACCGATTAAGGTTTTAAATGCACCTGTGCCATCATTGTGTGCATTCAAAACCACACCAGCGTGTGCGCTGGCGGCGGCAAGCGCCAAAGCGGCGGTTAAAAGTTTAATTTGGGTTTTCATATTGTTTTCCTGTTTGTGTTGTATGCGGCAAAGTGGGCAAACAAGGTTTCAGGTAGCCTTTGATGCTGTTGAGGCTACCTGAAGCCTGAAATTTTGATGCGCTGCTTTGCCATATTGATAAAAACCGTTGCCGTATTGCTCAAGTCTTTAACTTTTTCAAATGGACTGAAAATTGGGCAAGAAATGGGCGGCTGACGGTTGCTTTATTCAGTAAAAATCGGTCAATCGGCACGAAGCTTTTTGACCGTTTTTCCCAAACCGTGCTTTATACAGGGAAACTGTGTTAATGTTGTATGTTGTTAATTTAATTTAATTTAATTTATGTTAAAAATTGAGTATAATGTTAAATGGCAAACTTTGATTTTTTGGGGTCTGCTTTTGTTGTTGAAGTGGGGGGTGAAATTTGAAAAAGAGCAGGAATTTTTGTGGGGTTATTTCAAATGAACACAGCGTTGCCGATAGCCTTATTTATGTGCGAGATGCATACAGCGGTTGCTGTTTTGGTTTTTCACTTCTGCACCTGTATCTGACAAACGATTTTGTGGTATTGGCGGTGGTGCAATGCCACGTCCCCAGTCCAAATTGCCACACGCTGTTTTCAGGCAGCCAAAAATACAAAAACCGCGTCCAAAAAATCATTTTGACACGGTTTTTCTGTTTTCAGGCTGCCTGAAACACCATTTTTCGGTTTCAGGCAGCCTGTTTTTTGGGATTTTTATGCGAAATCGCCGCCAAAACTCATTGCGCCAGTTTCTGCGCTGCTGGTTTGGGCGCGGAAACCCGCAAACAATTCACGTCCAATGCCGTGCGTGTTTTTGGACAAATCGGGGGCTGGCACTTCGCGTTCGGCAAAGGTTTTTTCATCTACCAACACGTTCAATTCGCCTGTGTGGGCATTGAATCGGATTAAATCGCCTGTGCGGATTTTGCCAATGCCGCCACCCATCAGGGCTTCGGGCGACATGTGAATGGCGGCTGGCACTTTGCCGCTTGCGCCCGACATGCGTCCGTCTGTTACCAATGCGACTTTGAAACCACGGTCTTGCAAAATCGCCAATGGGGGCGTGAGTTTGTGCAATTCGGGCATGCCGTTGGCTCTTGCGCCTTGATAGCGTACCACGCACACAAAATCGCGTTCCAATTCGCCGCGTTGGAATGCGTCCAGCACTTCTTTTTGGTCGTTGAACACGATGGCGGGGGCTTCAATGACAAAGGTTTCGGCTTTCATGGCGGAAACTTTAATCACGCCACGTCCAATGTTGCCTTTCATCAATTTTAAGCCGCCGTCTGGCGAAAAAGGCTGGCTGAATGGGCGCAACACTTCGCTGTCGCGGCTTTCGGCAACCGCGTCTTGCCACACCAATTTGCCGTCTAATAAAAACGGTTCTTGGGTGTAGGCTGCCATGCCGTGTCCCATGACGGTGTCCACATCATCGTGCAACAAGCCGTTTTCGCGCAATTCGCGTATCACAAAGGGCAAACCGCCTGCTGCGGCAAAATGGTTCACATCGGCTTGACCGTTGGGATACACGCGAATCAACAGGGGGACAATGGCTGAAATCGCGTCAAAATCGTCCCAATTCAAAATCACGCCAGCCGCGCGCGCCATTGCCACCAAGTGCATGGTGTGGTTGGTGGAGCCGCCTGTTGCCATTAAGCCGATAATCGCGTTCACAAAAGATTTTTCAGACAGCATTTCGCCTATGGGTTTGGCGGTTTGGTTTTGCAGCGATTGCACCATTTGTGCGGCAGCTTGGCGGGTAAGGGCTTCGCGCATGGGGGTGTTGGGATTGAAAAACGCGGCGGCTGGCAAATGCAAACCCATCAACTCCATCATCATTTGGTTGGAATTGGCGGTGCCGTAAAAGGTGCAAGTACCAGGGCTGTGATACGATGCCATTTCGCTTTGCAACAGGGCATCGCGTCCCACTTTGCCTTCGGCAAAAAGTTGGCGTGTGCGGGCTTTTTCTTTGTTGCCGATGCCGCTGACCATGGGACCTGCTGGCACGAAAATCGCTGGCAAATGCCCACACGACAATGCGCCGATGACCAAACCCGGTACGATTTTGTCGCAAACGCCAAAAAACATTGTGCCATCAAACATTTGGTGGGATAAGCCAATGGCGGTACTCATGGCAATCACATCGCGCGAAAACAGCGACATTTCCATGCCTTCGTAGCCTTGGGTAATGCCATCGCACATGGCGGGTGCGCCACCTGCAACTTGGGCGGTGGCACCGTGTTTTTGTACTTCGTCTTTAATCCAATCGGGGAAGTGTTTGAAGGGCTGGTGTGCCGACACCATGTCGTTGTAGGTGCTAATCATGCCAATGTTGGGAACGTGGGCTTTTTGCATTTCAATTTTGATGGCGTTGGGCATGGCGGCATAGCCGTGCGCCAAGTTGGAGCAGCCCAGTTGGTCGCGTTCCACTTTGCCGTTTTGTTTGAGGGCACGAATGCGGTTCAAATAGGCGGTGCGTGTGGGGCGCGAACGTTCAATAATGGCTTGGGTGATTTCGGCCAGTTTGGGGTGAATGGCGATTGGCACGGTGCATCCTTTATGTTTATTTTTATCAAAATAATCCGTGAGAACCGCCAAATTATGTAGCCAAGTTACACTTTCAGGCTGCCTGAAAACCCGAGCGGTTGTCCGTAATTTTCTGACATTATAGCGGTAAATATGGGCGTATGTTGCAATAAATTGGCTTTTTATTTGTATTTGAATGGACAAAATCTGTAACTCTGTGTAGTATTGCTACGATTAAATTGGAATGGTCTGATTTCAGGCAGCCTTTTAAATGGCAAAGGAAAAACAATGTCCCAACAATTCAATAATTTTGATATGGTGCTGTTCGGCGCAACAGGCGATTTGGCGATGCGTAAACTGTTGCCGTGTTTGTATCAGGCGCACGCCGCAGGTTTGTTGCACCCCAATGGGCGCATTTTGGGTGTCAGTCGCAGTAATTTGGATACGGCGCAGTTTCTCGCCAGAGTGGAAAGTGACAGCAAAATCCACATCAAACAGCATTTCAATGAAACGCTGTGGGCATCGTTTGTTGCACGCATTCAATACATTTGTGTAGATATGAGCCGCAGTGCGGATTTTGACCGTCTTGCTGATGTGGTGCATGCACGTCGTGAAACCGATAATGTAATCATTTACCTTTCTACAGCGCCCAAATTTTTCGCACCTGCTTGTGAAAATCTGGCTCGTGTGGGTTTGAACAGCGATAAGGTTCGGATTGTATTGGAAAAGCCTCTGGGAACTAATTTGGCTTCATCGCAACAAATCAATTACGATGTGGCACAGCATTTCCAAGAAAAACAGATTTACCGCATTGACCATTATTTGGGCAAAGAAAGCCTGCAAAATCTGTTGCCTTTGCGTTTTGGTAATGCTTTGTTTGAATCAATTTGGCATAAAGATTTCATTCAATCGGTGCAAATCACGATTGCCGAACAACTGGGCGTGGAAGAGCGTGGCGAGTTTTACGACAGCACAGGTGCTTTGCGCGACATGGTGCAAAACCACATGGTACAAATGTTGTGTTTTGTGGCGATGGAAGAGCCTAAATCGCTGGGTGCAGACGATGTGCGTGATGAAAAATTGAAATTGGTGCAATCGTTGAAAATCATGCAGGCTGATGAAGTGGCGCAGAATGTGGTGCGGGCACAATATGGTGTTTCAGGCAGCCTGAAAGGGTACACGCAAGAGCATAATGTGCCAGAAAACAGTCAAACCGAAACCTATGTTGCCATCAAAACTGAAATCCATAATCTGCGTTGGCAAGGTGTGCCATTTTATTTGCGAACAGGCAAACGCATGGCAACCAAAACCGCTGAAATCGTGTTGAATTTCAAGCAGCAAAATACTTTGTTTGGTACGTCAGTTAACCGCATTGTCATCAGTTTGCAACCCGAAGAAACCGTGCATGTGCGCTTATTGGTCAAACAAGTGGGCAGCGGTTTGGACACGGTTGCGGCGGATATGGTGCTGGACTTGGGACAAGCTGTATCGGGTCGCCGTGCCGAAGCCTATGAATTGTTGTTGCGCGAAGTGATAGACGGACGTTTGAACCTGTTTAACCGCCGTGATGAATTGGAAGCAGCGTGGGCGTGGGTTATGCCGATTTTGGACAACTGGACAGCTCATGCTTCGCCCTTGCACACTTATCCCGCAGGTAGTTGGGGCCCCGAAGCTGCACGCGAATTATTGGCACAAAATGGCGATAAATGGTTGGAAGAGCAAGATTAAAATCCTGCCTGTTGCTTTCAGGCAGCTTTAAATCAGTACACGACAAAATTTGAAAGGCTGCTTGAAACAGAAAAACTGCCGTTATTATGGTGTCAAATTCGAGAATTAACTTATTGCTAAACGAAAGCAAAAACATGATTTCATTTCACAATTTTTCTTCTGCCGCGCAAAATGCACAGGCTTTGGCACAAGCGGTTGCCGATGATTTGCGTACCGTATTGGCAAAGCAAGAACGCGCCACGTTGGCTGTGTCGGGTGGCAAATCGCCGATTGCGTTTTTCCAAGCCTTAAATCAAATGAATTTGGATTGGGTGCGTGTGAACATCACTTTGGTGGACGAACGCCTTGTTCCAACCAACCATGATGACAGCAATACACAACTTGTTCGGCAAAATCTGTTGCAAAATCAAGCTCAACATGCCACATTTTTGCCTGTGGTCAGCGATACTGCCGATGCAGGCTGCCTGAAAAATACTGCCACAGCCGTAGATTTTGCCTTGCAACATTTCAGGCAGCCTGATGTACTGGTGTTGGGCATGGGTGGCGATGGACATACGGCGTCCCTGTTTCCACAAGCACCGCAATTTGCCGATTGCATACGCGCCGATTATCCGCAGCCTTTGTTGCACACCACACCCATAACCGCACCACACGAACGCATCTCCATGACTTTGGCAGCGATTGAACGCACGCCACGCGTCTATTTGGCGATTGCAGGCGCAGAAAAACGCGCGGTCTACCACGCTGCCGAACAAGGCAGAAATCCCGATTTACCCATCAGTTATGTTTTACATTCCGAAAAGGTCAATCTCCATGTCTTCTACAATGACTGAACCTAAACTTTCAGGCAGCTTTCCGCGTTTGCTTGCCGATATTGGTGGCACAAATGCCCGTTTTGCATTGGAAACGGCGACACAAAAATTTGAAAAAATTGAAGTGTTGTCTTGTGCCGACTACGACACCATTGTGGACGCGGTTAAAGCATATCTGCAACGCGCAGGCAACCCTGTTATCCATTGCGCGGCGGTGGCGATTGCCAACCCGATAGTCGGCGATTGGGTGCAAATGACCAATCATCATTGGGCGTTTTCCATTGAAACCACGCGCCAAGCCTTAAATTTGGAACAGCTTTTATTTATCAATGATTTTACTGCACAGGCTTTGGCGATTACCCAAGCTGATGCCAAAGATTTGGTGCAAGTTGGTGGCGGACAGCCTGTTGAACATGCGCCCAAAGCAGTATTGGGGCCGGGAACGGGTTTGGGTGTAAGCGGTTTGATTTATGCACCATCGGGCTATGTGCCATTGGCAGGCGAAGGCGGACACGTCAGCTTTCCACCGTTTGATGATACCGAAGTGATGATTTGGCAATACGCAAAACGCAAATTTGGACACGTTTCTGCTGAACGTTTTTTGAGTGGTGCAGGTTTGGTTTTGATTTATGAAGCCCTTGCTGAACGTGAAGGTGTGAAACGCCAAAAACTCACACCAGCCGAAATCAGCGAACGTGCATTGAGTGGCACTTCGCCACTTTGCCGTTTGACTTTGGACATTTTCAGCGCGATGCTCGGCACGGTTGCGTCCAATTTGGCTTTGACTTTGGGGGCGCGTGGCGGTGTGTATTTATGTGGTGGCATCATTCCACGTTTCATTGATTATTTTAAACAATCGCCATTTCGCAATCGCTTTGAAAACAAGGGGCGTTTTGATGCTTATTTGGCAGCGATTCCCGTGTATGTGGTGTTGTCGGAACAGCCAGGTATTACGGGTGCGGCGGTGGCATTGTCCAATCATTTGAGCGGTCGTTAAATGTGTTTGAGGCTGCCTGAAACAAGGAGAACAAAATGGATTACACCCAAACGGATAAACAGAAACCCGAAATTTTGGCGGTGCGTACCGCAGCGCAAACTGCGGTTTTTGAAGTGCAATCTTTGGACTTGCGTTTTGCCAATGGTCAAGAACGCACTTATGAACGGCTCACTCCTGCACGCCGTCCTGCCGTGATGGTATTGGCGATTGATGATGGTGATTTGTTGATGGTGCGCGAATATGCGGCAGGGACGGAACGTTATGAGCTCACTTGTGTTAAAGGTTTGATTGATGAGGGCGAATCGCCCGAAACAGCTGCTTTGCGCGAATTACAAGAAGAAATTGGCTACGGTGCGCGAGATTTAACTTTATTGCGTACGCTTTATACTTCGCCAGGGCATATGTACAGCCCACTTACGGTATTCATTGCCCGTCATTTTTACCCATCACAATTGGAAGGCGATGAACCCGAGCCTTTGGAATTGGTGCGCGTGCCATTGTGTGAGTTGGATGCATTGATTGACCACCCCAATTTCGGCGATGCGCGTGTGTTGGCAGCATTGATGTTGTTGCAAAGACAAATGCAAAATGGTATTTGAAGCGTTTTCAGGTTCAAGCAGCCTGATAATCAAGAAAATTTAAAAATATAAAAGATAAAGAAAGACCCCAATGCTTACCAAAATCAGCGAAGAACTCAATAATTTATCAGGTGCAGAGCGCAAGGTTGCCGAAGTGGCACTTGCCGAACCCAAATGGTTTGTGCATGCGGCGGTGGCAGACATTGCCGAACGCGCTGGTGTTTCCCAGCCTACTGTGATTCGTTTTTGTCGCACTTTAAACTACAAAGGGCTGCCTGAATTTAAACTTGCCCTTTCAGCCAGCATCAGTCAATCGGGTTTGGCGTTTGTGCATGAAGAGCTGAACACCGATGACAGCATGGGCGATGTGATGGAAAAAGTGTTGGGCAATACCGCCGCTGCACTTTTGGGGGCACGCCGTAGCCTGAACGAAAATGCGTTAGAAAATGCCATTGCCATGCTCACGCACGCACGGCGCATTGAATTTTATGGCGTGGGCAACTCGGGTATCGTGGCACAAGACGCGCAGCACAAATTTTTCCGTTTTGGTATTTCTACTGTGGCGTATTCCGATACCCATATTCAACTGATGGCGGCAGCAGTACTCAGCCCACAAGATGTTCTGGTGGTCATTTCCAATTCTGGCTCGTCCATTGAAGTATTGGATGCGGTCAGCATTGCCAAAGAAAATGGCGCACAGGTCATCGCCATTACACGCCCTGATAGCCCATTGGGACAGCTAGCCGATTGCGTGCTGTCCATTCAAGTGCAAGAAGACAGCCGCCGTTACACGCCTATGGTATCGCGTTTATTGCAACTTGCTGTGATTGACATTTTGGCGATTGGTTTGGCTTTGCGATTGGGCGAAAGCGCAAGTTTGCAGTTGGAAAAAGGCAAACGCAGCGTGCGCCGTCATCGCAGCGAAATCATTGACGTAGAATAAGAACCTGTATTCACAATCTTGATGGCGACTTCTATCGCCTAATTACACGCCTATTGTGTTGGATTTTCATGTCAATAATTCATGATTGGCACAAAAATCTGCCTTGTATTTGCATGATTTTGCGATAAAAGTCTATCTATTAATCTTATACATACAGGTTCTGAATGCCTATTCAGGCTGTCTGAAACATTTCAGGCAGCCTATCAAAACCGTTTCACACATTTTGAGAGCATAAAATGACCCACCCCACAAATCTCCCTGCTTGGCAAGCTTTGACCGAAAATTTTGCCCAAACCCAACATCAACACATGCGCGATATGTTCGCCCAAGACCCCAACCGTGCCACGCGCTATTGGCTGGAAGTGGGCGGCATCAACGTGGATTATTCCAAAAACCGCATTAACGACAATATTTTAAACAATTTGGTGGCGTTGGCAAAACAAGCTGGGCTGCCTGAAAAAATGAAACAAATGTTTCACGGCGACAAAATCAATAAAACGGAAAACCGTGCCGTGTTGCACATCGCGCTGCGCAATCGCACCAACAGCCCCATTATGGTTGATGGCGAAGACGTGATGCCCAAAGTCAATGCCGTTTTGCGCAAAATGGGCGATTTTTCCCACGCGGTGCGTTCGGGCGAATGGTTGGGCTACACCAATCAGGTGATTACCGATGTGGTGAACATTGGCATTGGTGGTTCGGATTTGGGCCCGCTCATGATGTGTACCGCGTTGAAATCGTTTGGACACCCACGTTTGAAAATGCACTTTGTTTCCAATGTGGACGGCTCACAACTGCGTGATGTGCTGGAAAAAGTCCACCCCGAAACCACCTTGTTCATCATCGCCTCCAAAACCTTTACCACCCAAGAAACGATTACCAATGCCAACACCGCGCGACAATGGTTTTTGAAAGAAGGCAGCGAGCAAGACATCGCCAAACACTTTGTTGCCGTGTCCACCAACAAAAAAGCGGTGGCGGAATTTGGCATTGACACCGAACACATGTTTGAATTTTGGGATTGGGTGGGCGGACGTTACAGCTTGTGGTCGGCGATTGGTTTGCCGATTATGCTGTATTTGGGCGAAGAAAATTTCATTGAAATGCTCAATGGCGCACATCTGATGGACAATCATTTTATCAATGCGCCTTTGGAAAACAACCTGCCTGTATTATTGGGTTTGATTGGGATTTGGTACATCAATTTCTACGGCGGCGGCAGCCATGTGATTGCGCCATACGACCAACACTTGCACCGTTTACCCAAATTCATTCAACAGCTTGACATGGAATCCAACGGCAAACAGGTGCAAATGGACGGTGCAGCCGTTGCCACCGAAACGGGCCCGATTATTTGGGGCGAAACGGGCATTAACGGACAACATGCCTTTTTCCAATTATTGCATCAAGGCACGCACATTGCGCCCATTGATTTGATTGCCAGCTTGGAAAAACGCGGCAATTTGCAAGGGCACCATGAAATTTTGTTGAGCAATGTGTTTGCCCAAGCCGAAGCCTTTATGCGCGGCAAAACCGCAGACGAAGCGCGTGCCGAATTGCAAGCCGCAGGGCTGCCTGAAAACGAAATTGAAGCCCTTGTGCCGCATAAGGTGTTCAGTGGTAATCGTCCTACCAATATGATTTTGTTGAATAAAGTGAATCCGCGCAATTTGGGCAGCCTGATTGCGATGTATGAACACAAAGTGTTTGTGCAAGGCGTGATTTGGGGCATCAACAGCTTTGACCAATGGGGCGTGGAGCTGGGCAAACAGCTTGCCAAAACCATTTTGGCAGAACTCACAGGCGCGATTGACCCGCAAAAACACGATGCGTCCACCACGCGCTTGATTCGTTTGTATCGCCAAGCGAATTGCGCGGAAGATGGAACGTGTGAGTTGTTTCGTGATTGATTAAACGGTAAATAAAAGCAGGGGCGGATTTTATATCCGCCCCATTTTACAAGTTTCAGGCAGCCTGAAACCCATTTTTCAAAATCAATGTAGGCTCACATCTTGACCGAAGAATTGTTCGCCCAAGCGTTTAAGTGTGCCATCTGCTTGCAATGCAACCATGGCTTCATTGATTTTTGCGATGACCGCACCATTTGCATTGTTTTTCACAGTAACAATGCCCGCTCCAGTTTGTTCTTCACGCGGTGTCATCCATGCAATCTTCAAGCTACTTTGAGGGTTCTTTTTCAAATAGTCCAATGCAGCTAAAGAACCATTGATGGTAAAGTCGGCGTTGCCTTTTTGGATTAAATTGGCAGCTTGGGTAAAACTTTCAACAGGTAAGACACTGGCACCTGCTTTTTTGGCAATCTCACCATATGAACTGGTACTGGATTGCAAACCCACTTTACCTTTTAGGGTTTCTAGGGAAGTAATGCTGTTATTATCATTGCGAACAATAATGGCATCACCACTCCAACTGTATGGAATGGCTTGGTCAAATTCGGCTTGGCGTTCAGGCGAAGTTAAGGTAACTTGATTGGCGGCAAAGTCAAATTCGCCGCTTTTTACACCAGGTAAAATGCCCACCCATTTTATGGTTCTGAATTCCACTTTTACCCCCAATTTTTCGCCTACCGCACGCATTACTTCCACATCATAACCCGTTAATTTGCCGTCTTTATCGGTGAATGTGAATGGGGCATAATCGCCTTCGGTGGCAACAATGATTGTACCTTTATTGTTCAGGCGTTCAAGTAAGGGTTGTTGGGTCGTGGCTGCTGCCATAAGCGCAGGGGCAGATGCTTTTTGAGGTGCAGCAGGTGTGGTACTTTGTTGGGTGTTGCCACCTTGGCAAGCGGACAATAAAAGGGCAGAAAGGGTTAAGTATAATGGGGTCAGTTTCACAGCTGTCTCCTTAAAAGCCGTTGTTCTTGATGAAAAATGTGTCTGAGTCGTCAGACAAATTGGATTGTATCTGAAATTGAGTTAATTACGATTGATTATTGTGATTGAAAATGGGTAAAGTGATAGATGGCTGCCTGAAAACCTTGATGCATCATCTTGATGAATGTGGTTCAGCCTTATGCTGGACATATAAAAAATGCACTTGACCATTCAGTCAAGTGCTTCCAAGATAAGAGATATACAGAAAACAAAAAGAAAATGAATGCTGTGTGTGCAGCATTTGCGGATACTACGCAATTTTATGGTTATTGGCAAGTATTTTATGACAATTTCTGTCACTATTTTTGAATGTTTATTCAAGGTTTGCGGTATTTTACCCGTTCTACATTGCGCAAAGGGTCGGCAGCTTTAATTTTGGTGGTGGCGATACGCTTATCATGATTGCTGGCTTCGGGTGTGTTGTGCCAATATTCGGCTTGAGGGGTAAACTGGAATTTGCCATAAACGGGAAAATGGTCTGAACCGATGTGAGGCAGTACTTTTAAATCAGTAACGAGAAAATCGCTGCTGTGAAAAATGTGGTCAAGTGGCCAACGTAAGAACCAATATTGAGCATGAAATGTGTTGTATAAACCGCGTCCGATTCGTGGGTCGAGTAAGCCACTGATGCGTTGAAATAAGCGTGAACTGTTTGACCAAGCCACATCATTTAAATCGCCAAATACCAAACAGCTTTGTTTTGTTGTGGCAATTTCTTTACCTACCATTAATAATTCGCTATCGCGTTCGGTGGCCTCTTGGGCTTCGGTGGGGCTAGGTGGCATGGGATGCAGGCAATAGATGTGTATCCATTCGCTGCTGGGCAGCTGAATTTGAGTGGTAATGGAAGGAATGTCATCGCGTACTAAATAGCGTACTTGGGCGTTTTTAAGGGCAGTCGGCTGTATAAGTGCATGCCGTAAAGATTGTCCAATGGCACACGAACAAACCACGAATGACTTTGTTCTAAACTTTACAGTTGTGTTTGCCACCATAAATCACTTTCCAAAGTCAAAATCACATCGGGTTGGTGTTGTTCAATCAAACTCAATAATGTGTCTGCTTGACGGTTTGGGGTTAAAATTGCAAGTTAAGATGCTGATGGTGCGGGCATTGTCTTGCCCTGTATATGGTTTAACTTGGGTTGGATACAAGGGTGTATAAGCAGCAATTTGCTTAATTTGCCAAATCGCACAGATGAAATTCAAGCCTTCCATGAGGGTGAATAATACATTATTGCTTTGTTGAAACCAATGATTGAATAACATGCACAATAGGCTGATAGCGGCAATTTGTAAACGTGGAAAATCAAATATCCGCAATGTCCAATGATTGCTTTTGGACAGAGAAAGCAAAGTGGCAATCACAGGCAGTGAGAGAAACATCAGCAAAACATAATCGCTTGGTGGCATATTGAACATCATCATAATTGGGTTAAGTTTCGGCAGATAAGTAATCTGTTGTGATGAGCATCATTCATAATAAAGGCTGCCTGAAACTTTTCAGGCAGCCTTTGTTGAATTATTTTTTCTTTTTGCCCGTTTTATTTGGCTCGGATTTATCCAATATTTCTACTGAACCAGCCGCTACTGCCGCTTTGGCTTGGCGGTTGATGTGCCATTGTTGTGCAATCGTCAAAATATTGTTGATGACATAGTACAACACCAAACCTGCTGGGAAGAAGAAGAACATGATGGAGAACATCAAAGGCATGATTTTCATCATCTGTGCTTGCATTGGGTCTGTTGGTGGCGGGTTGAGTGTGGTTTGGAACCACATGGTTGCTGCCATCAAAATGGGCAAGATGAAGAATGGGTCAGGGCGACTTAAATCGCTAATCCAACCTAACCAAGGGGCTTGACGCAATTCTACTGACAGGAAAATCATCCAGTACAGACCAATGAAAATCGGCATTTGCACCAACATGGGCAAACAGCCACCCAATGGGTTGATTTTTTCATCACGATAAAGCTGCATCATGGCTTGTTGCAATGCCATGCGGTCTTCTGGATTGGGGTATTTTTTCTTGATGGCTTCCAATTTTGGGGCGACAGCACGCATTTTTGCCATAGATTTATAGGCTTTATCGTTCAATGGATACAATACGGCTTTGACAATCACGGTTAAAAGAATAATTGCCCAACCCCAGTTGCCTACCAGACCATGCAGCCAGTTGAGTAAGGCAAATAAAGGCGCGGCAAAAATATGGACACGACCGTAGTCTTTGGTCAATTCAAATTCGGGTGATACGGTTTCCAAAATGCGCGTAACTTGTGGCCCTGCATACAAATTGGCGGAGAAAGTTTGGCTACTGCCTGCGGCTAATTCGGTGGCGGGAACGTTTACACCTGCGCTGTATAAATTATCGTTGCGGCGTTTGATGTCTATGGTACATATGTTGTTGGCGCACAGATTTTCGCCATTTTCAGGCTGCATAATCCATGATGACACAAAATAATGCTGAATCATGCCCACATAACCGCCCGTGGCTTTGCGCTGGTATTCGGCTTCGGATTTACCTGATTGGAAGTCGTCATCTAAATCGCCGTATGGCACTTTTTCAAACTCGCCGCTGTCGGGTGTGTAAACCACAGGGCCGTTGTAGCTGTGCATGAACCAGCCTTCGCCTTCTGGTGCACTGTTGTCGCGCACAATGTTGTAGCTGGTGCCAATTTTGCGTGCGCTGCTGCCTGTGTTTTTAACGTCAAAGCGCACATTCATCAAATAGCTATCTTGGTTAAAAGTGTACACTTTGTCCACTTGCAAGCCATTGTGTTCGGGGGCGGACAAACGTACTTCCACTTTGTCGCCTTGTACGGTATGTTTTTTTTGTGCGGCAGTAAAACTCACACCGTCTAGCAAATTTTTACCATTTTCGTCAATCAGTTGTGATTGAGCGATGTAGGTCAATGGTTTGCCGTCTGATAACAAAACAAAATTCTTGCTTTCATCAGTCGTGGCATTGTATTGGCGTAAAGTTAAGCCCCGTAAATCGCCACTTTTTTCATCAATAATTGCATCCAAAGCATTGGTTTGTACGGTAATGGGCGTGGTTTCGCCCAATGGTGATGATGTAGCTGCCTGAACGGAGGCAGTTTGTTGTGATGTGGTTTGGGGTTGTGCTTTGGGTGTGGGAAACAAAGCTTCCCAGCCAATTAAAATCAGCGCAGACAGTGCAAAAACCGTCAGCATTCTTTTGAAATCCATAGCGTACTTTCTGTTTGGTTATGGCATAAAAATACAATTTATGGTGAATTCAATTTAAACAGTACAGTTCTACCAGCTCCTTTAGGTACTCGGTGTACACAGCGGTTGCTGTCGCCTTGTCCTGATTTAAATTGACTCTACTATATATTGTTGTATGAATACAACTTTCAGGCTGCCTGAAACCAGAATTTCACTTAAAACTTCAATGATTAAAGTGTGTGTTCAGTTTCATTATGGCACTGGGTCATAACCGCTGCCGCCCCAAGGATGACAGCGACACAAACGTTTTGCAGTTAGCCCCACGCCTTTGCATGCACCGTATTTTTGAACTGCTTCAATCGCATATTGTGAACACGTTGGCACATAGCGACAACGTGGTGGAATAAGCGGGCTGATGGCGAGTTGATAAAAACGGAATAGTCTAATTAACCATTTACGAAACATAATTTCATCATCTTTCAGGCTGCTTGAAACCTCAATATGGCAATCATGAATTTGAATTGTGTGTGTTTGGCAACATCATTTGTGCCAATTCTTCGCAGGCTTGTGTGTATTGTGTGTCATCAAAGGCTTGGCGCACGCGTACCACAAAATCATGTGGCGGTAAAATATGACGATGCCGCCGAAACCAATCGCGGATAACCCGTTTCATGTAGTTGCGGCGGTTGGCACGTTTGGCAGCTTTTTTGCTGACCACCAAGCCCAGTCGGGCATGACCACAGGCGTTGTTTTCCAGTCGCAGAACTTGTAAAAAAACGCGTGAACGTTGTTTACGAAGTGCAAAAACGGAAGAAAATTCTTCCGTTTTTAAAAGGCGATGGGATTTGCCAAAACTGTTGTCCAATTTATACAGACAAGCGTTTGCGACCTTTGGCACGGCGTGCAGCCAATACTGCGCGACCACCGCGTGTTTTAGAGCGAACCAAGAAGCCGTGTGTGCGTTTGCGTTTGGTAACGGAGGGTTGGTAAGTGCGTTTCATGATGCTTATCCTAAAATAGTGAGAATGGAAAAATAAACATGTGATTAAACCTGTTTTTTGCTTGTTTGTCAATCTGATTTGTTGTATGGGTATTATGCTGCCTTTCAGGCAGCATAATGTGGGGTTGTGGATAAAATGTCATTTAACAATTTACTTATCCACAAAATACATGGCTGAAAATGGACTTTATCGTTATAATTCGTTTGTATTACCTGAATTAACAATGCCGCCTTGTGTGGTTATTTTTGTTTTGATGAGCATCACATGAACCTAGCTGAATTTTGGCCACAGTGCCTGACACTTTTGTCTGCTGAATTGAGTGAGCAGCAGTTCCAATCGGCGATTGCACCCTTGACGGTGGGTGAAGAAAACGGGGTATGGGTGGTGTATGCCAAAAATCAGTTTGCCACCAATTTGATTCGTTCGCAGTATGCGAACAAGATTTATGCAGCGCGTGTCATGATTGCACCTGATGCACCTGAAATTGTGTTTAAAGCAGGTATGGGGCAACATTATTCGGCTATTGATGTTTCAGGCAGCCTAATACGTTCTGATATACCCGATGAAAGGCTGCCTGAAATGACTGAATTGAAACAGGATTTGTCCAGTAAAACTCCAAAAAACAGTGCGCAAGACATTTTGGCGGCGCGTTTGAACAATTTACGCCCCGCGCGAGCAGAGCAGTCTTTAAGCGTAAGTGAAACGACAAAATCTGAACCGCCACTGACTGCGATTGAAAGCGCGCGTTTGCAAGACGAACAAAGTAAACGTTTTGAACAAACGGGTTTAACCGAAGAACAAACTTTTGAGACTTTGGTGGTAGGTAAGGGCAATCAGTTGCCTGTTATGGTGGCGCGAACGATTGCGGAAAAACCAGGTGATGCAACTTACAATCCCTTTTTTGTTTATGGTAGTACGGGTTTGGGGAAAACCCATTTGGTTCAGGCGATTGCCAATGAATTGTTGCACCTGAATCCCAAAGCGCGTGTGCGTTACATTCATTCTGATGAGTATTTGAAAAACTTGATGAATACGGTGCGCAATAAAACGTGGGACATTTTCAAGCAGCAGTATCTGAACTACGATTTGTTGATTATTGACGATATTCAATTTATTGCGGGCAAAGAACGCACAATGGAAGAATTTTTCTTTCTGTTTGAGCATTTTTATCAAAGAAAACAGCAAATTATTTTAACTTGCGACAAGTTGCCCACTAAATTGGAAGACATGGAAGAACGCCTGATTTCGCGTTTTTCATGGGGTATGACTTTACCGATTGAGCCTCCTGAAACCGAGATGCGTGTGGCGATTTTGGAACGTAAGGCGCAAAGTGCGGGCATTGACTTGGACGATGATGCGGCGTTGTTGATTGCCCAAAATGTGAAACAAAGTGTGCGTGAATTGGAAGGCGCGTTCAATCGTGTTAAAGCCAAGTGTATGTTTGAAAAGCACAGTCGCATTACCAAAGAGTTGGTAGAAATCACATTGAGCGACATCATTGCCAGTAATTACAAACCGATAACGGTGGAACTCATCATGAAAACCGTTGCCGACCGTTACCACATCAGCATACGCGATATTTTGGGCAAAAAACGCAGCCGAAACATTGCACGTCCGCGCCAAATGGCGATGACTTTAACCAAAGAATTAACGAATTTAAGTTTGCCAGCGATTGGCGATGCTTTTGGTGGGCGCGACCATACTACCGTGATGCATGCCATTAAAACCATTACAGAATTGTGTGAAAGTGAAGCTGAATGGCAACGCGATTACAATGAATTATTGATTTTAATCCGACATTAAATGGTCATCAGTTCAAAGGCTGCCTGAAATAAAATCTTTCAGGCAGCCAATAAAATACACTACAATAAGTTCATTTTAAATTTTCAAAGATATTTATAAGGATAAGCCATGCTCATTCTGCAAACCACGCGCGATACCTTGCTCAAACCCTTGCAAGCTGTAACAGGCATTGTAGAGCGCAAACATACTTTACCCATTTTGGCGAATGTTTTGATTGAAAGTCAAAATGGTCAAACCGATATTTTGGCAACCGACCTTGAAATCCAAATCCACACACAAGGTCCAGCCAATGAATCGGGTGATTTTCGTTTAACTACCAATGCCAAAAAATTGCAAGACATTTTACGCGCTTTGCCTGATGCCAATACGCCTGTGTCATTTGACTATGCCGACAACCGTTTGACCTTAAAAGCAGGCAAATCGCGTTTTAATTTGCAGACTTTGCCTGCTGAAGATTTTCCAACCATGAATGTTGCCGATGCCACACAAACCGTGTTTGCCATTGAGCAAGAGCGTTTTAAAAACATGATTGCCCAAGTGCAATACAGCATGGCAGTACAGGATATTCGTTATTACCTCAATGGTTTATTGATGCAGGTGGAAGGCGACCAGCTTCGTTTAGTGGCAACCGATGGGCATCGTTTGGCATTTGCCGCTTCGCCGATTGAAGCCAATTTACCCAAGCAGGAAGTGATTTTGCCACGCAAAACCGTGTTGGAATTGAATAAACTGTTGACCAGCCCTAAAGACATGATTCACATTGAATTGCTGGAAAACCAAGTGCGTTTCCGTTGCAATGACACCGTGATTGTCAGCAAAATCATTGACGGTAAATTTCCCGATTACAACCGCGTGATTCCGATGGACAACGATAAAATTTTCCTGATTAATCGTTTGGCGTTATTGGGTGCATTAGAGCGTTCTGCCATTTTGGCAAATGAGAAATTTCGTGGCGCACGTTTGCAACTTGCTCCTGGATTATTGCGGATTTTGTGCAGCAACAATGAGCAAGAAGAAGCTCAAGAAGAATTGGAAATCGCCTATGATGGCAGCGAATTGGAAGCGGGTTTCAACATCAGTTATTTGATGGACGTACTGCGTGCATTGGGATGCGAAGACATACAAATTGCTTTTGGCGATGCCAACCGTTCCACTTTGTTTACCATGCCCAATGATGTGAATTTCAAATACATTGTGATGCCGATGCGCATTTGATGTTTTTCAAAATCTCAAACAGGCTGCCTGAAAACACCCATTTGTTGTGAATGGGCTTTCAGGCAGCCTTTCACTACTTTACAAAATTTGAAAAAGCAGTACAAGGCACAACATCTGTCGTGTATTGCTTTTCAATTCTGCGACTATTTAGGACACAAGCATGGGGATTAAGTTACAGTAAATTTTGCAATTTGGGTTAAGGCAGTAGCTTGCCGTTTAGCTTATTTCAGGCAGCCTACTGATTTTCACGCGCTCAATTTTGTGTCCTGTTTTTTCCAATACTTCAAAATGCCAAGCACCAAAATCCACGCCTTCGCCTACTTCTGGTAAATCGCCCATTTCTTCCAAAACTAAACCTGCTACTGTATGGTAATCGGCATCTTCGGGTAGGGCAGGTAAACCCAGTTGGGGTGCCAGCTCAACGTATTCCAATGCGCCATCTACGGTTAAGCTGTCATCGGCGTTTTCTTGCATGGCGGGTTCTTCTTTGCGTTCAAATTCTTCGGGAAACTCGCCTGCAATGGTTTCTAATAAATCTTTCATGGTTACCAACCCCAAAATCGCGCCAAATTCGTCCACCACCAGTGCGTAATCGGCGCTGTGTTTACGGAACAATTCTATCGCCATCAATGCGGTTGCGCTTTCAGGCAGCATTAAGGGCTGTTTTAAGGCTGCCTGAATGTTGTATTCGCCGTTTTGTAAGAGTTGGGGCAACAAGTCTTTTTTGTTGATGTAGCCCAAAGGTTCGTCCACGCCTGCTTTGCCAATGACCAGCATTCGGGAATAGGGTGATGCCATTAAGCGTTTTTTTTGTTCTTCTTTGTTTTGTGAAATGTCCAATTTTTCAATGTCGCTGCGTGGAATCATGATGCCGAAAATGGGGCGTTCTGCCAGAGTTAAAACGCTGCGTATCATGGCTTTTTCATTGGCTTCAAAATGGCTGCCACTTTTTTGTTCATTGGTGTTGCCTTCGCGTGCCAATAGGGTTTCGCGTATGCCCATCATGCCCAAGACATTTTCAGCGGTGCGTTGTCGCCATGAGCTGCCTGTGTAATCTTTGCGTTTGATGTTTTTTTGTGAAATTTGGTTGAATACTTCAATCACAATGGAAAAACCAATTGCGGCATATAGATAGCCTTTGGGAATGTGAAAATGAAAGGCTTCGGCAATGAGACTGAAACCAATCATCAGCAAGAAACCCAAACACAGCATGACAACAGTTGGGTGCTTATCCACAAAGTCGGTAAGCGGTTTGCTGGCGGCAATCATCACAATCATGGCGATGATGACGGCAGCCATCGCCACTTGAATGTGTTCCACCATCGCAGCAGCGGTAATCACGCTGTCTATGGAAAACACCGCGTCCAACACCAAAATTTGCCCAACAACAGCGACAAAAGACGTGTGTTTTTTGTGTGCGTCCACAACGTGAAATTGGTTTGCACCTTCCAAACGTTCATGCAATTCGGTGGTGGCTTTGTAAAGCAAAAACAGACCGCCCAAAAGCATGATTAAATCTTTGCCCGATACACCATGTGCGCCAAAATGGAAAAGTGGCTCTTTGAGCAACATGATGCGTGCCATGAAATAAAGCATCACAATCCGCAAGACCACCGCTAAACCTAAACCCATTAAACGTGCTTTATCGCGCAAGCTGGGTTTGACTTTGTTTGCCAAAATCGCTACAAAAACCAAATTGTCTATGCCCAAAACCACTTCCAAAATCAGCAAAGTGGTAAAACCTATCCAAGTTTGTGGTTCAGCAAGCCAGCTTAAATCCATTTGTGTTTACCTTTTTGTCTTTATAAAACGCACCAAAAGGCTGCCTGAAAAACACATGACATTGTTTTCAGGCAGCCTTTTGATGATGCAACAGCATCGCTGTTCGGAATCGTCCATCGTATTTTGCGAAAAATGAGATGACACAGTTTAGCATTGCTGTGTCAAATTATCAAATTGCACCACCTATCTCGCCAATCAGTTGCAAACCGCGTAAAACATCAAAATGCAATAAGGTTGCGCTGGCATTGGGTGGGCTGATGTAGCGCGTGGCATCGGGCGCAATCGCTTTGACCAAAGCCGCGATTGCCATGCCATGCGACACCACTAAAACGCGTGCATCTGGACGATTTTGTCCAATGACTTGGTGTAAACCATGTTGCAAACGTTGTAAAAATGCGGTTTCGCTTTCTGCTGTGCCGTTTGGGTCAAGCTGTGGCAAAATTTCGGCAAGCAGATTGCGGCTGCCGTTTCGGTAGGCGTGTAACCATTGTTCAGTGGTGGCAAAGCCGCGTTTTTTTGCTAATAAATCATGCAATTCGTTGCCTATTTTGCCCTCAAATGCGCCAAAATGGTATTCGCGTAACTCGGCAATCGGTGTAATCGGTAAATCCTTTTGTCCTGTGTGTTGCAAAATCAATTTAGCTGTGTGGTGGGTGCGTGGTGAAGTGCTGCAAAAAGCCGCATCAAATACAATTTTTGCCTGTGCCAAACGTTTTCCCATTTCAACTGCACCTGCTTTGCCTGTTTCAGTAAGTGGCGAATCGCACCAACCTTGTATGCGTCCTGCAAGGTTGTATTCGGTTTGCCCGTGTCGGACAAGGTAAATGTTCATATTGTGTCCTTGATTGAAATTACAAAATCAGCGGATTATTACATTAGAATCACGCAGTTTATTTGCCAGAGTTGGGTATGAATGAAGCTAAATTACAATTTGGTATACCATAACAAAGCCTATTGTTATTTTGTATGAGCATAATCTTAATAAAAACAGCAATAAAGTCAAATTGTATTGACCGAGTTTTACACAAAATAAATTTCAAATGGTTTGACAAATTTGAAGTAAAAGTACATAATACAACCATTCAATCGCGACAGCGGTTGAGTGTTTCTCCTCTATTTCTCCTTTGTAGACTTTGGCACACATCTTAACCGATGTGTGCTTTTTTTATGGATTTGAGCTGGTTATTGGGGATAGGTAATTTTCAGGCAGCACCGAGCGGTTATCATAATCTTGTTTAGGCTGCTTGAAACACAGTTTGACATTATTAGTTAGATTTGCGGTTTTCCATAAGAATGTGTTTTATAAATTTATTCTTATGAATCCTGCTTGGTGTTATACAAACTATGTTGCTGAATATAATGTGCCACTTTTTCAGGCAGCATATTGTGTGGTATTTTGCCTGTCTGAATGTCGGTACGAATTTGAGTGGACGATGTGGGATTTTCATGGGCATCTAAAATCAGTAAACTGCCGTCATGTAAGGCATTGCCCAACCAAGTGTGCAGTTGAGATGGTGCTTTTTGAAAGGATTGATTTGGGCGAGTGGCAACGGCAATGTGTACCTGTTTGACCAGTGTCGTCCAATTTTTCCAAGTGTGCAGTTGCAATAAACTGTCCATGCCCATTAAGTACCAAAGTTGTGCATGAGGATAATGCTGCCTGAAAATATGGACCGTATCAATCGCGTAGGTTGCACCTTCGCGTATGATGTCCAAATCGCTTACAGCAAACTTGGGTTCATCGGCAATCGCGATTTCCAGCATGGCTAGACGGTGTGAGGCGGAGACATGGGGTGTATTTTTGTGATACGGGTTGCCTGCGGGCAGGAAAACCAATGTATCAGGTTGAACTTTTTGCATAAAGGCTTGTGCAATGTGTAAATGTCCTTTGTGTATGGGGTCAAATGTGCCACCAAATAAACCAATGTTTTTCATGTTTTTGATTTCTTAATTGTCATGAATTAAAAATGATATACAGGCTGCCTGAAAAAGGTTTTCAGGCAGCCTGTATCAGGGTTAAGTGTCCATACCTTTGACCATTTGGTCAAATTCAGGTAAATGTGTTGGGTCAATATACGGGCGCAGCAGGCTTAATGTGCGATACACACCTCTGGCTTTGGCTTGTTGTTCGCTGGTGGCACGTTCAGGCAGTGAATGGTCAAATTCAAACCAGTATTTGGTAATCAACCACATATTGACCGATAAATCACGCACACCGATTTCATCAATTACAATCACGCCATTGTCTGCCAATTGTTGTAATAATTTAACCAATAATGGCGCAATGCGAATGCGCGTAAAATCGTGGTGTTCGCCCAATAATGCCGCACTGCGTACCAATAAAGTGTTCACATCGCTGAATAAAAAGCGGTAGTGCCACAAAATATCATATAAACCAAAGGCATAACCTACTGTTTTGGAAACGCTTTCAGGCAGCTTGGTTTGCATGAGATAGCGATGCATGGTTTCGGAATAGCGTTTGAAGAGTTGCATAATGATTTCGTCTTTATTGGCAAAATGGTAATACAAATTACCAGGACTCATACTCAAATGCTGGGCAATGTGGTTGGTGCTGATGGTGCGTTCGCCATGTTCATTAAACAGTTGCAAACTGGCATCAATGATGCGTTGATAGGTACTGGGGCGTTTGGCATCAGCCATGGTGCTTCTCCTGCGTTCAAACTTGTCAATCCAAAACGGTTTATTGTACTGAAAAGCAGTCTGGTCTCACAAGCACCACAGTACACACCGTTGTTTTTATTGGTGCACATCATTGATTCATTTTTACTTGACTTTGCTTGACGAAAACGGCATTTAGGTAAACTTGTGCTACAATCCAAAGCAATTTTTTCAATATTTTGAATTGTTTGCTTTTTCAGGCAGCCTTTTAAATTTAAGTTTTATTGTGTGCTGGTTAAGTTGCCTGAAAAGAAAGTTTTTGGTGTTATGGATAATTTGAATCTTCTGTATCTTGTCATGGGTATTTTGCTGTTTGTCAGCGTATTGGTAAGCCGCATTTCGGCACGTTTGGGTATGCCTTTGTTGCTGGCTTTTTTGGGTGTGGGCATCTTGGCAGGTGAAGAAGGTTTGGGTGGCATTAAATTCAACAGTTATTTGGGTGCAACCTTTGTCAGCCAAATCGCTTTGGCTTTGATTTTGCTGGACGGTGGTTTGCGTACCCAATTCCACACTTTTCGTATTGCATTGAAACCTGCGGCGATTTTGGCAACATGGGGAGTGCTTGCCAGCGTGAGTTTACTCGGCATTTTTGCCACATTTTTTCTGGACATTGATTGGAAACTGGGTTTATTGATGGCGGCTATTGTCGGTTCAACCGATGCAGCTGCCGTATTTTCCTTGCTGCGAAACAGCGGTGTGCGTTTGCATCCACGTATTCAAGCTACTTTGGAATTAGAAAGTGGTTTGAACGACCCAATGGCGATTTTGTTGGTAACGGTGTTAATTAGCCTGATTATGCAGCCTGAACACACCACTGCCACATCTGCCTTTCTCATGTTGGTACAACAATTGGGTTTGGGGCTGATTTTTGGTATTGCAGCAGGCAAAATCATGGCATTGCTTTTGGCGCACATTCGCTTGGCAGAAGGTTTGTATGCTTTAATGATTGCTTCTGGCGGACTTTTGGTATTTGCTACTTGTAATTTACTGGGAGGCAGCGGTTTTTTGGCGGTGTACTTGGCAGGCGTGATGGTGGGCAATGCCCGTAACTCTTCCACCGAACACGTTTTAAACGTCATGGACGGCTTGGCATGGTTGGCACAAGCCAGTATGTTTGTGGTGTTGGGGTTGTTGGTTGCGCCGTCTAAATTGCTGGAACAAGCTGTACCAGCTTTGGTCATTGCTGCTTTCCTGATTTTCGTGGCACGCCCATTGGCGGTGTATTCTTCTATTAAATGGTTTCGTTATTCACGCAAAGAGTTTTTGTATATCAGTTGGGTGGGTTTACGCGGTGCTGTACCCGTAACTTTGGCAATCATGCCTTTGATGAGTGGTGTGCCACAAGCAGAATTGCTGTTTAACGTTGCTTTTGCTGTGGTCATACTTTCTTTGCTCATTCAAGGCACAACCATACCGTTTTTCGCCAAAAAACTGGGCATGGTTTTGCCACCTAAACCAGAGCCGCTGGACAGCCGTGAAATTTGGTTGGACAAAAATCTCTTGCTTACTTTGCAATCGTTTCAAGTTGCTGCCAATTCAGAAGCCGAACACAGTCACCCACATGCCATGACACGCGCCCATGATTTTTCAGGCAGCCATTTATTTGCTTTGGTACGCGATGGCAAAATGCAAACCGTGAACATGGTAACCCAAATGCAAAGAGACGACATTGCTTGGTATGTGTTGCCTGAAAATTTGGGCAATGCGTTTGCTGAACAGTTTTCAGGCAGCCACAACCACGATGAACAGGAATTTTATGGCGAATTTGTGGTCAATCCTGATGCCAAAGTAGGCGATTTAGCATTGGCTTATGGTTTAAAAATGGAAGCAGAAGAAAGCAATTTGACCTTGGCACAACTGTTCAGACGGCGTTTTGGCGATGTTCCTGTAGCAGGTGACCGCATTATTATTGGCGGTGTGGCAATCACGGTTAAATCATTGGACGAAAACAGTTTCATTAAAGAATTGGGATTGAAAATGCCCAAAAATGCCCATTAGGGAAACGCGGATTCTGGGTAAGAAAACTAAAGCATCATAAAAATAAATAATTTACATAGAGTAGTGCTTGTCCCCTCATACGGAGAACTTGGCAAATCAGGGGTAAAGCTTGTTTTTATTGCTCAATCAACGCGCGTACACAGCAGGTTTTAGGCTGCCTGAAAAACACGCACTACTTGGCACGAGGCATAAACCGCACCAATTGTTCATTTTCAGGCAGCATCAATTTTTTGATGGCATGACCAAACACCGTTTGCAAAGTCAATTCCATGATTTTATCGGCATTTTTTGCCACAATTTCACGCACCACAGCAGGATTTTCAGGCAGTAAAGCCTGCCAAATGCCCAAAGTATCCAAATCTGCCAACAAAGTTGCGCCCGTTTGATAAACCAAACGCAATTCAAAAGTGTCCACTACAGGGTCATAAAAACCATTGTGAAACAACATATCTGCCAAATCGTGCATGTCTACCCAAGTAGGTGCAGTTGCCGATACACCGTTCGCCTGCAAAAGTGCATGGATTTCAGGCAGGCTGTCTCGCCCCAAATGCGTGAAAAACAGTGTACCGTCTGTTTTCAAAGCACGCGCCCAATTTTCTAATACAGGCACAATGCTTGCCGATTGCATTAAACTCAAATTTGCCCACAACATATCCGCTTGTGCTTCGGGTAAAGGGGCAAGCCAATCTTGTTCATATTGCGTTACTTTTTTGCCCTTTAATTTAGCCAACCAACTGCTTTGACTGTGTGATTGCGATGCCACCAATGCCGCAGCACGCGCATCGTATTCTTGCAACAAGGCTTGTGGATAACGCGCTGCCAACAATGTGCGGCTGCACGCGCCATCTGCACCATATACCACAATCTGTTTGGGTATTTGGCGTAACAATGCCAAACGGTTGTCCAATTCGGTCGCCAAATGGCGGTGTATGGCATACATATTGCTCATGTTTTTTCCTGTTTCGTGGTGTGCGTTTCAGGCAGCCTGATGTGTTTCGGTTCTGTTCATCTCATTCAATTTTTTCAGTAAAGCATCGGTTTTATCGGGGTCTTCGTTGCGGACGATTTTGATGATGTCGTTTTCCAAATCTTCGGTGTCGCTGCGCAAAATCACGTCTTTTACATCAAGTAAATTATTGATGTTCATTGAAAATTTTCTCAATCCCAAACCCAACAGCAGGCGCGTGTAGGTGGTGTCGCCTGCCATTTCGCCACACAATGAAACGCCTTTGCCCACGCGATTGGCGGTGCGTATGATGTGTGAGAGCAATTTAATCACAGCAGGGTGCGCTGGCTGATACAAATGGCTGACCGCGTCATCGCTCCTGTCCACCGAAAGGGTGTATTGAATCAAATCGTTGGTGCCGATGGAAACAAAATCCACCCATTTCAATAAACTGGATACGGTTAAGGCTGCCGATGGGATTTCTATCATGCAGCCCACGTCCACTTCGGCAAAAGGTTCGCCGCGTTCGGTAAGCTGTTTTTTGGCGGTTTCTAAATGAACAAGGCTTTGTTTTAATTCGGATAAACTGGCTATCATCGGGAACATCATGCGGATTTTGCCATGCACGGCAGCGCGCAAAATCGCCCGCATTTGGGTGCGAAACATCACAGGTTCGGCGTGGCACAAACGAATGCCCGTCAAGCCCAAAGCAGGGTTTAAGGCAGCGTTGGGCGTGCCGTTGTTGCCAAACCAGCGCGGATTTTTGTCCACGCCCAAATCCACCGTGCGGATTGTGAGCGGCTTGCCTTTCAATTTTTTGGCAATGTCGCTGTACACTTGATACAACTCTTCTTCTTCGGGCAGCGTGTCGCGGTTGAGATACAAAAATTCGGTACGCAACAAACCCACACCGTCTGCGCCCAAATTGTGCAGGGCTTTGATGTCGTCTGCGCTTTCAATGTTGGCGAGCAGTTCAATTTCTTCGCCATCGGCGGTGGTGGCGGCGGTTTTTTTCAGTTTGTTCAAAGCCCTTTGCCGACTGCGAAAGGCTTTCAAACGGCGGCGGTATTCTGACAACACAATTTCATCGGGATTGATGATGAGTACACCGCCTATGCCGTCCACAATCACCCATTCGTGTTCGCTGATGAGTTGCCGCGCATTGCCCACGCCAATCACAGACGGAATATTCAGGCTGCGTCCCAAAATGGCGGTGTGGCTGGTGCTGCCACCGATGTCGGTAACAAAACCTTCAATGCGTTGGTCTTTGAAATAGACCGTGTCGGCAGGCGACAAATCGTGGGCGATGAGTATGGTGTCGTCCAGCAAATTGGCGTCCAGTACGATTTCGGTGCTTTTGCCGACCAAGTTTTTTTGAATGCGCTCAACCACTTGGAGCATATCTTGTTTGCGTTGGCGCAAATATTCATCGTCAATTTCATCAAATTGTTGGCTCAAACGGTCGGTTTGGATTTTCAAAGCCCATTCGGCATTGATGGCTTGTTCTTCCAAAATATCAATGGGTTCGCGCGATAGGGTTACATCGGTCAGCAACATCAAATGCAGGGAAATGAACGCGCCCAATTCGGTGGGGGCGTTTTCGGGAATGGCACTGCGTAGCTGCTCCAACTGTTTGCGTGTGGCTTTGATGGCGGTTTCAAAGCGATTGATTTCGCTTGCAATTTCATTTTCATGCAGATGATATTGTGGCACTTCCGACACGCCGCGCACCACCAAATGCGCCCGTCCAATGGCAATGCCTTTACCTGCCGCATAGCCGTGTAACACAATCATTTTATTCCCCTTCGCCAAAATAATCGCCCACCAAATCAACTAGGGCTTGCATGGCGGCGATTTCGTCTGTGCCTTGGGTTTCAATTTCAATTTCGGTGCCTTGGGCGGCAGCGAGCATCATCAAGCCCATGATGCTTTTGCCGTTTACCCGTTTGCCATTGCGCGATACCCACACTTCGCTTTGGAATTGTGCGGCGGTTTGCGTGAATTTGCTGGACGCGCGTGCGTGTAAACCCAATTTGTTGATGATTTGAACGGTTTGGCTTTGCATGATTGTTTTCCTTATTGATTTTGAATGTGGGTGGTTTTTCAGGCTGCTTGAAAATGGGTGCGATACAAATCGCAACGCATTTCAATCAAGGCATTTTCAGCAGCCGCGCGATGCACATTTTCAGGCAGCCCACACGGATTTTGGACAAATAAATCGTCAATTTCTTGCATTAAACTTTCGGCTTGCTGCAACAGTGTTTCATAATCAAAACAACCATTTTTGATTGCCAATAATTCATCGCGATTGCTGCGGCGCACGCGAATTTCACCATGTGTGGCAATATCGCGTGCCATTTGTAGCAGGCGGAAAGTGTGCATCATGTTTTTGGTATCGTAGCCGCCGCCATGCGATTGATTGTTTTGATAGCGTGTTTCATTGCGTTCGGCAACCCATTGCCAATAAGACGCATATTCGCGGCAATGGCTGCTGTATCCATCTTGATTGAAAGACAAATGTGCCACAGGTTCATCGTTGGGTGCAATGCGGCTTAATGTCAGATTGTTTGCCGTGTTTTTTTGTGTAATGCCTTGATAATGACGCGAGCCGTCTGCATCATAAAATACGGCAAACAGATTGCGTGCGTGTGGCACTTCACTCAAACCGATTTTTTCAGGCTGCCTGTTGTGTTGATTGAGCCATTTTTGCAGGGGGATTGAGCCACCACCTTGAATGATGTAGCAAAAATCCGCAACGTTTTTTTTCTCTGCCGACATGGGGTTGGCAATTTTTTTGTTTAAGCCACGCGCTTTTTTGATTTGCCCCAGTGCATAACCCGCGAAACTTTGGCGACACGCTTGCGAAACAAACCATTCAATCAGCAATTTATCCATAATCGGTGCGCGTTGGCGCAGGCAATCTTGGGGCGATGCGAGCAATTCCAAAGCGTGTGGATTGCTGGCGAGCAGCAATTCCACAAATCGCCCCAATTCATAATAAACGATGTCGTTGCTTTCATTGGCGATTTGTGGTGTGTAGTCCAAACCAAAAAAGCGTTCGGGCGGCAGATAAAACACGCCTTTGATGTCCCAATCGGATTGGGGCGTGGCAAGACCGTAGGCGCGGCTGCCTGCAACGCTTTCCAATAAAATCAGATTTTGATGATGCAAATCGTGTAGGCTCAATGGTGGCATGATGTGCCTTTCAGGCTGCCTGAAAAACGGTTTGTTCGCAGCGTTTTAAAGTGGCGCGAAACAATTGGTTTAAAGGCTCAATGGCTGGCGATGATATGACAGGGGGCGAAAGTTGTGCCACTTCATCAATCAATTGCTGTGTTAAATGGCGCAAGTTGGCACTTAAAATATGGCGATATTGTTCGTCTTGATTTGATTTTAATTCAATTAAATCAAATATTTCTTGATGATGTGTGGTTTGCCAATCGCTCATTAAATCGCGCAACACCATAGGCGGCACACCACCATGCAACACAGCCCAACGCGCTGCCAATAAAGGACGCAACACATAAAACCATTTTTTTAGCCGAATTTCGTTTTGCAAATCCAAATCTTTCAAAGCATTGTGGGCAATGCCGCGATAATGGTGCAACAAAGGGGCTGTTTGAACATATTGCGGCACAATGTCATTTAATTGTTTCACAAAATCATCGTCTTGTTGATAAACTGTTGGCGATTGTAGCCATTCCAATAACACAGCATTGCTTTTTCGCAGTAAAGATAGGGCTTTGTGAATGTCCCAGCCTCCCACATCAAACCATTGATTTTCAATGTATTCAAACGTGTCTTTGTGTTCGCCTATGCTCAAATAAACATCGCTGGGCGAAATGTAAATGGCACGGACATCGTAATCGCTATCGGGCGATGCAAAGCCCCAAGCGCGACTGCCACTTTCGGCAACATGCAAAAATGCAGTTGGTTTTGTTGGCTGATTTCTTTGAGTTTTTCTTGTATTGTTTGTTTCATATTTTTGCTTTTAGGCTGCCTGAAAAATCATTCCATAAATGCCATAATGCCATTGATGCCAGCTTGTTTGACTTGCGCAACAAAATCATGTAAATCATCGGCTTGGGTAGAATAAGTGAGTGCTTTAATCAACATGGGGGCATTTAAGCCACTCATCATGGCAGATTGTTGTGGCACAACCATTTTCATGGCGGCGTTACACGGTGTTGCACCAAAAATATCGGTTAAAATCAACACGCCTTTGCCGCGATTGATTTCAGGCAGCATGGCGTGAGCGCGCGCGATGATGTTTTCGTGGTCATCGGTGTTTTCCACGTTGAGTAGACGAATGTGGTCAAAATTCATGTGTGGGAAAATGTGTTGCGCCAACTGGGTATAAGCCACACCCAAAGTTTCGTGTGTGATAATCAATAAGCCTATCATGGTTTACTCAATGGTTGGTGTTTTTGAAATGCAGTGCCAACTGATACAGTTCTTTTTTGCTCTCCCCTGTGATTTGGGCTGCTAATTCTGCGGCTTGCTTGGTGGGCAAATCGGTGGCGAGGATTTTAACAATGTTTTGTGTGCTTTCAGGCAGCATGGTGGTTTTTTCTGCAACATCGGGATACAAAACCAAAACCATTTCGCCACGCGATTGATTGTTGTCTTGTTGCAAAATGGTTTGGATTTCGTGAATGCTGCCTGAAAGAAAGGTTTCAAAAGTTTTGCTGATTTCGCGTGCCAACATGATGTTTTTATGTGGTAACACGTTTGCCATATCGTTTAATGTGGCGGTAATGCGATGGGGTGTTTCAAAAGCGATAATGGGATAATCGGCGTGTTGCCAAGTTTGGAACAGTTTCAGGCGCTCGCCTGATTTGGGTGGCAGGAAGCCGTGAAAATAAAAATGTGCTTCGGCAATGCCTGCTACGCTTAATGCTGCCATTACTGCACTTGCCCCTACTATTGGCACAATGGCAAAACCTGCCGCTCGCACACGTGCCACCAGTTTGGCACCTGGGTCGCACACGGCTGGTGTACCTGCATCGGAAATTTGCGCCACACTTTGTCCATTCTGTAAGGCTGCGATGATTTTGTCTGCCATTTGTTGTTCATTGTGTTCGCGCACGCTGATGAGTTTAGCTTGTATGCCATAGGCGGCAAGCAGCTGTGCCGATACGCGTGTGTCTTCGGCACACACTAAATCCACTTTTTGTAATACTGCCAAAGCGCGTAAAGTGATGTCGGCGAGATTGCCAATTGGTGTGGCAACCACATAAAGCGTTTGTGGGACAACGCTGTCTAGGGCTTTTTGAAAGTGTTTTTGCATCATTCAGTTGAGTTAGATAAGCAGAAACGTGATTATAAGCGAAATTGCGTATTTTTGATTTGGGCTTTGTTTTTGGGCTGCCTGAAAACATAATTGTCGGTTATAAAACCAATTTAAGGAGAATAAACCTAATGAGCATCAAAGATTGGCCAGAAGGCGAGCGACCGCGCGAAAAATTATTGGAACGCGGTGCGGCGGCATTGAGTGATGCTGAATTGTTGGCGGTTTTGTTGCGGATTGGCACGCAAGGTATGAGTGCGGTGGATTTGGCACGGTCTTTGTTGCAACATTATGGCGGTTTGGGTGGTGTGATGAATGCTTCGCGTGCTGAATTGTCGCAACATAAAGGTATGGGCAGCGCAGCGTATGCACAGTTTGCCGCAGTTTTGGAAATCGGTAGGCGCGTGTTGTATGAAGAATTGCATCGCCGCCCTGTATTTGATAATCCACAAACTTTGGGCGATTACTTGCGTTTATTGATTGGACGCGAAAAAGTAGAAGTGGCGATGGTGGTGTTTTTAAATGCCCAAAATCAGTTACTTGCTTGTGAAGAAATTGCACGTGGTACGGTGGACGAACACACGGTTTACATCAGAGAAATGGTTAAACGTGCTTTGCAACATCATGCGGTACGTGTGGTATTTGCCCACAATCACCCAACAGGCAGCTTGATGCCCTCGCATGAAGACCACCGTTTTACCAGCAAATTGCGTGCGGCTTTAGCTTTGTTGGACATGGAATTGAGCGACCATTTAATTGTGGGCGCGCAGGAAGTATTGTCGTTCAGGCAGCAAGGTTGGTTGTGAAGAATAGGCTGCCTGAAAATCTTTCAGGCAGCCTTAAATTTTTTTAAAACAAATGGTTATTTTTATCTTGGGTTGGTGTTAAAAGAATTGCACCGAACCGTGTACGGTTTGACGGATTTGTGTATTGCCCGTGCTGGTTTGCATCACAGGTGTGCTGCGCACCATTTTCATTGAAGACATCATTGTAGCTGGTGCAATCGCATCGTTTTCCATGTTTTCAAATGACTGATTTAGCGTGATTTCCACAATTTTGTGCTGCCCCAAGCCCAAGATTTTTCCCACCTTTTCTGCACGATATTTGAACGCGCGTAAGGCTTTTTCTGATGCTTGTTCAACCGCTTGGGCGTGTT
The DNA here is from genome assembly GCF_030525755.1 of Alysiella sp. Classification (GTDB taxonomy): domain Bacteria; phylum Pseudomonadota; class Gammaproteobacteria; order Burkholderiales; family Neisseriaceae; genus Simonsiella. The sequence continues at coordinate 31,936 of NZ_JAUNEC010000001.1, forward strand.
TTTCGGGCGACACAAAAAACGCCATATTGTTGATTTCGGCATCATTTTGGCTGTCGGCAATCAGTTGATTCAATGCCGCAAAGTCTTGACTTTCAATTCGGATTTCCGCGCTATCTGACCATGATACAATGCGGCGATTTTCGCCATATTCGGGATAGGCTTGACGATTGCCACTTTCCACTTTAAACGATTTATTGGCTTTGGCACGCGCCAATATCGCATTTACGCGCCGTGTTACCGAATCGGCTGCTTGAACGCGTGATTTGGCATTTTCGGTAATGCGCAGAACCACGCTCATGGTGTCGTTGGATACGAGAACGCTTGCGCTTTCGCTGAATTTAACCAAGTTATAATGCAAATTCTCGGCAAAGGCTGCCTGAAACAATGCGCTGCTTAATACTATGACGGTTAATGAAGGTTTGATGATGTTCATGTGAATTGCCTTTCTGTTTTATATCATTCAAAGTACAGTCGCATAAGTGAAAAAGCAATACAAGGCAACAATGAGAGCCAAACATAAGGGTATGGGCAACGCCGTAGTGCTTTTTTCATTTTGAGATTATAGAAGGTGGTTTCAGGCAGTCTTATCATTCCCCACGCAGCTTTGAAAAGCTGCCTGAAAACCCATTTGATGCCTGTCAAACAAAAAAACAATAATTTGCATTTTCTTGCTTGAAACCCTTGCCAGTCTAAAAGCTTGGCAGTATAAAGCAAAAGTTTTTTGTTTATTGCATTTTTTACTACAAGGAAAGTCTCAATCATGTTTTTTGATAAAATTCAAGCTGCACCTGCCGACCCGATTTTGGGTTTAGGCGAAGCCTTCAAAGCCGAAACACGCACAGAAAAAGTGAATTTGGGCATTGGCGTGTACAAAGACGCGCAAGGTCAAACGCCGATTTTGCAAGCAGTTAAAGCTGCTGAAACACGCTTATTGGCAAGTGAAAATACCAAAAATTATTTGACGATTGATGGCGTAGCAGCATACAACGCGGCGACACAGGCATTGTTGTTTGGCGCAGACCACGAAGTCATCGCCAACAAACGTGCCAAAACAGCACAAAGTTTAGGTGGTACAGGTGCGTTGCGTGTTGCGGCTGAATTTGTAAAACGCCAAACCAACGCGCAAAATGTGTGGATTTCTGCCCCAACATGGCCCAATCACAATGCCATTTTCCAAGCGGTCGGTCTCAATATCTGCGATTACCGTTATTACAATAAAGCCACACATGGTTTGGATTGGGACGGCTTGATTGCAGATTTAAGCCAAGCACAACAAGGCGATGTGGTGTTGTTGCACGGTTGCTGCCACAATCCAACAGGCATTGACCCTACGCCTGAACAATGGGACACATTGGCAAAAATGTCTGCTGAAAAAGGTTGGTTACCCTTGTTTGACTTCGCTTATCAAGGCTTTGCCAATGGTTTGGAAGAAGATGCCTATGGTTTACGCGCATTTTTGAAACACAATCCTGAACTATTGGTTGCCAGCTCTTATTCCAAAAATTTTGGCATGTACAATGAGCGTGTAGGTGCGTTTACGGTGGTTGCAGCCGATGAAGATACGGCAAACCGTGCATTCAGCCAAGTTAAAACCATCATTCGTACCTTGTATTCCAACCCTGCTTCACACGGTGGTTCAACGATTGCGTTGGTATTGCAAGATGCTGAATTGAAAGCACAATGGATTGCCGAATTAGACGAAATGCGTTCTCGCATCAAAACAATGCGCCAAAAATTTGTCGATTTGCTTAAAGAATGTGGTGCAAAACAAGACTTTGATTTCATTATCCAGCAAAACGGTATGTTTTCGTTTTCGGGTTTAACGCCTGAACAAGTGGACAGATTGCGTGATGAATTTGCCATTTATGCGGTTCGCAGCGGTCGCATCAATGTGGCAGGCATTACCGAAGCCAATATCCGTTATTTGTGTGAAAGCATTGTGAAAGTATTGTAATCAAAACACGTTTCAGGCAGCTTAAAGTTTCAGGCTGCCTGAAAACCATTGATGTGAAAAATATGACATTAGAAACTTGGATAGGCTTGCGTTATTTACGCGCCAAAAAGCGCAGTGGCTTTGTGTCCTTCATCTCCATCATTTCTATTTTGGGTATTGCCATTGGTGTGGCAGTATTGATTTTGGTGATGTCGGTGGTTAATGGCTTTCAAAAAGACATTCGCGCACAATTATTGAACATTGCGCCACATGCCGAAATGGGCTACATGATGCCAGAAGAAGGCAAAACGTGGCGTGATTTGCGCAAAATCATTGACGGCAAACCAGAAGTGCTTGCTACTGCGCCTTTTGTGGCTGGGCAAGCACTGCTTGCCAATTCAGGTGAAGTGCGCGGTGTGCAAGTGCGCGGTGTACTGCCTGAAAACGAAAAACAGGTGGTGGACTACGCCAATAAAATGGTGGTCGGCAAATTTGAGAATTTGCGTGAAGATGAGTTTGACATCATTTTGGGTGCGGCGTTGGCAAACGATTTGGGTGCAGAAGTGGGGGGGCAAGTAACCGTTATTACGCCCGAAGGCAATGTTACGCCTGCTGGTGTGGTGCCGCGTTTGAAACAATTTAATGTGGTGGGTATCGTGAAAACAGGTGTAGACGAAGCCGATCGTGCAATGGCTCTCACACATCTGACCGATGCACAAAAATTGTATCGCATCAGCGAAGCAGAGACCCCCTTGCGCTTGCGTTTGCGCGACCCACAAAATGCCCCAGAAATCATGGCAAACTTGCTGCCTGAAAGCCTACAACAAGATATTTGGACACACAACTGGACAGACAATAACCGCAGTTATTTTAATGCTGTAGAAATGGAAAAACGCTTGCTCACTTTATTGTTGGCGTGCATCATTTTGGTTGCGGTGTTCAACTTGGTGTCGTCTTTGGTTATGGTGGTTAAGGAAAAACAAGCCGACATCGCCATTTTACGAACTTTGGGCTTGTCGCCTGCGGGTGTGATGAAGATTTTTGTGGTGCAAGGTATGGTAGCGGGGACACTTGGTACATTGGCAGGCACGATTGTGGGTTTGATTGCTGCTGCCAAAATTGGGGCGGTCGTAGCATGGATTGAAGAAGTAGCAGGGCGACAACTTGTTGCTTCACAAGTGTATTTCATCAATCACTTACCCAGCGATATTCAGGCAGCCGATGTCATTGGCACGGTGTGCATCTCGCTGACTTTGTCTTTCTTGGCAACCCTTTACCCAAGTTGGAGTGCATCGCGCACGCAACCTGCGGAGGCATTGCGTTATGAATAATCACGTTATTGAATGTCTGCAAGTTGGCAAATCCTACCAAGATGGTGGTTTGTGCGTTGAAGTGTTGCGAAACTTGGATTTTAGCATTACTGCTGGCGAAAGTGTCAGCATCATCGGCGCATCGGGCAGCGGTAAATCTACTTTGTTGCATTTACTCGGTGGTTTGGATATCCCCAGTTCAGGCAGCATCAAATTGATGGGACAAGATATTGCCACATTAAACCAAGCCAAATTGGGCAAATTACGCAATGAACATTTGGGTTTTGTGTATCAATTCCACCATTTGCTTGCTGAATTTACCGCATTGGAAAACGTGATGATGCCATTATTAATTGGCAGAATGTCCAAAAAACAAGCGGCAGAATGTGCTGCCAATATGTTGGAAAAAGTCGGTTTAAAAGAACGCATGCAACATCGTCCTACTGAATTATCAGGTGGTGAACGCCAACGTGCTGCAATTGCGCGTGCGCTGGTCAATCAACCTAAATGTTTGCTGGCAGATGAACCAACTGGTAATCTAGACCGCAAAAATGCCTTGAAAGTGCTGGAAATGATGCTGGAATTGAAAGCGGAATTGGGTACGGCTTTGGTGGTGGTTACGCATGATGATGAGCTGGCAAGCCGTTTTGACCGTGTTTTGATGATGCAAGAAGGGAAAGTTACACCCGCCGAAACCGCTTTTCAGGCAACCTGAAATCTTTGTTAAACCCATTTTATTGGGTGTTTCAATACAAATCGTACCGCGTTGTCAATACCCGATGTACCATGTGTACATGACTCTCGTTTTGTTCCCTTTCTTGCTTGTGGGGAGAGGCGTAGACTTGCCAAGTTCTTCAATTGGATACCGTTTGGGCTGGATACTTGTATCCAACAAACCTTGTGTTTTCATCAGAAAATATCGGATACCAGTATCCGACCTAACTTGGCAAGTTTGAGATTATGGACAGTTATACGCGAGATGAGCCACAAATGCCAAATTGTTTTAAAGTCTGTTCATCAGCGTTTTACTTTGTGTTTTGGCGGTAATTTAACTACGACTGTTCCCGCAATCCAATCTTGTAGCGTGCGTTTTTCAGCAGCGGTAAACAGCATAATTGCACAAATTAAAGTGGGTGCATAAGTCAGCGCATTTGCCATTGCATCGTCCATTTGCAATAAGGCAGCAAAAATGCCCACCAACACACCACAGCCAATATTGAACACAATTTCACGCAGTAAAACCACGCCTACAAAACCTGCTTCGCTGCCGTCTTGTTTAATTACTTTTAAATTCAATAATTTTTTGCCAATGGATTGACCATCACGGCTCATGAACACGCATTGCACAATGCCGTAAATCAGCAGTATCAATAAACCAAGCCAAAACAGGGGGTGGCTGAACCAACCCAATACCATTTCGGTTTGTGCAGGCGTGTCCAAACTTGCCCAACTGATTTCTTCCAAATTATTTTCTTGAAATGATTGCCATACTGCCCAGCCTAAACCACCTATTAATGGCAATGAAGCCAGAAAAGTAAAAATATTGTTTAACAAGGCAGCGGCAATGCGTTCCCATGCGCTCGCCAGCTCCACTTCAATGTCGTCTTCTTGACCGTAGGTAAACGGTATGTCATGGTTTTCATTCATATTATTTTCCTTTAAAAACAATTTATTGAAAATATTTTAATTGGTGTGGAGACGGTATTTCAGGCAGCCTGAAAAATTCAGCCATTGTTTTGTCCCCATTGTTCACGTACTTCACGCGCTTGGGCCAGATAATTTAGCAGTGCATGAGCATCTTGATTATGCAATATTTGGGTCAATTGATTGAGTTGTTGCTGTTGGGCAGCGATTAAATCCAGTAGGGCAGGGCGGTTTGCCAAAATGATGTCCTTCCACATATGGGCATTGCTGGCAGCAATGCGTGTGAAATCACGAAAACCGCTGCCTGCAAAATGCAGATATTCTTTACCTTTGGGGTCGTCCAAAAGTTGATGCACATAGGCAAATGCCAATAAATGTGGCAAATGTGATACAGCAGCAAAAATGGCATCGTGTTCTGCTGCATTCATACGATGGGTCTGTGCGCCGACGTGTTGCCAAAGTCGTTCCACCGTTTTCAGGCAGTCTTCATCTTGTGCTTCGTGTGGACAAAGTATCAGTTTTTTGTTGTCGTATAAACCAAATTGTGCGGCAGTTGCACCGCTTCGGTCAGAACCCGCAATCGGGTGTGCTGCAACGCAACGACTGAAATGGTGTGGTAAATGCTGCCTGAAAGCCGCAATCGTGGATTGTTTGGTGCTGCCCACATCGCTGATAATGGTGTTTTCAGGCAGCAAAGGAGAAATCTGCCGACAAATTTCAGGCAGGGTGGCAACTGGTGTGGCAATCACAACCAAATCGGCATCAGATAAAGCCGAAGCGCAAATTTCTGTACGTGCGTCATCTATTACACGCCGTTCCAAAGCGCGTTTTAAATTGTTTGTGTCCAAGTCAATGCCACAAACGCGTTGGGTTAATTGGTGGCGTTTGGCATCAAGCACAAAAGAGCCACCGATTAAACCCACTCCGATTAATGTGATTTTGTGTAATAAAGGTGTCATGATGCGGTTTGGGTTTCAGGCAGCCAGTTTGGGGCATTGTTTCGTTAAATTGGCGATTGCTTTGTCCAGTTTATCCGCATCTACTTTGCCTGTTATCGCTTGTTCTTGCTGGCATTGTGGTGCACGCACCAGCGTATAAGGCAAAACACCAACTGGATTGCCATATGTTTTCATCATAGCGCGACTGTTTGAACCTGTGTAACGCCAAATTTCATAAGAAACTGGGGTTTGTTTTAAAAATTGCGCTACATTTTCTTGCTTGTCTATGGCGATGCCTACCATTTGTACACGGTGTTTTTTGCCTTTTTGAGTATGCCAATGACTCATGGCAGGCATCTCTTCGCGACAGGGAGCGCACCAAGTTGCCCAAAAATTGATGATGTGTATCTTGGCTTGAGGATTAAAATGGCGTGTTTGTTCATTATGGTGTGAGACAAAATCATTTGCCAAAACACAAGGGCTGAACAACAGGCATAAAGCAAGGAAAGGGACATCAAATTTTCTCATTTCAGGCGGCTTTAAATTATGATGATGAAACGATGTGCATCATATCATTTTTGCTGCGTAAACGACAATTTGCGTGTATTGAGTAAAAATTTTTTGTTTTGTGTCAAACTTATGTGGGTTTTGAGTGAGTATTTGTTGGATAATTTGGCATACTGAATACTGGCATTTTGAGCCAACTCAACGCGATTGTCGGGTATTTTTGCTTGGATAAATGTGTTAAAAACGGTATGATATTCAGCAAAAATAGGTTAATATTGTTTTGTTTTGAAATTGGGCAATTTGACACAAATCATTTGGCATTTCCAGTTGGTTTGTTTATTTTGTTCCATGTTTGGTAACTTATAAAATGTATTGGAATTGAAATTATGGCTGCTCAAAATCCCCAACAGCTTGCAACAACAAAAGGTATGTTTGCTCGCTATCGTGGCATGATTGTTTTGATTGCTGTCTTCTTGACCGCAATTTCTGTTTTGATGGTTGGCTCTTTGTTGTTGTCGGCACAAGTACGCAAAAACGCCGATGAATTGAGTACGGTAACCGAGTTGCATTTGGCAACACATGAAATTGGTGAGGCGTTGTTGAACTTGAAAACCAACTACGGTGAAGACCCGAACAGTCCACACATTGTGAGTACCTTAAAAACCTTGCGTCATGCACAAGGTTTGTTCCAACAAGGCGTAACAGTTTTGCATGATGGTGGTACATTCCAACTTTCTGATGGGCAAGAAACTAATGTTGCCAAATTAACAGGTGATAATTTCGGTCATTTGGAACAGATATTAGCATTGTGGCAACCGATTTCCAAAGACATAGACAGCTATTTAGAAACCGCAAATTTACCCACTGCTACATCTGTGCCTTTGGATTTGGCGGTATTGCGCATGAAGAGTAATTCGGCAAACTTGAATGAGCATGTAGAAGCAGTGCAACAGAATCTGCAAAGTGAGGTGCAAAAAAGCACCAATATTTTGACTTGGTTGCAAACAACAGGTGTGGTAAGTGCGATTCTCTTCTTTGTGTTATTCATATCCTTGGGTTTGCGTAAATTGTTCGCATCTGATTTGGCAACCGAAGCAGCACGTCGTGAAACCACCGAAATCATGGATACGGTAAATACAGGTTTGTTCCTGCTTGACCAAGATTTGAACATTGGTTCGCAATATTCCAAACAACTGGAAACCTTGTTGGGACAAAAAAACATTGGTAATCGCAACTTGATGGACATTTTAGGTGGTTTGATTTCTGATGAAGATTTGAATACCACACACGCATTCATCGGTCAGCTTTATAATCCGAAAACCAAAGAACGCTTAATCAGTAGCTTGAATCCTTTGGTACGCCAACCTATGCAAATACCAGGTCGTGCCGCAAATGACATTCGTTATCTCGATTTCAAATTCAATCGCGTGTATCACGGTAAAGAAATTGCGCGTGTATTGGTAAACGTGTCCGATGTAACCGATGCCGTTCAGTTGGAGCGCAAAATTGAGCAAGAGCGTGAGCAAAATGACGTACAGTTGGAAATGCTCAGTACCATTTTGCAGGCTGACCGCAGCATGATTAATAGCTTTGTGAGCAGCATTAAACGCCGTGCTGAAAACATCAACAATACTTTGAAAGCACCAGGCGAGCGACACACAGAATTGCGTGGCAAAGTAGAAAGTATTTTCCGTGAAGTACACAGTTTAAAAGGTGAAGCAAGTGCCGTAAAATTGCACGGCTTTACGGTTATGGCAGAAAATGTAGAAAAAGAGCTGAAAAAACTGTCGCAATCTGTTTCATTATCAGGTGAGGACTTCTTGGGCTTGGCGGTGCATTTGGAAGAATTGATGAAATTAACCCAAACCATTGAAGATTTGGTGCATCGTTTGGGCAACAATACCATTGGTGAAGGCTTTGCCAAAAACAAAACATCGCCTACTGAATCTGCTACGGTAAATTATTACAATCAATTTGTGGCAGACTTGGCACAACGCAATAATAAACAAGTGGATTTTGCTTATTCAGGTGTGGCATCTACGCAAAATGAAAGTACCGATGCGGTTATTCGTGAAATTGCAGTACAACTTTTGCGTAATGCAGTCGTACACGGTATAGAAACAGCAGAACGTCGCCAAGCAGTACGTAAACTATCTGCAGGTCATGTCCGTATGTCGCTGACAGAAAATGGCAATGACTATACTTTGGTATTGGAAGATGACGGTAAAGGTATTGATTATGAAGCCATTCGTGCCAAAGCAGTGCGTTTGGGATTGTATGATGAACAGACTGCGGCACAATTAAGCAGCAAAGAATTGTTGGGCTTGATTTTCAGTTCAGGTTTTTCAACTTTGGACGAATCAACTGAAGATGCAGGACGTGGTGTGGGTTTGGACATCATCAAAGACCGAGTTGCTGCGTTGGGTGGTAAGATTGGTGTGGCAACGCATACAGGTGCTTATACCCGTTTTACTTTCACTTTTCCCAAGTAATTCAACATTAAATCTTTAAGCAAGACGGAATGATTTTATGAGTAAAAGACTGATGATTGTAGATGACTCCAATGTCATCCGAAACCGCATTACGCGAGGTTCTTCACAGATGAACTTTGAAGTGGTTGCAACTGCCACCAATGGTTTAGAAGCAGTTGAATTGTATAAGCAACATCGCCCAGATGTGGTTACAATGGATTTAACCATGCCACGAATGGATGGTTTGGAGTGCATTTATGAGATTACCGATTTTGATGAAAATGCCAATATTCTGGTCATTTCGGCACTGTCGGATAAAGCAACAGGAATTAAAGCATTACAACTTGGTGCCCGAGGCTTCATTTGCAAGCCATTCACAGATGAAGAATTGTTTGAAGCATTAGAAGAAATGTTGGAGAATTAAGAAATGAAAGAAGATAAATTACAGGTTTTTTTAGAAGGTGTACAAAAATACTTCGGTCAAATCATGGATCCAGAGGAATTGGTTGTTGGTACACCTTATTTGGTTGAAAATACCATACCTTCTGCTAGAGATTTCACAGGTGTGATTGCCATTTCAGGTAAAAGCAAAGGTATTGTGTACTTTACCGCACCAAAAGAATTATTGGAACGTCTATTAATTTTAATGGGCGAACGTGATACAGGTGAAACCTTTATGATTGACTTGGTGGGTGAGGTTGCCAACACCATTGCAGGTAATGCCCGCAGCGAATTTGGCGAAGAATTTGAAATCTCCGTGCCCATCGTTTTGCGTGGTGCGCCTGATGAAATTTTACTGCCACGAAAAGACCGCTCTTTTGTGATACCAATTAACTGGAAAAACCGTAATGCAGCCATCGTGGTTTGCTTACGCAAACAATAATAAATATGAGTTTTCAGGCAGCTTATCCGAAATAGGCTGCCTGAAACCGCATTAAATCAAATTGGAGTAACATGCACATGAAAAAAATCGGATTTATTGGCTGGCGCGGCATGGTTGGTTCGGTGCTGATGCAGCGTATGCGTGAAGAAAACGACTTCGCCCACATTCCCGAAGCGCATTTTTTTACCACGTCTAACGCAGGCGGTGCGGCACCCGATTTCGGTCAGGCAGCCAAAACTTTGCTGGACGCGAACAACATTAACGAACTGGCACAAATGGACATCATCGTCAGCTGTCAAGGCGGCGACTACACCAAACAGGTTTACCAACCCTTGCGCGATGGCGGCTGGAACGGCTATTGGATTGATGCCGCCTCCACACTCCGCATGAAAGAAGACGCGATTATCGTGCTTGACCCCGTAAACCGCAATGTGATTGACGCAGGCTTGGCAAATGGCGTGAAAAACTACATTGGTGGCAACTGCACCGTATCGTTGATGTTGATGGCGTTGGGCGGTTTGTTCCAAAACGGTTTGGTGGAATGGGCAAGCAGCATGACTTACCAAGCCGCATCAGGCGCAGGCGCGAAAAACATGCGTGAATTGATTGGCGGCATGGGCGCAATCCACAGCCAAGTTGCCAGCGAATTGTCCGACCCCGCCAGCGCGATTTTGGACATTGACCGCAAAGTGGCGGATTTCTTGCGTTCCGACAATTATCCGAAAGAAAACTTTGGCGTACCGCTTGCAGGCAGCCTGATTCCATGGATTGATGTGGATTTGGGCAACGGTCAATCCAAAGAAGAATGGAAAGGCGGCGTGGAAACCAACAAAATTTTGGGCAACAGCCAGCCTGTGATTGTGGAAGGTTTGTGCGTGCGCGTGGGCGCAATGCGTTGCCACAGCCAAGCGATTACCTTGAAATTGAAACAAAATTTGCCCATCAGCGAAATCGAGCAAATCATCGCCAGCGCAAACGCATGGACAAAAGTTGTGCCAAACACGAAAGAAGCCAGCATTCACGAATTGACCCCTGCGGCGGTTACTGGCACTTTGACCACACCAGTGGGTCGCATTCGCAAATTGGCGATGGGCGATGAGTTCATCAGCGCGTTTACGGTGGGCGACCAGTTGCTGTGGGGCGCGGCAGAGCCATTGCGCCGTGTGTTGTTGATTTTGTTGGGTAAATTGTGATTTTGCTTACCGAAGAATAAACCGATAAACAAAATATTCTTGTTTATCGGTTTTTAATTTTGATTTAAAAACAATTTTTCGCGTTTTTAGGCTGCCTGAAAACGCGATGTTTGGGAAAACTGCTATAATCACACGTTAATTTTTTATTTGAAATGTGAAACAAAATCATGCAAGAACAATACCAACCTTCCCAAATTGAACCCCAAATCCAAGCCAAATGGGAACAAGAACGCGCTTTCAATGCCATTGAAAACAAAGACAAACCCAAATTTTACTGCCTGTCCATGTTCCCCTACCCAAGCGGCAAATTGCACATGGGGCACGTCCGCAATTACACCATTGGCGATGTGCGCTCGCGTTTCAAAAAAATGCAAGGATACAATGTGTTACAGCCTATGGGTTGGGACGCTTTCGGTATGCCTGCCGAAAATGCCGCCATTGACCGCCAAGTTGCCCCTGCCGAATGGACGTATTCCAATATTGATTACATGAAAAACCAATTAAAATCATTGGGTTTTGCGCTGGATTGGGAACGCGAATTGGCAACCTGTCGCCCCGAATATTATCGTTGGGAACAGCTTTTGTTTACCAAATTGTTTAAAAAAGGCATTGTTTACCGCAAGTTAGGCACAGTAAACTGGGACCCTGTGGACAAAACCGTGTTGGCAAACGAACAGGTGGTGGACGGTCGCGGTTGGCGCAGTGGCGCGTTGGTGGAAAAACGTGAAATCCCCATGTACTATTTCCGCATTACCGATTATGCCGAAGATTTGTTGAACGATTTGAATGACTTGGATTGGGGCGAGCAAGTCAAAACCATGCAACGCAACTGGATTGGCAAATCCAAAGGCATGACGGTGCGTTTCAGGCTGCCTGAAAACAGCCAAGCGGGTTTGCCCGATGATTTTTCTCAATACATTCAAGTTTATACCACACGCCCCGACACGCTTTTTGGCGCGTGCGCGGTGGTGGTGGCGGCAGAACACCCTCTTGCCACCGCCGCCGCCGAAAACAATCCCGAATTGCAAGCGTTTATTGCCGAATGCAAAGCAGGTTCGGTGGCAGAAGCGGATATGGCAACCATGGAGAAAAAGGGTTTGCCAACAGGACGTTACGTCATCAATCCGCTCAATGGCGAAGAGTTGCCTGTGTGGGTGGCAAACTATGTGATTTGGGGCTATGGCGATGGTGCGGTGATGGTCGTGCCAGCGCATGACGAGCGCGATTTTGCGTTTGCGCGTAAATACGGTTTCCCAATCAAACAAGTGGTTAATGTGAACAATCTGCCTTATGACGACCAAAATTGGCAAGATTGGTATGGCGACAAAGAAAATGGCGTGTTAATCCATTCGGGCGAATTTGACGGTTTGAACTATGTTCAAGCCTTTGAAAAAATGGGAGAAAAATTGCAATCTTTGGGATTGGGCGAGCCTAAAACGCAATACCGTTTGCGCGATTGGGGCATTTCACGCCAACGTTATTGGGGTTGCCCGATTCCGATTGTGCATTGCGATGATTGTGGCGATGTGCCTGTGCCTGAACAAGATTTGCCTGTGGTGCTGCCTGAAAATGTCGTTCCCGATGGTGCGGGTTCGCCTTTGGCAAAAATGCCCGAGTTTTACGAAACCACCTGCCCCAACTGCGGCAAACCCGCCAAACGCGAAACCGATACCATGGATACCTTTATGGAATCAAGCTGGTATCAATTCCGTTATATGTCGCCCCAATTTGAAGGCGGCATGGTTGAGCCGAACGCGGCAGCCTATTGGGGGCAAGCCGACCAGTATATTGGCGGCATTGAACACGCGATTTTGCATTTGCTTTACGCGCGTTTCTTTACCAAATTGATGAACGATGAGGGCATTGTGCCTGTGCGCGAGCCGTTTAAGCAATTATTGACGCAAGGCATGGTGTTGCAAGCCACTTATTTCCGCGAAAAAGAAGACGGCAAAAAACAATGGTTTAACCCAGCCGATGTTACCGTGCAAACCGATGAAAAAGGTCGCCCCATCGCCGCGATTTTGAATGCAGACGGCTTGCCCGTGCAAATGGGTGGCGTGGAAAAAATGTCCAAATCCAAAAACAATGGCGTGGACCCCCAACAAATCATTGACGCTTATGGCGCGGACACGGCTCGCTTGTTCATGATGTTTGCGTCTCCGCCCGAGCAAACTTTGGAATGGTCAGACGCGGGCGTGGCAGGCGCATATCGTTTCTTGAACCGTTTGTGGCGCACGGTGTATGAGTTTGTGAAACAAGGCGGCAATTCGGTAAACGCATTTGCAGGCGAGCATAATTCACTTTCAGGCAGCCTGAAAGATTTGCGTTTCAAATTGCACAGCACGATTGCGAAAGTTACCGATGATTACGACCGCCGTCAGCAATTCAACACGGCAATCGCGGCAGTGATGGAATTGCTCAATCAATACGACAAAACCGATTGCACTGGCGAAAACGGTCAAGCGGTGGCGCGTGAGGTGTTGGAAGCGGTGTTGATTTTGTTGTCGCCCATTGTGCCGCACATTTGTGAAACTTTGTGGGCGGAACTCAATCCAAACAGCAAGTTATACGAACAAAGCTGGCTGAAAGCCGATGAAACCGCACTCGTGCAAAGCGAAATCAAAGTGGTGGTTCAAGTAAACGGCAAATTGCGCGATGAATTGATGATTGCTGCCGATGCCAGCGATGACGACATCATCGCAGCCGCACTCGCCACCGCAGGCGCACAAAAATTCATGGAAGGCAAAACAGCGAAAAAAATCATCTTGCCGCCCAATCGCAAATTGGTAAACATTGTGGTTTAATTGTTTGATTTAACTGAAATTCAAAATAAACAAGGCTGCCTGAAAACACAAATATCGGTTTTCAGGCAGCCTTTGGATTTATGGCTGTTTCAAATACCAATCATACAGCGTTGGGTGTACGCTAGGGTGTTGTTGTCTTGTGCGTGTTAATGTGAAATGACCATAAAATTTCAGACGGTCTGAAAACACCGAAATAGTGCGTTGGGGCTGCTTGAAAGTTCAGCATGGTTTTATGGTATGCGTTTCCATTCTTGCGTACGACCGAATAGTGAGATACCCACAAAACCGCGAACTTCTAATATTTTACCGTCTTTGGATAAAGTGGCTTTGGCTTTGTAGGTTTCTCCGCCTTTGGGGTCAAAAATCTTGCCATCGGTGTAGCTGTGTTCATTTTTTTGTTTTAAATCCGTGAGTACACGCAGTCCAATTAAGGGTTGGGTATAGGCACATTGGGCGCATGATGCAGGTACACCTTCGGACAGTTGGACAATGGTTCCCACATAATGATTGCCTTCTTTTTCAATAGAAACAATGGCTTTTGGTTTTTTGCTTGTGTCATCAATGGTTTGCCATTTGCCTTCAATGTTGGCGGAAATGCTGAATGCGCTGATGGTGGTAATGAGTGTGGTAAAAATGATTTTGTTCATGATATGGACTTTTGTGTTGTTGTGGATTTTTTATAAGACAGTTGGCTGCTTGAAAGGGGTTTGATGAACCATTTGATTTGGGCAAAATGTATGTTACCGTCATGTGAAACAACGGCATTTTGGGTATAATTCATGTAGGCAAGATTGTATTTAATCAGTAAATCAACCGCATGGCGTTTGCCTTCTATGCCTTTGTTCATCAGGTTGCGGATATCGGCTTCAATGATGTTGCTTGGTAAGTTTGTTTGGTTGCGTAAAGCATGGAGTACAGCAGCCAGATTGACGTGGGTTACTGTAAAATGAAAGACGTGGTTGCCTGTTGCCATCATTAATTCCGATTTTTCTGAAATTATTCAAGTTGCAGATTATAAATTCCTAATATGTGGATAGCAAGTGTAAAATATTGTTTGTTTTTTAGGGTTTGGTGGTTTGATTGTGTGTGTAAATATTTATTTATGTAAATTGATTTGACTAATTTCAAGTTAACTTGTACTATTTAATTTCTTTCAGACGCGGGATGGAGCAGCATGGTAGCTCGTCGGGCTCATAACCCGAAGGTCGTAGGTTCGAATCCTGCTCCCGCAACCAAATTTTAAACCGTCCATTTTGGGCGGTTTTTGTTTTATTCTGTTTTGACGTTTTATTATCTGTGCTTCATCAGGTATAATCACGGTAATTTTAACTTTCATTCCAGGGGTGGTCATGTCTGACCAATCTGTTCGCGAAATCATCATTCATGGAACAACCAGTAATGGTAAAGTGTTCCGTCCTTCAGATTGGGCGGAGCGATTGTGTGGCATTCTTTCTTCGTTTAATAAGGAAAATCGCCTTGCTTATCATGAATGGGTACACCCGATTTTGATTGATAAAGTTCGCTGCGTGGCGATTGATGCTAAATTGGAAGAAATCAATCCCAGTATGTTTCGTTTTTTGATGGATTTTGCGGCAGACAATGATTTGCGCGTGATGCCTGCCGAAGATGTCATGGAAAAAAGCGAACAGGCAGAGTGCATCTTACCGCCACAGAATTTGGAAGAGGCGCAACGCCAATCGGTAGAAGATATTGCGGTTGCTGAAGCGGTAGCAGAGTATCGTGAGCAACAAAGCACGCAAAGTGTATTGCGTGAAATATTGCCTGCTGAAACGGCAACGGCTTTTGCGGCATTGAGTGTATTGCGTCCCATGCTTACCGATATTAATGGTTTTGTGGAGCAAGTCAATAAAATCCAGCGTGCACAAGGCTATCGTTTATTGGGGATTTTTGAAGAAGGCAAAGCCAATGCGGTGGCGGTATGCGGTTTTCGTGAAGAAACGAATTTGGTTAGCGGACGACACATTCACATTGATGATTTTGTTACTGTGCCACAAAGTCGCAAACGCGGTTATGCCAGTCGTTTGTTGGCGGAAGTGCAACGTATTGCTGATGAAGCAGGCATCATGCAACTGCATTTGGACAGTAATGTAAGCAGCGAACGTACGGTGGCGCATCGTGTGTATTTCCAACATGGTTTTGAAATCAACGCTTATCATTTTGTGCGCCACAGCGACAGCGAATTTAATCGTGATTAAGAACCTATGTTCATCAGACAGCTCAAACGACCGTACATGACTTAACCAAGTCAATACCCAAATGTTTCAGGCAGCATAGATAGGCTGCCTGAAACGCATTTTGAGAACGCAAAATGCGATTGATAACGTGTGTTTGGGATAGAAGTCATTGATATATAGTTGTAGTAGAATTGAAAAAGCAGTACAAGGCAACAATGTCCGCTGTGTACTGCTACTGCTTTTTCAATTCTGCGACCATATCATAACCAAACAGGCTACCTGAAGCTTTTGGGTAGCCTGTTTGTGTTGGTGCAATCATGATAATTAACTGTAAATCGCCCCACCTTTCTGCACAAACTCCACCGCTTTTTCCTGCAAACCCTGCTGTTGTGCGGCATATTCACGCACTTCTTGCGTGATTTTCATTGAGCAAAATTTTGGACCACACATGGAGCAGAAATGGGCAATTTTCGCCCCTTCGGCTGGTAAAGTTTCATCATGGAAACTTTCGGCACGTTCGGGGTCAAGTCCCAAACGGAATTGGTCGCGCCAACGGAATTCAAATCGCGCTTTGCTCAACGCATTGTCGCGCAATTGTGCGCCCACCCAGCCTTTGGCCAAATCCGCTGCGTGCGCTGCCAATTTGTAGGTAATGATGCCCGTGCGTACGTCTTCTTTTTCAGGTAGCCCCAAATGTTCTTTCGGGGTAACGTAGCACAACATCGCCGTACCATACCAAGCAATATTGGCCGCACCAATGCCTGATGTGATGTGGTCGTAACCTGGTGCAATATCGGTAACCAGCGGCCCAAGTGTGTAAAATGGTGCTTCAAAACAATGTTGTAATTCTTCCGTCATGTTTTCGCGCACGCGCTGCAAGGGGACGTGTCCTGGCCCTTCAATCATCACTTGTACATCGTGTTGCCATGCTTTTGCCGTGAGTTCGCCCAAAGTGTGCAATTCGCTGAATTGTGCTTCGTCATTGGCATCGGCAATGCAACCAGGGCGCAAACCATCGCCCAAGCTGAACGATACATCATAAGCCTTCATGATTTCACAAATTTCGTCAAAATGTGTGTACAGGAAATTTTCTTTGTGGTGTGCCAAACACCATTTGGCCATAATTGAACCGCCGCGCGACACAATCCCCGTCAAACGATTTGCCGTGAGCGGCACATAGCGCAATAGCACGCCTGCGTGAATGGTGAAATAATCCACACCTTGTTCGGCTTGTTCAATCAATGTGTCGCGGAACAAGTCCCAAGTCAAATCTTCGGCAATACCGCCTGTTTTTTCAAGGGCTTGATAAATGGGGACTGTGCCAATTGGCACGGGTGCATTGCGGATAATCCACTCGCGGGTTTCGTGAATGTGTGCGCCTGTGGACAAATCCATAATCGTGTCTGCGCCCCAGCGCAATGCCCATACCATTTTTTCCACTTCTTCTGTGAGCGATGAGGTTACGGCGGAATTGCCCAAATTGCCATTGATTTTGACACGGAAATTGCGCCCGATAATCATGGGTTCAAGTTCGGGGTGGTTGATGTTGGCAGGAATGATGGCGCGACCTGCGGCGATTTCTTGGCGCACAAATTCGGGGGTGATTTCATCGGGGTGGCGCGGTAAATTTGCACCAAATGATTGACCTGTATGCTGTTTTAATAATTTTTGGTATTCAGGCTGCCTGAAGAGTTCATCCAATTTCATGCGCTCGCGTATGGCGACAAATTCCATCTCGGGCGTGATGATGCCTTGTCGGGCATAGTGCATTTGGCTGACGTTTTTGCCACTTTTGGCGCGGCGCGGTTGGGTGATTTGATTGAAGCGCAAATGGGCGGTTTTTGGGTCGTGGGCGCGTTCTTGTCCGTATTGGCTGGAGAGGGTGGGCAGGATTTCGGTGTCGCCGCGTTCAATCAGCCAGTTTTCGCGAATTTTGGGTAAACCTTTTTTTAAATCAATGTTTAAATTGGGGTCGCCGTACACGCCGCTGGTGTCGTAAACGGGAATGGGTGGGTTGGTTTCCACGCCGTTTTGTGTGATGGTGTCGGACTGAATGATTTGGCGAATGGGAACGCGAATGTCATCGCGGCTGCCTGAAAGGTAGATGCGTTCGGAACTGGGGTAACGAAATTGCAGATTTAAATCGTTTTGAATGTCAGAGAGATGTTGTTGCGAGAAGGCGGTTTTCATGGTTTACTCCTGTTGCTTTGTAAACAAAAAACAGAACAGAAGCCAATCCATTTGCATCAAATTGATTGATGGACAAAAACATGGTTTTTAGGCTGCCTGAAAACCATTTAGTCCATCATCTTGATTAAAAAATAGATTGTGAAACGTGCCTACGCAAGCATTATCTTGTTCAGGTCGGGTATCATCTCAGCCGCTGGCAATCAGGAAAATGATTTTCAGGCAGCACCCCTGTTTCTGTGGCGCGAATATGCGTGTTTTTGAGTAGCTTGTCAAGCAAAATTACCAACTACTACATCGCTGTTCTCAAAAAGAAATTGCTTGAATAGACCACTCAAAATTACAATCAAGGTTTTTCAGGCTGCTTGAAACGGCTTTCAGGCAGCCTGTAATCATGAATGACTTTAAGGACAAATCATGTCAAGCAATGTTCATGCGATGCCCCCTGTTTCGCGTTTTTTACCTGTGCTTTTGGCTTTGGCGGTTTTCATGCAAATGTTGGACTCAACGGTATTGAATACCGCCTTGCCCAGCATGGCAAACGATTTGGGTAAATCGCCATTGCAAATGCAATCTGCAATCGTCTCTTATGCTTTAACGCTGGCTTTGATGATGCCATTAAGTGGTTTTTTGTGCGACCGTTATGGTACGCGACAGGTTTTTTTCATTGCGCTGTTGGTGTTTGTGGCGGGGTCGGTTTTGTGTGCTGCTGCCCCTAATTTGTCCACTTTGGTTATTGCACGCATTGTGCAGGGTCTAGGTGGTGCGATGTTGGCACCTTTACCGCGTTTGGTCATTATGCGTGCTTACGACAAAAGCCGTTTGGTCAGCATGATGAATTTTGTGATTATGCCTGCTTTGATTGGACCTGTTATCGGTCCTGTGGTGGGTGGTTATTTGGTGGAGTACGCTTCTTGGCATTGGATTTTTTTGATTAACCTGCCTTTTGGTTTACTGGCTGCATGGTTCACATTGAAAATTATGCCTGATTTTCGGGGTCTACAAGAAGGCAAACGCCATTTTGATTTAACAGGTTTTTTGCTGTTTGGTGGCGGTGCAGCAGGACTGAGTTTGGCGGTAGAAGTGGCGCAACACGAGAACGCGCAACTGTTTTCTGCTTTATGCGCCTTGCTTTCATTTTGGGCTTTGGGTTTGTATTGGCGACACAGCCAGATTGACCCACAACCGTTATACGGACGAGATTTATTGGCAGTACGCACATTTCGCTTGGGTTTATCGGGCAATTTAGCCAGTCGATTGGGTATGAGTGCCGTCCCGTTTTTGTTGCCCCTTTTGTTGCAAGTGGGCTTTGGGCGCGGCGCAGCTGAAGCAGGCTGGGCTTTGGTGCCTGTGGCATTGGCAACCATTGCCGCCAAACCCTTGATTCAACCTTTGATGCGGCGTTTGGGCTATCGCCGTTTATTGATGGTCAATACCTGTTTGATTGGCATGATTATCGCCTCTTTCGCGCTCACAACCGCCACAACACCTTGGTGGATTTTGTTGTCGCAGTTAATTGCTTTGGGTGTGTGTAATTCCATTCAATTCACCAGTATGAACACGCTCACTTTGGCGGATTTGCGCCCCGTTCAGGCAGCCAGCGGTACCAGTTTAATGACGGTTAATCAACAGCTTGCCATTGGATTTGGCATTGCATTGGGTGCTGCCATGCTGCAATATTTCAGTCAAACACCCCTGTTAGATGGCACCATACAAACGGGTTTCCGTTGTACTTTTGTGGCTATGGGCAGTATGACGGTCTTGGCAAGCCTGATTTTTGCGCGTTTACATAGAAAAGATGGCGAAAATTTATTATGGTCGCAGAAGTAAAATGTGGTGAACCCGATGGAAAATAGGAAACAATGTAGGGTGTAACAACCATGAAATGCCAAAAGGCTGCCTGAAAACCCAGAGATTGGATTTTCAGGCGGCCTAGATGACGTGTTGAAACATTAAAATTTCGGGTAATTTATTTTTTATTGTTGCTTTTGTTTTTATCGGCGGCAGTCTTTTCTGCTGCCAGACCCAATGATTTTTGCCAGTCAGCAGGGTTTTTTAATAAATCCAGTGCTTTACGAAGTTGTTCGTCTTTGGCAGGGTTGGGAATGCGGCGTGAAGATAAGTTTTCATCACTTGTATCTTTGTTGTTTTTGCTGTTTTGGGCAGTATCCGATGCGGATTGTGGGTGAGGTTCAGATACAGGTTGTGCTTGGTCTGCCTGTTCCAGCACACCACCTTTGACATCGTCTTCGCCCAAAGGATTGCTGATGTGTCCGCCTAAATCGGCTTCACGGCTTTCAAAAGTACGGTTTTTGTCTTGTACTTCTACATCAGGCACAATGCCTGTGGCTTGAATGGAACGGTCGTTTGGTGTGTAATACAATGCGGTGGTAATTTTCATTGCGCCACCATTGGAAAGTGGCAGAACCGATTGTACCGAACCTTTGCCGAAGCTGCGTGTCCCGACAATCACGGCGCGTTTGTGGTCTTGTAATGCACCTGCCACAATTTCCGATGCAGAAGCTGAACCTGAATTGATGAGTACTGTAATTGGTATATTCTTGATTTCAGGAGGTAATTTTGCCAATGGGTCGGTGCCTGCTACCAGTAAATAATCTTCGGGGCGGGCTTTGAGCAGCATACCTTGACGGTTGTCTCGTCCTTTGGTACTGACTACAGTGGTATCGCGGTTTAAAAATACCGCTGAAACGCCGACCGCGCCATTGAGTAAACCCCCTGGGTCATCACGCAAATCCAATACCAAGCCTTTTAGTGGTGCTTGATTTTCTTGACTTAATGCTACAATGGCATCGGCAACTGATGGTACGGTGCGTTCTTGAAATTGGGAGACGCGCACATAACCGTAACCGTTTTCCAAAAGATGATGTCGTACACTTTTAACCTTAATAATGGCGCGCGTAAGATGAACCACAATCGGTTTGGGTGCGTCTTTGCGCGATAAAGTCAGTGTGATTTTGGTGCCTGGTTTGCCGCGCATTTTTTTTACCGCATCGCTGACACTCATGCCCCGAGTAGATTCATTGTCTATTTTCACAATGAAATCGCCGCTCTTCACACCCGCGCGTTCGGCTGGTGTGTCTTCAATTGGCGCAACCACTTTCACAAAGCCATCTTCTTGACCGATTTCCATGCCCAAGCCACCAAATTCGCCGCTGGTGCTTTCTTTCATGTCGGCAAAACCTTTTTTATCCATGTATTCGGAATGTGGGTCAAGACCTGAAACCATGCCTTTCATGGCATTTTCCAGCAGTTTTTCATCTTTTTCTGCACTAACGTAATTGGCTTTGATTTGACTGTACACTTCTGCCATAGTACGCAAAGATTGAATGGGCAAGGCTTCACTTTGTTGAACAGATTGACTGGTTTCGTTTTTTTTGTCATCAGCAGCGAGACTTTGTATGCTGATGCTCAATGCGACACCACTAATAGCACCTGCGGTGTAAAGGGCGATTTTTTTCCAAGTGTGCTGGGACATGATTGTTTTCTCTGTCTGTGAATGACGTTCAGGCTGCCTGAAACGAAAAGCCGTAAGATTAGGCGATTTTGTGCTTTGTGAAAAGGGTAAAGTGGTAAAAATAAGGAAAAAATTGATGAAAGACGTTTCAGGCAGCCTGATTTATGGCATATTTGAAAATTATCGTGTTAAATGGGTTTTGTGCTAAAATCATGAATTTGACGCTGTGATTGGCGGTATTTTTTTGAAAAAACGTTATGTATCAAAAACATCAACAAGGTAAAGCGGTAATTGCATTTATGGCAGGTACGGTGGTGGCATTGGTTGCCATTGCTGCCATGTTGCTGACTTTAAATCAAAATGGTGAAAGTACGTTCAGGCAGCCTGAAATGGTGCAACGTGCCAAAGAACCCGAAATTTTAACCCCAAATAATGTGTCGCAGGCACCGGTGGTTCAATCTTATGAGCCAATGCCATCAGCCAGTATGGTAACGGATAATGTGCCTGTGTCATCGTCTGCGGTGGCAGCTGTGCCAGCAAAAAATGGGACTGTGGCTTCGCAGCCTGAATCAAGTGAAGTACCTGCTCAAACGCCTGTGCTGCCCATTAAGGCTTCCGAGCCAATTGCATTGGTGGTTAAGCCTGAAAAAACATCACCCAAAATGGATACGCGTCCTGCCAAAGTGAAAGAAGAAACCACAGAAGTCAAACCTTTGGTACAAGATATTTTGGATACGGGAGATATGGATAAGGCGCGTGCATTGGCAACACAGCGTGAAAACCGCACCAAGCAGCCTGTTGTGGAACAGAGTGCGAAGTCTTCTCAAAATCAGGCAAAAAAATCAGGCGATGTGAAAAGCATTCAAGTGGGGGCATTCAGCAATCGTCAAGCAGCAGAAAAACAGCGCGCGCTTGTGGCTTTGGAAGGGGTGGAAACTCGGGTTGTTGCTGTACAGGCTAATGGTAAAACCGTTTATCGTGTGCAAACTGCACCTTTATCAGAAAAACAAGCCGAACAAGTGAAAAAAAATTTAAGTAATAAGGGTGTGGATACTTATACACACAAATAAATGAAAGGAATCAATGATGAAAAACATCAAAAAAACTGTTTTGGCGGTTTCATTGCTTTTGGGTTTGAATGTGTCTGTTCAGGCAGCCACGCAAGGTGTGGACTATGAATTGCAACAACCTGCGTTCAAACAAGTGCAAGCCGATAATAAAGTGGAAGTATTGGAATTTTTTGCTTATTGGTGTCCACATTGTGCCGATTTGGAGCCTGTGATTGCGCGTCATGTGAAAACATTTGCGGCAGACACCTATTTCCGTACTGAACATGTGGTATGGGAACCCAGTCGTGATGTGGGTTTTGCGGTGCTTGCGGCTGCAGTCAATCAAACGGGTTTGAAAGACCAAGCCAATGCAGCCATTTTTCAGGCAACCGTTAAAGAACGTAAAAATTTAGGAGAGCCCGATGTATTTAAAAAATGGGTGGTAGAGCAGAAGGCATTTGATGGTAAAAAACTGTTGGCTGCTTATGAGTCATTTGGCGCACAAACACGAGCTAAAAAAATGGCGGGTTTTACTGAAGAATACAATATCCAAAGCACGCCAACCGTGATTGTGGGTGGTAAATACGTTGTTTCTTTTAAAAATGGCTACGAACAAGGCATGAAAACAATTGATGAATTGATTCAAAAAGTGCGTGAAGAGCGTGGACTGAAAACACCTGCTGTAAAACCACAAACCGAAGTGCAATCTGCTGCACCTGTGATTCGCAGTCGTGGTGTGGGCTTTGCCAATGCTGCAAACCGTTAATCCCATTATTTGAGCTTCTTGATAATGTGTTGTTTCAGGCAGCCTGTCATCGCAATCAGGCTGCCTGAAAAGCCATTTTAGTGTGTTGCAGTTAAATCAGGACAAGGCGACAACGACCGCCGTGTACATCTAACACTGGCAATGCTGTACTGGTTTAAATTGAATGCACCATAAATGATTGATGTTTGTTTTATATCAATGCAATAGACCAATGAATAAAGGAATATGGACTTTATCCTGATTTTTAAAGCCTTGCTCATGGGCGTGATTGAAGGCTTAACCGAATTCTTACCCATATCCAGTACAGGGCATTTGATTGTGTTCGGTTCATTATTGGATTTTCGTGGTAAAGAGAACGTGTTTGAAATCGCCATTCAGCTTGGGGCGATATTGGCTGTGTTGTCTGAATACCGACAACGTTTTGCTCATGTTTTCAAAAACATCGGCAAAGACCCAATCGTAAACCGTTTTGTGCTGAATTTGGCTGTGGCATTTGTACCAGCTGCCGTAGTGGGGTTGTTATTGGGTAAACACATTGAAAAATTATTGTTCAACCCAATCAGCGTGGCTGCGGCATTGGTTGTAGGCGGTTTACTGATTATTTGGATTGAAAAACGAGCCCAATATCAAACTATTAAGGTTCAGCGCGTGGACGATATGCGAATGCGCGATGCGTTGGCAGTAGGTGTGGCGCAAATTCTCGCGCTCATACCTGGTACGTCGCGTTCAGGCAGCACCATTATGGGGGGTATGTGGTGGGGTATAGAACGCAAAGCTGCTACCGAATTTTCTTTTTTTCTTGCTGTGCCGATGATGATTGCGGCAACCGCATACAAATTGCTCAAACATCATGATGCCTTTACTCGAGATGACCTTGGCTTGATTGTGGTGGGACTTGTAGCCGCTTTTTTCTCTGCATTGCTTGCGGTTAAAGCACTTTTGCGTTTTGTGGCAAGCCGAAACTATTTGCCCTTTGCTTATTATAGAATTGCGTTTGGTGGTGTGATTTTATTAAGTTATTACTTGGATTGGGTTAAATGGGATTAGTTTGACCCACAAAACACAAATGGCAACACCTCATTAAAATTTTTTAAGTAAACTATTTTCAAAATGGGTGTTTTCAGCGAAAATAACACATTAAATAAAATAAACATGATAATATCATGCTGTCTGAATAAAATAGGCGGCTAATGGGAAAGAGATATCATTATGACCCTAGAAGAAATCGTTGAGGCACTTGTGCGCGTTAAAGGTGTTTCTGCTGCTGCCATTGTGGATTACGGTAGTGGCATGATGTTGGCTTCCAAAAATCTCAATCCTGATTTTGATTTGGAAATTGCGGCGGCAGGTAATGTTAGCGTGATGCGTAACAAAATTAAAGTCATGAATCATTTGGAATTGGGCGATACTTTGCACGACATTCAAGTCGATTTGCAAACGCAGTACCATTTTATTTGTCCATGTAGTCAAAAAGAAGGTATGTTCATTTATATGGTGGCAGACCGTCAAACAGCCAATCTTTCCATTATCCGCCGTTCTTTATTCCATGCAGAAACATTGGTGGTATAAATTGTCTTACTGATTTATTGTTTAGGCTGCCTGAAACAGTTTCAAGTTAAACACATATTGATACAGGACGGAATTTCCGTCCTGTTCTTTTTATGGTTGCTCCAAATAAAAGGGTACAACGTTGTTTATGTGCTACTCATATATGGCTCTTGTTGTTTTCTTGCCTGTATTCATTTGAGACAACAATATTTAAGTAGTAAGTTTGGGTTTGAGGTTACATAACAAACTCTTCCGTATCAATTTCCGCTTGTGTTGCAGCAGGGTAACGTGCGCCATGTACGCTGGCTTGGTTAATCAATGAGCTTGCTTGCTGCAAAATCGCATCGTCTATTTTCAGGCAGCCTGCGGCAAAGTTTTCGGTCAAATGTTCTGGCGAAGTTGTGCCAGGAATGATGTGAATGTGTTTTCCTTGTGCCAAAACCCACGCCAAGCCAAGTTGGGCAGTGGTACAGCCTGCTTGTTCTGCCAGTTCGTGTAACTGGGGCAGCAATTGCTGATTTTTGGGGTAATTTTCGGCAGAAAAACGTGGCATGGGGCGGCGAATGTCGTTTTCGGGCAGTGTACTGGGATTGGTTAATTTGCCACCCAAAAAACCGCGTGCTACGGGGCTAAATGCCACAAATGCGGTTCCCAATTCAGCGCATGCTGCCAATGCAGCTAATTCAGGGTTGCGTGTCCATAAGGAATACTCGGTTTGCAGCGCGGCAATTGGGTGAACTGTGTGGGCGCGGCGCAAGGTTGCGGCGGAGACTTCTGACAAACCAATAGCGCGGATTTTGCCTTGTTCCACCAAACGCGACAGTGCACCTACGCTGTCTTCAATCGGTACATTTTTGTCCCAACGGTGCAAGTAATACAGGTCAATCACATCAGTTTGCAAGCGTTGCAGCGATTCATCGGCTTGACGTAGCAGGGTTTCTGGGCGACCGTCAATCACGCGTTTACCGTTTACGCCAGCCATGCCGCATTTGCTGGCAAGAAAAATGTGTTGGCGATGATGTTTTAAGGCTTTGCCGAGTAAAGTCTCATTGTTGCCAAAGCCATAAAGTGTGGCGGTGTCAAAATGAGTGTAGCCCAACTCAATGGCACGAGCGAGCAGATTGAGTGCATGGTTTTCGCTGGGCGGCGTACCGTAAGCATGACTTAAATTCATGCAGCCCAGCCCAACGGGATAGACTTGGGTATGAGAAAGGGTGCGTGTGCGGTTCATATTTGTTCCTTAAATTGAGTGTGATGGGCTGCCTGAAAAGCAGTAAATTGGCTTAAATGATGCTATTTTCGCTTAAAAAACGGTAAATACCATCTTCTTCGGCGGCTGGGCAAATGTGTTGTGCAATGGCTTTCAATGCTGCTTCGCCGTTTGACATTGCCACACCACAGCCTACGCTGGCAATCATCTCCATGTCGTTTAAACCATCGCCAAATGCCATGGTATCGTGCATGGTCAAATTCAAAGTATCCAAAACTGCTTGAATGCCGCGTGCTTTGGAGGCTTCATCAGGCAAGATATCTACGCCAAATTCATGCCAACGTACGGTTTTCATGTCTTCAGGCAGCATGGTGGCGATTTCGGCATCTTTGCTTTCAGGATAAAACGCCAAGATTTGAAACACATTTTCAGGCAGCTTGGAACCACAAGTTTGTGCCGAAGTAATACCGACTGATGCGACAGCTGCTTCTAAATACGGATTGGATAATGGCGTAAAAATACCTTGTTCTGATACAAAAGCATGGGCGATTGCTTTGTGATGCAGTTGTTGGGCGATGTGTTGAACAGCGTGGTGCGTCATTGGGAAACCAATTAAGGGCGTGCCATTGTGTTGCGTGTATTGACCGTTAATGGACACCACCGTTTTGATTAAACCTTGGTCAATTAAAACACGAATGGGAGTAGGTAGGGCAGCAAGGGTGCGACCTGTGGCAATCGCTGTGATGATGCCTTTCTGGTTTAACCGATTTAAAGCTGCAATCGCCGATTCAGGAATGCGTTTTTCAGACGGAATATACAGCGTATGGTCAATGTCAAAAAAAATGATTTTGGGTTGGAACATCGGTTTTCCTTAATATTAAGGCTGCCTGAAAACAGCAACAGCCATCACAGAAGTGCCGTTGGAATGTTGCACACAGGAATGGGTTGAATTTTGTGTTGCGTGGCGCGATTTAAGCGCACAAAAATGTCAAATACCTCTTGTTGCCTGCCTGAAAACGCATCGCGTGTTGCACCTGCTACATATTGTGCCATTGCCCATTCCAATTCAGGATAACTTGCTCCCATTTGCTGTTCATCGGTGCGCTCGCTGTCCCATAAACCATCGGTTGGTACGGCTGTCTGAATGTCGGTGCGCACATTCAAATACTTTGCCAATTCATACACTTGGCTTTTAAGTAAGTCGGCAATTGGGCTAACGTCCACGCCACCATCGCCGTATTTGGTAAAAAAACCCACACCAAAATCTTCAATCTTATTGCCTGTACCTGCTACCAATAAGCCATTGATTTGACCGTAATAATACAAAGTTGCCATACGCAAACGCGAACGTGTGTTTGCCATTGCCAAATCATGATTGTCCGCTTTCAGGCAGCCTGAAACGCTTGCAATACCACGTTCAAATTGCTCAAAGGTTGGTGTCAAATCCACATTTAAAGTTTGCACATTGGCAAATTGCGCTGCCAAATCCGCCATATGTGCCTGCCCACGCATTAACTGGTCGGCTTGTTGCCGAATGGGCATGGTTAAACATAATACATTTAACCCTGTTCGTGCGCACAATGCCGACACCACAGCCGAATCAATGCCCCCAGAAATGCCCACCACATAACCTTGCGCTTTTGCTTGTTCAGCGTAATCACGCAACCAACGCACAATATGCGCCACAACCGCATCACATTGCATCATGTGTTCCCATTTGAAAAATAAAAACCATTATAGTCGCAGAATTGAAAAAGCACTACGTCGTTGTCAACGCCCTGATGACTTGTACTGTACACGGTTCTCGTTGTCGCATTATATTGTTTACGACTATATAAATGATGACCATGATGTAGGCAGCTTTGTCGTGTTTGATGTGTAAAATAAGTAAATAATATGTATTATTATTGACGTTAATTTGAAATTGATTTACATTTATTTGGTTATTTTAACGGCAATATGGCTTGAACAAAGGCTGCCTGAAAATGGCACACGATTTTCAAATTGGCAAAAATAAACATAAGGATATGCCATGCAAACACACATCAAAAAACCATTTAGATTAAGTACCATAGCATTCAGTATTATGCTCACACTCTCTGCTGGTGGGGGTAATGCCCATGCTGCTGATGCTGTGGAAGCCAACGGTGAGCCACAAACAGCAGTTCAAGAATTGAAAACCATCAATGTAAAAGGCAATCGCAACCGCACATCGCCGACAGTAGAACGCAAAAACCGCGAAGCCATTAACCGTGAAATGATACGCGACACACGGGACTTGGTGCGTTATTCGGCAGATGTAGGCGTAGCCGAAAATGGACGGCGTATGAAAGGTTTTGCCATGCGTGGTGTAGAAGACAACCGCGTGGGCATCAGTATTGACGGTGTGTCTTTGCCCACATCTGAAGAAAACAGTCTGTTTGCACGATATGGCAATTTCAATAACTCCCGTTTAAGCATAGATACCGAACTGGTTAAAAGCATAGAAATTACCAAAGGTTCAGATTCCTTTAATTCAGGCAGCGGTGCCTTGGGTGGCAATGTGAATTACCGTACTCTTGATGCCAATGACATTTTACTGCCAGACCGCAATTTAGGTGGCATGATTAAAAGTGGCTACGCCACCAAAAACCGAGAATGGGTCAATACTTTTGGCGTGGGTTTCCAAAACGATACATTTGATGCGGCGTTGTTGTATTCGTATCGTCATGGACATGAAATGAAAAGTCGGGGAGGGGATATTACGCCTTATTGGGGTAATCGATACGATACGCAAGCACAACGCAATGCCAATGCTTTGTTGAGTAAACGCCGTATCTATCCTGATCCAATGGATACAAAATCCAAGAGTTATTTGGCTAAATTGGGCTGGAATATTACGCCTGAACATCGCGTTAGTTTAAATGTCAATGGGCAAGCTGGCAGTAATTATGTCTATGAATATTCTTATGCCTCTCCCCGAACAGAAGGTAAATATTGGCGTGAGGGAAATGACAAACAAAACCGTGTGAATACCAATTTGGCTTATGAATTTATGCCTGAAAACGGTTTTTTAAATAAAGTGAAAGTTGAATTTGATCACCAAAAAACCAAAAATACCGCTCTAACTTATTCGGGAGAATGGGAGTATGATAGCACGATAAGTGCATATGTTTTAGGTAAGAAAAGCACTTCACGTTATGCGACCATTACCTTTTATGATAGGCTCAATATCAATACTTTGAAGAAATGGTCTATTGGCGTGGAAAGTAATCCGTTTTCCTTTTTAGGTGGAGAACATTCGACATCATTAAAAGTTTATACCAGCAAAAATCTTTTTGAGAACAAAAATAAAGATAGTATCTTAAATTTAGATGGCACCTTGTCTCGTTGGATAGGTGCTGGACAGCCTAATCCAGATATTTATACTATTCAGTATCCGATGCAAACCAAAACGTATGGCATCAATTTTCTGAATAAAACTACTTGGAATGACACTTTTTCTAGTGTATTTGGTCTAGGCTATGATTTGACAAAAGTTCAAGCATTAGAAACGGACATGAAATGTGGAGCTTGGAGTAGTCTTGGTAAGCTGTGTCTAGGTAAGCCAGAAGGGACAACTTTCAAAAATTGGAATGGTATTTTGGGTTTGAATGCCAAGCTCAATGATACTTGGAAATTGGGTTCGTATGTGAGCAGTGGTTATCGTGTACCCAATGCTTCTGAATTGTATTTCTCTTTTGATAGTGGTTTTGGGGCTTGGAATGCCAATCCCAATTTAAAATCTGAACGCAGTATCAATTACGGCTTCAATTTGCAGGGTAAAGGACAATTAGGCGATTTGGATTTGAATTTATACCATACTCGCTATCGCAATTTTTTGCATGAGCAAGAAAGTCATAATATATTTCATCATGAATATTGTTTAAGAGACCCAGCATATTGTGATCTTCATCATATTTCAGCAAAAGATTGGAGACCTGCCCAGCAAATGATTAATTCGGATAAGGCAAAAGTATGGGGTTTGGAATTTGCCAGTCGTTTGAATTTGTCCGCGTTACATCAAAAGTTAGATGGGTGGAAATTATCGTTTAATATGGGTTACAGCAAAGGCACAATACAAGGTAAAGATGCACCTAAATTAAGCATGTTATCCATTCAGCCTTTAAAAGCAGTATTTGGTTTAGATTATGAAGCACCGAATGGCACATGGGGTATTTTTAATCGCATCAGTTTTATGGCAGCCAAAAAAGCTAAAGATGCACAATATGCAGGTGGCACAAAAGATAAGCCAAATGGTAAGTGTCTGGTTGAAGGTTGGACATCAACACCACATCCTATATATTGGTGGGTGTCCACTTATACAAAAGGATGTAACCTGAAAGAACAAGAAGCAGTAGCAAAAGACTACCCATATTTAAACAAAAAATCTTGGGTTTATGATGTATTTGGTTACTATCGTCCAAACAAGAATTTAACTTTGCGTGCAGGTATTTATAATGTATTCAATGTTAAATACCATACATGGGATACCTTACGCGGTATCAATACTGTTGCATCAACCACAAACATGGTAGACAACCAGTTACAAGGCTTGGAACGTTATTACGCCCCGCCGCGCAACTACGCCCTTTCATTAGAATGGAAATTCTGATGTTTCGGGCTGCCTGAAACAGCAAATACGGCGTGTGGTAATTCATAAGCCCATTATTAAATAAAGCTGCCTGAAAACACCCCATGTTTTCAGGCAGCTTTATTTGTGATGTGCGTTCGGGATAAGAAATCATCACCATCTGTTTTGATAAAAACTTTGTTATAGGGTGAGGCTTGTACCCGCCGATTATGGTAGCAGAACTGAAAAAGCACTACGGCGTTTATGTACAGTCAGTTCATTTAAAAACAGGACAATTGTAGGGGGCATAGTGCGCACCCTACATTTTTCAGGCTGCCTGAAAGTCAACTCTCCACATTTTCAGGCAAAAATCCGCCACTCTGATGCGCCCACAATTTCGCGTACAAACCGCCTTTTGCCAACAATTCCGCGTGGCTGCCTTCTTCCACGATTTTGCCTTTGTCCAGCACAATCAATCTGTCCATTGCCGCGATGGTGGACAATCGGTGGGCAATCGCAATCACCGTTTTGCCGTCCATCATCTTGTCCAAACTTTGCTGAATGGCGGCTTCCACTTCGCTGTCCAATGCGCTGGTGGCTTCGTCCAACAGCAAAATGGGCGCGTCTTTCAACATCACACGCGCAATGGCAATGCGTTGGCGTTGTCCGCCCGACAATTTCACGCCGCGTTCGCCAACGTGTGCGTCATAGCCTGTTCTGCCTTTTGCGTCCGACAGTTGCGGAATGAAATCTGCCGCTTCCGCTTTTTGGGCTGCCTGAAACATTTCTTCGTCCGTTGCATTGGGGCGACCGTAAACAATATTGTCGCGCACCGAACGGTGCAACAAACTCGTGTCTTGCGTAACCAAACCGATTTGGGCGCGTAAACTTTCCTGCGTGATGTCGTTGATGTTTTGACCGTCAATGTGGATTGCGCCACTTTGCGGCTCGTAAAAACGCAACAGCAAATTCACAATCGTGGATTTGCCCGCGCCACTTCGCCCAATCAAGCCGACTTTTTCGCCCGCCTTAATGTTTAAATTGAAACCATTGAGCAAAGGCTTACCGCTTTCGTATGAAAAATCAACGTGTTCAAAACGGATTTCGCCACGTTCCACTTTCAAAGGCAGGGCGGCGGGTTTGTCCAAAATGGTGTGCGGTTTGGATAAAGTCGTCATGCCGTCTGTTACCGTGCCGATGTTTTCAAATAGCCCTGCGAAACTCCACATGATGTATTGCGACATGCTGTTTACGCGCAATGCCATGGCGGTGGCTACGGCAACTGCGCCTACGCTGACTTGTCCATTTAACCAAAGTATGATGCCTAATGCGGTTGAGGATAGTGTAAGTAAAACATTGATGGCGAAGTTGGTACTGTCTAATAGGGTGGCGAGCCGCATCTGTGCGTGTACTGTTACCATAAATTCTTGCATGGATTCTTTGGCATAACGCGCTTCGCGTGCGCCGTGTGAGAAGAGTTTAACGGTGGTAATGTTGGCATAGGCATCGGTAATGCGACCTGTCATCAGGCTGCGTGCATCGGCTTGATTTTGCGCGGTTTGGGCGAGCTTGGGGATTAAAATGTATAGGGTAAGGGCAAACAGGATTGCCCAGATAATGAAAGGCAATAAGAGCCAACCGTCTAGGGTTGCAAGTATTATGCCCGTTGTCATGAAGTACACGCCAACGTAAACAATCATGTCGGCAAAAGTCATTATGGTTTCACGTACCGCCAGCGCGGTTTGCATGACTTTGGCGGACACGCGTCCTGCAAATTCGTCTTGATAAAAGCCGAGACTCTGGTTGAGCATCAGGCGGTGGAAATGCCAGCGTAAACGCATGGGAAACGCGCCTTGTAGGGTTTGTAAACGCACGTTGGCAGCAAAAAATCGCCATACCACAAAAAACAGCAGTAAAAATACCATGCCTGCTAATGCCCAACCTTTTTCGTTAAATAGGGTTTGTGGGGTGTATTGGGTGAGCCAGTCGGTAATTTTGCCCATGAATTGAAACAGCAGGGCTTCTAATATGCCTGTTACAGCAGAACACAGGGCGAGCAGGATTATCCATGAACGTATGCCTTCGCTGCACGACCAGAGGAAACGGAATAAGCCTTTTTGTGGTGTGGTGGGTTCTTGGGTGGGGTAGGTTTCAATGCGGGATTCAAACCATGTGAAGATGAGGTTGAGCAATGTGTTCATGATGTGGATGATAAGGCTGCCTGAAAGGGTTTCAGGCAGCCTGATGTGTTGATTTAAAAGGGTGTTGATTTTATCTGAAAATGGTCTGTTTGTCTTTGAGGCTGCCTGAAAGTGTATGGGTAAACAGATTGTGAGTGGGATTTCAGGCAGCCTGTTAAAGCACATAAATTTGCTGACAATTTGGAAACAGTATGCTTAAAATGGCTGCTTTCAAATGTTTGTGGGGATACCTTATGATTGCCACACAAGAATTGTTTGCTTTATGCCAACGTTATACCGATTATGCTGATGGGCTGCCCGAAAAAAGCCGCAAATTATTGTATGCGGCTTTGGCTTTGGCGGAACAATATTATCCTGAACATGCGGTAACAGAAACCGCCAAAGAGCCTTTGTTGCCGCACCTTTTGGCGGTGGCTTTGATGGTGGCGGAGATGGATTTACTGCCTGATGCGGTGGCAGCGGTACTCTTGACCGATATTTCATCTTATGCCGAAAATTGGCGTGAAACGGTGGCAACACATTGCGGAGATGCGATTGCTAATTTGGTGGCAGGCATAGATGAAGTGCAAAAGCTGACCCATTTTGCCAAAGTGGACGTGCTGGCAACACCAGAAGAACGCGCTGCCCAAGCCGAAACCATGCGAAAAATGTTGCTTGCCATGGTGTCCGACATTCGCGTGGTGCTGATTAAACTCGCATTGCGAACCCGCACCCTACAATACCTTAACCAAACGCCCGATAATCCCGACAAACGCCGCATCGCCAAAGAAACGCTGGATATTTTCGCACCGCTTGCCAACCGCTTGGGCGTATGGCAACTCAAATGGCAACTGGAAGACTTGGGTTTTCGCCACCACAATCCCGAAGCCTATCGTCGCATCGCCACCTTATTGGACGAAAAACGCGAAGAACGCCTGCAATACATCGATGATTTCGTTGCTACCCTCAAAAACGCCGTGCAAAAAGCAGGCATCGCGTGCGATGTGGCAGGTCGTCCCAAGCACATCTATTCCATACACAAAAAAATGGTCAAGAAAAAGCTCAATTTTGACGGGCTTTATGACCTTCGTGCCGTACGCGTGTTGGTGGACACCATTCCCGAATGCTATGCCACCTTGGGCATCGTGCATTCTCTGTGGCAACCCATACCAGGTGAATTTGATGACTACATCGCCAACCCCAAAGGCAATGGCTACCAATCCTTGCACACTGTCATTGTTGGGCCAGCAGACAAAGGCATTGAAGTGCAAATCCGCACCAAACAAATGCACCAATTCAACGAGTTCGGCGTGGCAGCACATTGGCGATACAAAGAAGGTGGACAGGGCGACAGTGCCTACGAACAAAAAATCGCATGGTTGCGTCAGCTCTTGGATTGGCGTGAAAACATGGCCGAGAGCGGTAAAGAAGACCTTGCCAGCGCATTCCAAACCGAATTGTTCAACGACACAATTTATGTGTTAAGTCCGCATGGCAAAGTGTTTTCTCTGCCCGCAGGTGCAACACCGATTGACTTTGCCTACGCCCTGCACACCGATTTGGGCAACCGTTGTCGCGGTGCAAAAGTAGATGGACAAATCGTGCCATTGTCCACACCATTGGAAAATGGGCAGCGCGTGGAAATCATTACCGCCAAAGAAGGCGAGCCATCGGTAAACTGGTTGCACGAAGGTTGGGTCAAATCCAACAAAGCCATCAGCAAAATCCGCGCCTACATTCGGGCGCAAAACGCCGAAGCAGTGCGCGAACAGGGTGCGAACCAGTTGGACAAAATCCTTGCCAAAATTCAGCCACGCCCCAATCAGCAAAAATTGTGTGAATCCTTAAATTTCAAAAATTTAGAGGAGCTTCATACCGCCATTGGGCAAGGCGATATTACCGCGCGCGCCATACAAAAAGCCGCAGGTGCATTGATTGAACCATCGCCTGTGTCGGTCAATGAACAAACTATTGTCAAGAAATCCAAAATCAAAACAAGCAATCAAAATGGTATTTTGATAGACGGTGAAGATGGCTTGCTCACACACCTTGCCAAGTGTTGCAAACCTGCTCCACCTGATGAAATTGTGGGTTTTGTAACGCGTGAAAAAGGCATTTCCATTCATCGGCAAAATTGCGCTGATTTCCAACATTTGGTACAACAGCTGCCTGAAAAAACCGTGTCAGCACAATGGGCAAATTTAGATGGTAAACAAATTTTTGCGATTGCTTTGGAAGTGCGTGCACAAGACAGGCATGGACTTTTGCGTGATGTATCCGATTGTTTTACGCGTCATAAAATCAATGTAACTGCCGTGCAAACCCAATCGCGTGATTTGGAAGCCAGTATGCGTTTTACTTTGGAAGTGAAACAAGTGAACGAGTTACCACGTTTGTTTACTGCTTTAACCGAAATTAAAGGGGTAAACAGCGTGGTCAGAATTTAGAACCTGTTATTCATCATGCATTAAGGCTGCCTGAAAGGGTTTCAGGCAGCCTTAAATTTGCGTGAGTTCGCGTTCATCATTTATTTTTAATAATGTGTTCAATCGCGGCAGTAGCGCAATGTAAACCGAAACTGGCTGTTACCAACATGCTCGCGCCATAGCCCGCACACGATAAACCTTGTGGTGCAGATGATGGGCTGCCTGAAACATCACAAGTTTCGGTTATTTGTGGTGGCGTAATGGCTTCGGTGGAGAACACACATGGCACACGCATTTTTTCGCCACCACGAGGAAAACCGTATTTTTTGCGTAGGGTGTAGCGCAAATTAGACAACAAAGGGTCTTGTGTGGTTCGGCTTAAATCGGCGGTTTGAATAAGCGCGGGATTGCGTTGCCCACCAGCACCACCGCTGATAATAAAAGCCTGTTTGTGTTTGATAAAATAATCAATCATGACGGCTTTAACACGAATTTGGTCTATGGCATCAATCACAAAATCAAAAGACTGCCTGAAAAGTTTGGGTAGATTGTGTTCATCAACAAATTCTTCTATTTCAATTACTTGAATATGTGGATTGATGAGCAGCAAACGTTCGTGCAATGCGCTGACTTTGGCTTTGCCAAAATCGGGTGTGAGTGCGTGTAATTGGCGGTTTACATTGGAAATGGCAATGTTATCCAAATCAATCAGCGTGAGCTTGCCCACGCCTGAACGCGCCAAAGCTTCAACCGCCCAAGAACCTACCCCGCCTACACCGACCACGCAAACGTGGGCATTTTGCAGCGCGGTTAAGCCTTGCGTGCCGTAAAGTCGGGCAATGCCACCGAAGCGGCGTGTGTCATCAGATGGGTGCATGGTTTGTCCTGAAACAAATGATTGTGAAAATTTTGCCGACAAAATATCGGGCTTGGATTATACTGCAAACCACAGGTCAAAACCTGTTTCACCATTTTTTAAGGAGAATGTGATGTACAAACATTTGGTCGTAGCCGTAGATGGCAGCAATACTTCTTTAAATGCCTTGAAACACGCGGCGGCAATTGCGGTTGCTGTGCAAGCACGCATGACTTTGGTAACGGTTGCCAATCCGAGTGAATACATGACTTTGGCACCTGAATTCTTGCAACACGAAAGCTATGAAGCGGCAGCGATTGCAGGTGGCAATGAGGTGTTGGCAGAAGCGGAAGTTGCCGCGAAGAATTTGGGTGTAAACAGTGTGCAAAGTCATCTTTTGGTAGCGGCAAAGGGTGCAAAAGAAATGGCGCAAGAATTGGTGGCTTATGCTGATGCCAATGGTGCGGATTTGATTGTGATTGGCACACATGGTCGCACGGGTTTGATGCATTTGCTGATGGGCAGTTTTGCGGAAACAGTGATGCGTCAAAGCCATTTGCCTTTATTGGTAATTCGCAGTAATCAAGATGATGTGGCAGAGTGATAATTTGGCTGCCTGAAAAACAAACGCACCATGATTAAAGTGGTGTGTTTGTTTTTTGTGTGGTTGTGGGAGGCAACGCTGAAATTAAGTCACATGTCAAATCGCACACGTTTCATTGCCATCAACTACAACGTTTAATTTGCCTGTGGTTGGGTGAATGACTAGACCGTGTACCGCAATATTGGCTGGCATCAATGGGTGTCGACGAATCACGCCAACGGTATGGCGTACGCTGTCTTCCACATTGTCAAAACCTTTGAGCCAACTGTCTAAATCAATGCCTGCATGACGCAGTGTGGTGATGCGGTCTTCGGGAATGCCATTGTCTTGGGCTTTGTGCAAAAAAGACGTGCTGTTTAAGCCGCGCATACCACAATCGTGGTGCGCCACCACCATGATTTCTTGTACACGCAATTCAAATACGGCTACCAATAAAGAACGCATGACTGAACCCCAAGGGTGTGTTACCACTGCGCCTGCGTTTTTAATTAATTTGGCATCGCCATTTTTTAAACCCAAAGCGGCGGGTAATAATTCTACCATACGGGTGTCCATACAGGATAAAACTGCCAATTTACGTTCAGGATATTTGTTGGTTAGAAATGCTTCATAACGTCCTTCTTCTACAAAAGTGTTGTTGAAAGACAAAATATTGTGCAATTCAGACATGGGGTTTGCTTTCGGAATTTAGCAGGTCTGAACTTTCAGGCAGGCTGCCTGAAAGTTGGGGCGTGTTTTAGGATTGACCAGATGGTGTTTTGCTACTGGTGCGTGGTTTACGTGTTTTGGGTGTTTGGGTTGTGCTGGTATTGCTGGATTTACTGGGTGAACCACCACGCATTAAATCAAAGAAATCATGATTGTTTTTGGTTTGTTTGACTTTGCTTAACAAAAATTCGGCGGCTTCCATGTCGTCCATTGGGTGAATGACGCGGCGTAACGCCCACATTCTTTGCAACTGTTCTTGTGGTACGAGCAATTCTTCGCGGCGTGTGCCTGATTTATTGATGTTGATGGCGGGGAATACGCGCTTTTCAGCCAAGCGGCGTTCCAAATTCAGCTCCATATTGCCCGTGCCTTTAAATTCTTCAAAAATCACATCGTCCATGCGGCTGCCTGTGTCCACCAGCGCAGTGGCGATAATCGTGAGTGAGCCGCCTTCTTCGGTGTTACGCGCTGCACCAAAGAAACGTTTGGGTCTGTGTAATGCGTTTGCATCCACACCGCCCGTCAGCACTTTGCCCGAAGTTGGCACAACCGTGTTGTAGGCACGCGCAAGGCGTGTGATGCTGTCCAGCAAAATCACGACATCTTTTTTGTGTTCCACCATGCGTTTGGCTTTTTCTATTACCATTTCAGCCACTTGAACATGGCGTTGTGCGGGTTCGTCAAAAGTGGACGCTACTACTTCGCCGCGCACACTGCGGGTCATTTCGGTAACTTCTTCGGGGCGTTCGTCAATCAATAAAACAATCAATTCCACATCGGGATTATTGGCTGTAATCGCGTGGGCGATGTTTTGCAACATCACGGTTTTACCCGATTTAGGGGGCGCAACCAACAAAGCGCGTTGCCCCAAACCAATGGGCGAAATTAGGTCGATAATGCGCCCTGTGATGTTTTCTTCGGCAACAATGTCTTGTTCTAATTTGAGTTGTTTGGTTGGAAATAGGGGGGTTAAGTTTTCAAACAACACTTTATGGCGACAGACTTCGGGGTGGTCGCCATTGACGCTGTCCAAACGCACCAGTGCGAAGTATTTTTCATCGTTTTTGGGAACGCGTACCGTGCCTTCAATGGTGTCGCCTGTGTGTAAATTGAAACGGCGGATTTGGTGTGGCGATACATAAATGTCATCGGGGCAAGCCAAGTAAGATGTGGCAGCACTGCGTAAAAAGCCGTAGCCATCGGGCAAAATTTCTAATGTGCCAGAACAGATGAATTCTTGTCCACTTTTCATCATTTCGCGGACAATGGTAAAAACAAGGTCTTGTTTTCGCAAGCGATTGGCATTTTCAATGCCAATTTGTTCGGCTTGGGCAAGTAGGGCAGTAATATGTTGGGTTTGAAGTTCTGAAACGTGCATGGTTCTTTTGAAATGTTTTAAAGTGGAATGACAACAACTGAAAATCAGGCAGCAACGTATATCAGGCTGCCTAAAAATAAGTAA
The DNA here is from genome assembly GCF_030525755.1 of Alysiella sp. Lineage (GTDB taxonomy): Bacteria > Pseudomonadota > Gammaproteobacteria > Burkholderiales > Neisseriaceae > Simonsiella. The sequence goes on from NZ_JAUNEC010000001.1 coordinate 70,876, forward strand.
TGAGCTTGGTTTAAATGGAAAAAATTGCCTGAAATGGCATCAGATAATGAAGAAGTTGCAATTTTAAGTGCGTGGATATCATCAGTCAATAGTCAATGTTTTGTTGTTCAGGTAGCATACACAACGAATAAAGTCGGACGTTTTTTTAAGTCGGGTAGTTGTGGTATTTTGCGCCATTGAGCGACTTTTTGGCTGATGATGGTTTGTGTAGGTAAAGTCAAATCACACGCTACACATAAACGGGTTTCGGGGTGTAATACCGTAAGCGCATCAGCAAGTAAAGCATCATTGCGATACGGTGTTTCAATGAAAATTTGAGTTTCATCAGCTTGGCGTGAACGCTGTTCCAAGTCTTTCAGGCAGCTTAAACGTTCGGTTTTGTCGGCAGGAATATAGCCTTTGAATGCAAAACATTGTCCGTTTGCACCTGAAGCCATTAATGCCAATAAAATGCTGGAAGGTCCAATTAAGGGGCGTACTTCAAAACCTTCTTGATGTGCCAATGCCACCAAATTGGCACCAGGGTCGGCAACCGCTGGACAACCTGCTTCACTCAATAAACCGAGTGAGCGTCCTTCGCGTAAAGGTTGCAATAATTCAGGCAGCTTACTGGTGGGTGTGTGTTCGTTTAGGGTTTGTAAATGGAGTTCGCGTATGGGTGTAGTAACACCCAAATGTTTCAAATGGGCGCGCGCGGTTTTTTCAGCTTCAACCACAAAATCATTTAAACTGATGATTTGTTTTTGTTCGTGTGGTAACAGACAAGGGGTGTCGGCTGTGCCAAGTGGGGTGGGGATTAAGTACAGTATGCTCATTTTGTATTTGGAAAATGGTTGGTGGGTTTGAAAGTGTTTTCAGGCTGCCTTCTGCCTTGCAGTAAACGACAATTTTTGATATTACCACCAATTTTACTTCCTCTCTTATCAGTAGGAGAGGGGATTGGTTTCAGGTGGTTTCAAAGATTTTTGTCATATACTGTAAGGCGACCGAGATGTATGGTTGCCGCATTGTAAAAGCACTACTGTGTTGATCATGCTCTTAATGTATGATTTGTACACGATGGGCATGGTCGCCTTGTATTGCATTTTCACTTCTATGACTATTTTTTATAAAATGATAAAATTTTCTTCGTATAAAAAATCAATCAATTTGAAAATGGGTAATCCAATTAAGGCATTGGGGTCGGTGCTGTCGATGCGTTCCAACAAAACTGCACCCAAGCCTTCACTTTTTGCTGCGCCTGCACAATAAATCGCATCGGGTTCGCGTTGTAAATAATGGGTAATTTGTGTGTCGTTTAAAACACGCATTTTGACTGTGGTGTGGTCGGTGTGTGTTTTTAGGCTGCCTGAAACAGTATTAAGCAAACAAATTGCACTGTAAAACTCAATTTTTTGTCCCGATAATTGGTGCAACATATGTTGTGCATGGGCAACATTCATTGGTTTACCCAGTTGTTCTCCACGACAAAAAGCCACTTGGTCTGCACCGATGATTAGATGTTGCGGATAAGTTGATGCCAATGAACGAGCTTTGCCTTCAGCCAAACGTGCTGCAGTATCGGCAGCGGTTTCGTTGTTTAAAGGTGTTTCATCAAAATTGGGAATGGCAGCCGTAAAAGGTATGCCCAGTCGGTGTAATTGTTGCTGCCTGAAAACAGAACCAGAAGCGAGAATTAAGGGTAAACTCATGAGGAATTGGGTTTGTTATTTGTAAAGATGTGTATTGTATGTGGATTGGTGTGTTTGAATGAAGAGGGTTGTATAAGATTAAAGTAATTTATTGTTTATAAACTAAATTTAATTCAATACTTGAATTTGGATTTCATGCAGTGATTATAAGTTTAATCTGTAAATTGATTGTGTTGATGTTTAAATTAAAGCAGATGATTTCAAGCAGCCGATATTTTGTATTTTTACATGAAAATATTGACGATAAAGCAAGAAAATTATATGATGCTCCGTTTATGTTAAACCGAATATTGATTAACCCGCTGACTTTTGCGGCAGATAAAGCCATTTTACAAGGCGAAGTGGCTTTACAGGAATTAGACGAGCGTGTTTGTGTGCCTGAAATGGCAGAAACAAATCGCAAAATCGCATACCAAATTACAGGTGGTATTGATGTTTTACAACGTCCATTTTTGGATTTGTCTGTTTCAGGCGACCTGAAGCTGCATTGTCAACGCTGTCTGTTGCCCACAGATTTTCAGTTAAATGAAAATGTACGCATTGTGCTATTTTCTGATGAGGAAACATTGGATAATGCGATGGTTTCAGACGAAAGCTTGGAGGGTATGTTGCTTGATGAAGAATTGGACATGCTAACTTTGGTGGAAGATCAAATACTGATGGCTTTACCAATTTCGCCCAAGCATAATGATTGCGATGATGCGCATTTAGATAAGGTTAATCAAGGCAAGCCCAATCCTTTTGCAGTTTTGTCGGGTTTAAAAAAAGGTTAAATTTCATTTTTATTTTTAGGAGCTTGAAATGGCTGTTCAACAAAACAAAAAATCCCCTTCTCGCCGTGGTATGCACCGTTCACACGATGCTTTAACTGCCCCTGCTTTGTCTGTGAATACCACAACAGGTGAAGTTCATCGTCCACACCACATTTCACCAAATGGCATGTATCGCGGTCGTAAAGTGGTTAAAGCCAAAGGTGAATAATTTTTAAGATGAGAAAAGCCAGCGAATGCCAGTAAAAGCATCTCGTCTGGCTTTTTTCGTACATCGGTTTCACAGGTGGTAGCATTTGGTGCTACTTGGCTTGTATGTTGGAGTGTAGAAAAATGCATAAAGTTTGGTACAGTTATGATGATATTCATCGTGTTGTTAAAAAAGTTGCGACCCAGATTCAGGCAGCAGGGGTGCAATACGATGCCATGATTGCAATTGGTGGTGGTGGATTTATCCCTGCACGCATGTTGCGTACTTTTTTAGATGTACCCATTTATGCGGTTACAACAGCTTATTATTTAAATGAAACCGAAGGCAAAACGGCTGATACGGTGCAAAAAATTCAATGGCTTGACCCTATTCCAGATAATTTGGTGGGTAAGAACATTTTGGTGGTTGATGAAGTGGACGACAGCCGAACCACAATGGAATTTGTGTTGCGTGAATTGAAAAATGATGGTTTTGCGCACATTGGTGTGGCTGTGATTCACAATAAAATTAAAGAAAAAGTGGGTAAGCTGCCTGAGAACATTGCTTATTTCTGCGGTTTGGAAATTGAAGATTGGTGGATTAACTATCCTTGGGATGCAATGGATATTGATGCGCACAATCGTCGTGCAGCAGGTTCGTGATGAAAAGTTTTAATTGGGCTGTCTGAAAATGTTTCAGGCAGCCTAAACAATTTGAGTGCAATAGAATAAAAACACGGTTTGGCTGTTTCAGGCAGCTTGTAAATCATTTGGCGAGGAACAACCATGATAACAATTTCCGTAGATGGAATGGGAGGCGATATTGGATTGCCTGTGACTGCACCTGCTGCTGTTGCTTTTTTGCAACAGCAACCCAACGTGCGTTTAATTATGGTGGGCGATGAAGTGGCAGTAAAAGCAGCATTATTGCAAGCACAAGCCCCAATGGAGCGTATTGAAATCATTCATACTGATGAAGTAGTAGGTATGGATGAAGCCCCACAGGTGGCGTTGAAAAACAAAAAGCGTTCTTCTATGCGTTTGGCGATTGAAGAAGTCAAAAATGGTCGTGCACAGGCGGCAGTATCTGCAGGTAATACAGGGGCGTTGATGGCAACGGCGCGTTTTGTGTTGAAAACTTTGCCAGGTATTGAACGCCCTGCTATTGCCAAATTTTTACCTGCCGAAAATGGTCGTCGTGTGTTGATGTTGGATTTGGGGGCGAATGCTGATTGTACCGCAGAGCAATTGTGTCAATTTGCGGTATTAGGTAGTCAGTTGTCTGATGCGTTAAACCCTGAAAATAAACCTGCTCGCGTGGGTTTATTGAATATCGGCAGTGAAGAAATTAAAGGTACAGAAGCAGTCAAAGCTACTTTTCAGTTGCTGAAAAACAGTGGTTTGAATTTTGTGGGCAATGTGGAAGGCAATGATGTGTTTGTAGGTAAGGTGGATGTGGTAGTTGCAGATGGTTTTGTGGGCAATATTGTTTTAAAAACCATTGAAGGTGCAGTCAAATTCATGGGTGGTGAAATCAAACAAGAATTTAATCGCAACATCTTTACCAAGTTGGGTGGATTGGGGGCTTTACCTGCCTTACGCGGTTTTAAAAACCGTTTTGACCCGAGGCGGTTTAATGGTGCCATTTTCTTGGGCTTGCGTGGCGTGGTCATTAAAAGTCATGGTGGTGCAGATGCTATAGGTTTTACTTATGCTTTAGAAGAAGCGTATCATGAAGCGCAGTCGGCAAGTATGGGGCAGATTGAAGCAGGTGTGGCGGCATTTTTTGCCATACAGAACGCTGTTGAAGCAACATAAAAATTGAAAAAATGGCAACTTTAAAGTTGCCATTTTTGTTTTTCAGGCTGCCTGAAAAGAATTATTATGTAGCCAAAATGGCAGAAGTATAGACATTTTGTACATCGTCTAAATCTTCCAAAGCATCAAGCAATTTTTGCATTTTAATGGCATCATCACCTGTTAAAACAATGGTATTTTGTGCACGCATCGTTACATCGCCATCGTCAGATTTGAATCCTGTTTGCTCTAAAGTAGCTTTAATGCTTGCCCAATCGGTCGGTTCGGTAATCACTTCAATAATACCGTCTTCATCAGTGATGACATCGCTTGCACCTGCTTCTAGAGCTGCTTCAATTAAGGCATCTTCATCCGCATTGGTGAAGACCAAATAACCTTGATGAATAAAATTAAATGCCACACAACCGTCTGTACCTAAATTGCCACCATTTTTGGTAAAAGCATGGCGAACATCAGCAACGGTACGAGTTTTGTTGTCGGTCATGCAATCCACCATGAGAGCGGCACCACCAATACCATAGCCTTCGTAGCGTAACTCAATATATTCAACACCTTCAAGATTGCCAGTTCCTTTATCAATCGCCCGTTGTACATTGTCTTTGGGCATATTGGCATCCCAAGCTTTGTCCATTGCTAAACGTAAACGGGGATTGGAGGCTGGGTCGCCGCCTCCCAGTTTGGCTGCAACAGTAATTTCTTTGATTAATTTGGTAAAAATTCTACCACGTTGTGCATCAACACGGGCTTTCTTGTGTTGAATGTTTGCCCATTTGCTATGACCAGCCATAATGATTCTCCAGCTTTATTTAAGATAAATTCAAAGTTGCGAATTTTAACATAATTGATACAAGTGCAAAAATGTGACCTGAAAACTCACAAAATTTAACTGTTTCACTTGACGGCAATCATCTCTTTGATTATATTTGTACAGCTTAGAATAAGTGCTAGGGCAGTTAGAAGGCGGTTAGAATTTTGTTTGCGATAATCAAATTGCAATTTATTACAATTACAATTTTGTCTGCGTTGGCTTGGTTTATTGCAGGTAAACAAACGTTCATTTCACTTTTATTGGGTGGATTATGTTATAGTTTGCCAACTTTCTTGGCGGTATTTTTTTTAAACTTTTTGAAAAAGCGACCTGCTTGGGCTGGTGTCGGTTTTTTGTTAGCAGAGAGTTTAAAAATAGGACTGGCGTTGTTTTTGATGATTATGTTTTTTCTCTTTTATCAAGACATGAGATTTATCCCTTTTTTTGTTGGTTTATTGAGTGTCAGTCATTTTGTCTTTTTATTATTTTTGAGAGTTCATCGTTATGGCAAGTGAAAACATCACAGCAGCCGATTACATCAAGCATCATTTACAAAGTTTAACCAGTTTGTCGGATGTAACAGAAGGGCAAGGTTTGCGCAATATTGCCGACTTTTCATTTATCAATCTGGATTCGGTATTTTTCGCAATTGTATTGGGAATTTTGGGTAGCTTTTTGTTGTATCGTGGTGCAAAAACAGCAACTGCTGGTGTGCCAGGTCGTTTTCAGGCAGCTGTTGAAATTCTATTTGAATTTGTTGATGATATGTGTAAAAGCATCATTCATAATGCTGAATCGCGTAAAGTCATTGCACCTTTGGGTTTGACTTTGTTTGTTTGGATTATTTTGATGAACGCGATGGATTTTTTACCTGTTGACTTATTGCCTGTTACTTGGCAAGGAATGACAGGTGAGCATCATGCTTTATTGCGTGTTGTTCCTACTGCGGATTTAAATACTACTTTGGCGTTGGCAATTGGCGTGTTATTTACTTGTATTTTTTACAATATCAAAATTAAAGGTTTTGGTGGGTGGATGCATGAAATGTTCTCTGCGCCATTTGGCAGTAATCCTTTATTAATGCCAGCCAATTTTTTGATGAATATTATCGAGTTTTTGTCTAAAACAGTTTCGCATGGTATGCGATTGTTTGGTAATATGTATGCAGGTGAGTTGGTGTTCATGCTTATTGCTTTATTGGGTGGTGCGTGGGCAGCTTCTGGTGGCGTAAGTTTGATGGATCCATTCTTATTTTTGATTCATATTATAGCTGGTTTGGCATGGGCAATTTTTCATATTTTGGTTATTGTCTTACAGGCTTTTATTTTTATGGCATTGGCTTTTGTTTATATTGGTCAAGCGCATGATGCACATTGATGTGGTTTTTTAAACGCAGTACTTTTCTTTTACCTTTAATTTTTTTAGGAGTTTAATTATGGATTATTATGGTTTAGTGGCAATCGCTTGTGGTTTGATTGTTGCATTGGGTGCATTGGGTGCGTCTATTGGTATTGCTATGGTTGGTTCTAAATATTTGGAATCTTCTGCGCGTCAGCCTGAATTGATTGGACCTTTGCAAACTAAATTGTTCTTGATTGCTGGCTTGATTGATGCTGCTTTCTTGATTGGTGTTGCGATTGCCTTGCTGTTTGCTTTTGTTAACCCATTTACAGCTGGCTAATAGTCCGTCAGAACCGTTTCGGGCTGCCTGAAACGTAGCTGTTTGAGTTAAATACAAACACAAAGGTTAATAAAGTGAATATTAATGCAACCTTGATTGCGCAAATCATTGTTTTTTTTGGATTGGTTTGGTTTACAATGAAATATGTATGGCCACCAATTGCGAAAGCACTCGATGAGCGCGCCGATAAAATTGCTGAAGGTTTGGCTGCTGCTGAACGAGGTAAGAGCGATTTTGAGCAGGCTGAAAAGAAAGTTGCAGAACTCTTGGTAGAAGGGCGCTCACAGGTTGCTGAAATGGTGGGTAATGCTGAAAAACGTGCCGGCCAAATTGTAGAAGAGGCTAAAAACCAAGCTGTAACAGAAGCAGCGCGTATTGCAGCGCAAGCTAAAGCGGATTTGGAGCAAGAAATCAACCGTGCCCGTGAAGCCTTGCGTGAGCAAGTTGCAACGTTGGCAGTTAAAGGTGCTGAATCTATTTTGCGTCGTGAAGTAGATGAAAAGCAACATGCCAAAATGTTGAGTGCCTTAAAACAGGAGCTGTAAGCTTATGATTGAGTTCGCAACTGTTGCCCGTCCCTATGCAAAAGCCTTATTTGAGCTTGCAACTGAAAAAGAGCAAGTGCAAAATTGGTTGAGTGGTCTTGCAGAACTGGCTTGGCTGATGCAACAACCCAAAGTGGTGGAGTTAATCAGTCAAGCTGATAAAACAATTACAGAACAAGCAGATGAATTGTTGAATTTGCTGGGAAATAGTAAACCCACCAAAGACAAAGCATTCAAAAACTTTGTGTATGTGGTTGCGCAAGAAAAACGATTGGCTGTTTTGCCTGAAATCCATGCTCAGTACCAAAGTTTGGCATTGGCTGGCAGCAATACTAAAGAAGCCGTGATTTACACTGCTTTTGAGGTGGCTAGTGAAGGTCAAAGAGCAAAAATCATCAGTGATTTAGAACAACATTTTAATACGCGTTTACAAGCTACATTTAAACATGACCCCAATTTGATTGGTGGTATTAAGGTAGAAGTAGGCGACCAAGTATTGGATTTGTCGGTACAGGCTAAATTACAGTCTTTGTACACGACTTTGACAAATTAGGAGAGTTTTCATGCAGCTTAATCCTGCTGAAATCAGTGATTTGCTGAAAGCCAAAATTGAGAACTTGAATACCAAACACGAAATCCGTACGCGTGGTACGGTGATTTCTGTAACAGACGGTATTGTTCGGGTGCATGGCTTGTCAGATGTAATGCAAGGTGAGATGTTGGAATTTCCAAACAACACTTTTGGCTTGGCAATGAACTTAGAACGCGATTCAGTTGGTGCAGTTGTACTCGGTGAGTATGAACACATCAAAGAAGGCGATGAAGTGAAATGTACAGGTCGTATTTTGGAAGTACCGATTGGTCGTGAATTGGTTGGTCGTGTTGTGAATGCTTTGGGTCAGCCCATTGATGGTAAAGGTCCAATCAATACCAGCAAAACAGCACCTATTGAAAAAATTGCGCCGGGCGTGATTGCACGTCAATCCGTTGACCAGCCTATGCAAACTGGCATTAAAGCAATTGATTCAATGGTTCCAGTTGGACGCGGTCAGCGTGAATTGATTATTGGCGACCGTCAAACTGGTAAAACGGCGGTTGCTTTGGACGCGATTGTCAATCAAAAAGGCACAGGCGTTGTTTGTATTTATGTGGCTGTGGGTCAAAAAGCTTCTTCCATTGCCAACGTGGTTCGCAAATTGGAAGAACACGGTGCAATGGCGCACACCATCGTGGTAGCAGCAACTGCATCTGAAGCGGCAGCATTGCAATTTATTGCACCTTATGCAGGCTGCACCATGGGCGAATACTTCCGCGATATTGGCGAAGATGCGCTGATTGTTTACGATGACTTGTCCAAACAAGCAGTAGCTTATCGTCAAATTTCTTTGCTGTTGCGCCGCCCACCAGGTCGTGAAGCTTACCCTGGTGATGTATTCTACTTGCACTCTCGCTTGTTGGAACGCGCTGCGCGTATCAATGCCGATGAAGTGGAAAAATTGACCAATGGCGAAGTAAAAGGCAAAACAGGTTCTTTGACTGCCTTACCCATTATTGAAACACAAGCTGGCGACGTATCTGCATTCGTACCCACTAACGTGATTTCCATTACTGACGGTCAAATTTTCTTGGAAACCGATTTGTTCAATTCAGGTATTCGCCCCGCAATCAATGCAGGTATTTCGGTATCTCGCGTGGGTGGTGCAGCTCAAACCAAAGTCATCAAAAAATTGGGTGGCGGCATTCGTTTGGCATTGGCACAATACCGTGAATTGGCAGCGTTCTCACAATTTGCTTCCGATTTGGACGATGCAACACGCAAACAATTGCAGCACGGCGAAGTGGTTACTGAATTGATGAAACAAAAACAATTCAATACCTTAAATACGGCTGAAATGGCATTGACTTTATGGGCAATCAATAACGGTTCATATTCTGATGTGCCTGTATCAAAAGCTTTGGCTTTTGAGGCTGATTTCTTGGCGTATGTGCGTTCGCAACACAGTGATTTGCTTGATGCAGTAAATGCAGCAGGTGCATTGTCTGATGAACAAGAGAAAACACTGACAGAAGCCATGAAAGTGTTTAAGACTTCTAACAAATACGCGGCTTAATCCCCGAGTGATTTTTACAGAAGGAGTCTGAAACATGGCAGTTGGAAAAGAGATTCTTACCAAGATTCGCAGCGTACAAAATACGCAAAAAATCACCAAAGCGATGCAAATGGTATCAACCTCTAAAATGCGCAAGACTCAAGAACGCATGCGTTTGGCAAGACCTTATGCCGAAAAAGTCAGATTGGTGATGAACCAACTTGCCCAAACCAATGAATACCATGGTTTGAAAATGTTGGAAAGCCGCAGCGAAATCAAGCGTGTGGGTTTCGTTCTGATTACCACCGACAAAGGTTTATGTGGTGGCTTGAATGCCAATCTGTTGAAAAAATTCTTTGCCCAAGTACAAGATTACCAACAGCAAGGAATTGAAACAGAAGTGGTGTGTTTGGGCAGCAAAGGCTTGGCAGCTTGCCAACGCGTGGGTTTGAATGTGGTAGCAAGTTCAACCAACTTGGGCGATACCCCAAAAATGGAAGTTTTGCTTGGCCCTTTGAACGAGTTTTTTAAGCGTTATGAAAATGGCGAATTGGATACCATTCATTTAATCTACTCTGGTTTCATCAATACCATGAAACAGGAAACACGTTCAGAAGTGTTGTTGCCGATTGGTCAGCACATTTTGAATGAAAAAGTGGAATCAGACAGTAAGTTTAATTGGGACTATCGTTACGAGCCAAGCCCACAAGTGGTATTGGAATATTTGGTTCGCCGTTATTTGGAATCTGTGGTTTATCAAGCATTGTGCGACAATATGGCATCAGAACAGGCTGCGCGTATGGTTGCAATGAAAGCAGCAACCGATAATGCGGGCAATGCCATTAAAGAATTGCGTTTGGTGTACAACAAATCACGTCAAGCAGCAATTACCACAGAATTGTCAGAAATTGTGGCAGGGGCAGCAGCCGTTTAAGGCAGCCTGAAACTGTCTGAATAAAGATTAGGATACGATAATGAGCCAAGGCAAAATCGTACAAATCATTGGTGCAGTCGTTGATGTGGAATTTCCACGCGATGCGATTCCACGCGTTTACGATGCATTGAAACTGGTTGATGTTGAACTGACTTTGGAAGTGCAACAACAATTGGGCGATGGCGTGGTGCGTACCATTGCGATGGGCAGTACCGATGGTTTGAAACGTGGCTTAGCGGTCAATAATACAGGTGCGCCAATTACTGTGCCTGTGGGTAAGGCTACGCTGGGTCGCATTATGGACGTATTGGGTAATCCCGTTGATGAAGCAGGCGATATTGGTGCCGACCAATTCCGTGCGATTCATCAGCCAGCACCTAAATTTGATGAATTGTCCAGCACAACCGAATTGCTGGAAACAGGCATCAAAGTGATTGATTTACTTTGCCCATTTGCAAAAGGTGGTAAAGTGGGTCTGTTCGGTGGTGCAGGTGTGGGCAAAACCGTAAACATGATGGAATTGATTAACAACATCGCCAAAGCACACAGTGGTTTGTCCGTATTTGCGGGTGTGGGCGAGCGTACTCGTGAAGGTAATGACTTCTACCACGAGATGAAAGATTCCAACGTGTTGGACAAAGTGGCAATGGTTTACGGTCAGATGAATGAACCACCAGGCAACCGTTTGCGTGTTGCTTTGACAGGTTTGTCTATGGCTGAACATTTCCGTGATGAAAAAGACGAAAATGGCAAAGGTCGCGATGTGTTGTTCTTTGTGGATAACATTTATCGCTACACTTTGGCAGGTACAGAAGTGTCTGCTTTGTTGGGTCGTATGCCTTCTGCGGTGGGTTATCAACCTACGTTGGCGGAAGAAATGGGTCGTTTGCAAGAGCGCATTACTTCTACGCAAACAGGTTCGATTACGTCCATTCAGGCAGTTTACGTTCCTGCGGACGACTTGACTGACCCTTCTCCTGCAACCACATTCGCGCATTTGGATGCAACGGTTGTATTGAGCCGAGATATTGCTTCTTTGGGTATTTATCCTGCGGTAGACCCATTGGATTCCACTTCACGTCAATTGGACCCCATGGTTTTGGGTCAAGAGCATTACGATGTGGCGCGTGGCGTTCAATCTACTTTGCAAAAATACAAAGAGTTGCGCGACATCATCGCCATTTTGGGTATGGACGAGTTGTCTGATGAAGACAAATTGACCGTTATGCGTGCGCGTAAAATCCAACGTTTCTTGTCGCAGCCTTTCCATGTAGCGGAAGTGTTTACAGGTTCGCCTGGTAAATATGTGGCATTGCGCGATACGATTGCTGGCTTTAAAGCCATTCTCTCTGGCGAATACGACCACCTGCCTGAACAAGCATTCTACATGGTAGGCGGTATTGAAGAAGCTGTTGAGAAAGCGAAAACATTAGGCTAATAAGGAGGCTGGCATGAGCATCATGCAAGTTGAAGTGGTAAGTAACGAGAACAGTATTTATTCTGGCGAAGCAAGTTTCATTGTGGTGCCAACGGTAAATGGTGAACTGGGTATTTATCCGAGACATGAGCCGATTATGAGCTTGGTTCGTCCTGGTGTATTGAGATTAACCAAATCAAGTACAATGGAAGAAGAGTTGGTTGCTGTATCAGGTGGTGTGTTAGAGGTTCAACCTGATAAGGTAACAGTTTTAGCTGATATCGTTATTCGCAGTTCAGAGATGGACGCAGAACGTGCTGAAAAGGCTAAGCAGGCTGCATATGAAGCACTAAAAAATGCTTCTGATGATCATTCACAAGCCAAAGCGCAGGCTGCATTGGCAGCTGCGATTGCTGAATTAAAAGCATTAGAGCATCTTCGTGCTGCACATAAGCATTAATTTTTCTTGATTAATATAGAAGAGCCATTTTCCAGTTTAACTGAGGAAGTGGCTCTTTAAAATTTTCATTATAGTGATTGATTTTTCATATTTAACTGGATTTGTTTTACAATTAAGCACTATTCTTCAATTAAAATGAACATGTGGTATCGTCATTTCAAATTTAAATAATGCTAAATAATGCTGTGTTGTACTAGGAGCTAATAACAATTCAAAAAAAGCAAAGGTTTAAAGGTTTTTGTGTGGAAACAACATGTTAAATCTTTGCTTTTTTGAATTGCCAATAGTCCCTAATGTAGGATTCTGTTTTTTATTCGGTTTCCAGTTTTAAATCGCCAGCGCGTATCCAACCTTTGTGGCGAAAAATGGTTGCGATGAGCCAAGTAAGCAGCGCAGGCAGAAAAAAATGCAATAGGGCAATGGCAAAATAGGTTTGTGTGTTGTAACCCATGGCTTCTAATGTGCCGATTTGACCAATCAGTCCACTTGTCCCCATGCCTGCGCCTGTAGGGACATTTTTCATTTGGAAAATCAGTGTGGCAATTGGTGCGATGAGTGCGCTGCTGATAATAGGTGGTAAGCAAATTTGGGGATTTTTCATGATATTGGGCATTTGCAACATACTTGTTCCCAAGCCTTGACTGATTAAACCACCCCAACGGTTTTCTTTAAAACTCATTACTGCAAAACCCACCATTTGACAACAACAACCTATGGTTGTTGCGCCTGCTGCCAAGCCATTTAAGTCCAAAGCAATGGCAATGGCAGCACTGGAAATTGGCAAGGTTAATATCATGCCCATTAATATGGCAAGTACAATGCTCATGATAAACGGTTGTAAATCCACCGACCATGTGATGAAGTTACCGATTTCTTGCATGATTTGCGCTAAAAAAGGACTGACAAATTGGGCTGCGCTTATACCCGTTATGAGACTCACAGCAGGTGTAACCATGATATCCACAGGCGTGGTTTTGCTGACCAATTTGCCCATTTCACTGCCGATGAGGGCTGCTGCAAATGCGCCTACTGCACCACCCAAAGATGCACCTGCTAAACCTGTTGCTGTCGCAGTGAGCATAACCAAAGGAGGGGATTTCAAAGCATAAGCTACGCCAACGCCAATCGCGGCACCCATAGCAGCTTGGGCTTGTGTACCTGTTTCCATTAACCATGTCAGTTGCAGCCATGCGCCCAAATTTTTTAAAATCAAACCGATGATTAAGGAAGCAAACAAGCCCAATGCCATGTAATTGAGTGCATCTATGCCATAACGTTGGAATGAGAATTCAATGTTTTGGCGTTGTAAAAAAGTTTTGATGGACATAATGTGAAATTAAGTGAGGCTGCCTGAAACGTTCAGGCAGCCTTGTTTAAGTATTTAAACAGAAAAATGACGGTATTCGTCCAAAAAATTTTGGAGCATATCCAAGCCGTGTTCGGTCAGCAAACCTTCAGGGTGAAATTGAACGCCCTCAATTGGATAATCTCGGTGTCGCACACCCATGATTTCGCCATCTTCTGTCCATGCTGTTATCACAAGATGTTCAGGTAAATGGTTGCGTTCAATCGCCAAGCTGTGATAGCGCGTACAAATCACAGGATTAGGTAGATTGCGGAACACGCCGATATGTTTGTGCAACACAGGTGAGATTTTGCCGTGCATCAATGTTTGAGCACGTACCACTTTGCCACCAAACGCTTCACCTATGGTTTGATGCCCCAAACAAATACCCAAAATTGGGATTTTACCTGCGAAATGACGCATGGCAGCCACCGAAATACCCGCTTCTTTGGGCGAACAAGGACCTGGACCAATTACAATATATTGTGGTTTTAAGGTCTCAATTTCTGCCAATGTGATGCCATCATTAGGGAAAACACGCACATCTTCGCCCAACTGTCCTAAAAATTGCACAATGTTGTAGGTAAAACTGTCGTAATTATCAATAAACAGCAGCATGATTTTTTCTCTTGTGTTGGTGTGATAAACGATGATTTTCAGGCAGCGTGAAAACTCATTTCACAAAATTTTCAGAACCTGTATTCATAAGATTGATAGATGTATTTTTATTGCAAAATCATGCGAATACAAGGTAGATTTCATGTTGTTGGTGGTTCTATTAGCATGAAGATTCAACGTAGTAGGTGCGTGATTGGGCGATAGAAAGTTGCAATTAAGATTGTGATGAATACAGGTTCTCAATACGTTGCAATAATTTGTCTGCACTCAAATCCAAATTGTCCAAAATCACATTGGCATCGCCATGCTCGGTAACGATGTCGGGAATGCCGCACAGTAAAGTCGGTTTCAGGCAGCCGTGTTGCGCCAAAACTTCCAAAACCGCGCTGCCTGCACCGCCCATTTGGGCGTTTTCTTCCACGCAAACGATGTAATCGTGCGATTTTGCCAATTTCACAATCAAATCAACGTCTAAAGGTTTCACAAAACGCATATCGGCAACGCTGGCGTTTAATTGTTCTGCCACCGCCAAGCTCGGCTGTACCATGCTGCCAAAGGCGATGATGGCGATTTTTTCGCCTTGTTTGCGGACAATGCCTTTGCCCACTTCCACTGTGTTCAGGCTGCCTGAAACCGCCGCTCCGCAACCCGAACCGCGCGGATAACGCACCGCACTCGGTTGATTGAGCTGGTAACACGTTGATAATAAAAGGCGACATTCATTTTCATCGCTGGGCGTGGCAATGACCATATTGGGTACGCAACGCAAAAAGCTTAAATCGTATGCCCCTGCGTGGGTGGGACCATCTGCGCCCACAATGCCTGCGCGGTCTATGGCAAACATCACGGGCAAATTTTGCAATGCCACATCGTGCAAAAGCTGGTCGTAGCCGCGTTGCAAAAAGGTGGAGTAAATCGCCACCACAGGTTTGGCACCGCGACACGCCAAGCCTGCGGCAAAAGTAACCGCGTGTTGCTCGGCAATGCCCACGTCAAAATAGCGTGTGGGAAATTGTTGTTCAAATTCCACCAAGCCACTGCCTTCGCGCATGGCAGGTGTGATGGCGATGAGCCGTTCATCGGCGGCGGCTTGGTCGCACAGCCATTGTCCGAAAATTTGGGTGTAGGTGGGTTTGGGTTTGGCGGTTTCGTCTTTCAGGCTGCCTGAAACAGGGGTTTTGCCAATGGCGTGGTATTTCACGGGGTCGTTTTCCGCCAATTTGTAGCCCTGACCTTTTTTTGTGATGATGTGCAGCAGTTGAGGACCTTTGCGTTGGCGTAAATCTTTTAATACATCAATCAGTTGGGGCAGATTGTGTCCATCAATCGCGCCCGTGTATTCAAAACCAAAATTTTCAAACAGCGACAACGATTGTTTGATGTGTTCACTTTCGCTGGC
The DNA here is from genome assembly GCF_030525755.1 of Alysiella sp. Lineage (GTDB taxonomy): Bacteria > Pseudomonadota > Gammaproteobacteria > Burkholderiales > Neisseriaceae > Simonsiella. The sequence continues at coordinate 86,641 of NZ_JAUNEC010000001.1, forward strand.
GATGGCTTTGAATTTGTGTTCGGCTTTTTCGGCGATTTCTTTAACGGGTTCTTTGACAGGCGCAGGCAGCTTGTCCAACACTTTATTGGATTGCTGTTTCAATTCGTGCAACACGCCGTGCCAATCGCGCATCACGTTTCGCGCCAAATATTTGGGCAAAGCCCCCACATTGGGCGAAATGGACATTTCATTGTCGTTCAAAATCACCAATAAATTCACGTCCATATCACCAGCGCAATTTAAGGCTTCAAAGGCTTGACCTGCCGTCATTGCGCCATCGCCAATGATTGCCACGCTGCGTGCAGGGCTGCCTGAAAGTTTGTCTGCCACCGCCATGCCCAAAGCCGCGCCAATGGACGTGGACGAATGCCCCACGCCAAAATCATCGTATTCGCTTTCGCTGCGTTTGGGAAAGCCTGCCAAGCCACCGTATTGGCGTATGGTGTCCATGCGGTTTTTGCGCCCTGTCAAAATTTTGTGGGGATAGGATTGGTGTCCCACGTCCCAAACCAAATGGTCTTCGGGGGTGTTATAAACGTGGTGCAAGGCGATGGTCAATTCAATCACGCCCAAATTGCTGGCAAAGTGTCCGCCTGATTTGGAAACGCTGTCCAACAAAAATTCGCGCAATTCGCTGGCGAGTTGGGGCAGTTGGTTTCTCGGAATTTGGCGCAGGTCTTGTGGACTATTGATGTTATCAAGTAAGGGCGTGTTCATGGCAGAAGCAGTGTTATTTTTCTAGCGCGAGATTATAGCCTTTTCATGGAGAACTGGCTATTTTGTGGAGAAAAATTGGTTTAATCAATCAAAAGGCTGCCTGAAAATGATTTTGTATGCTGGAAATTAAAGTGAGGTGGGTCTCAGGCAGCTTGGAATAAGCCAAAATCAAAATCAAGCATCAGATTTTGCATGCACCGCCCACGCAATCATCGTCTTCTGTGGCAGTATCTACACCGTTTTCTACCATAATACCCTCAAATTGAGCCAAAGCCTGTTCCAAATTATCCCAATCTAAATCGGTTTCGTTGTTTGACTGTGTTGTGTTTGGATTCATGATGTTGACCTTAAAAGAAAAGAGAATAAAAAAACAAATGGGGTAATGTGTACCAAATTCAAGTTTACAGGCTGCCTGAAAACTTTTCAAATACCCTAAATTTGGCTATATTAAACGGTATTTTTCACAACCTTGATATTGAGGAATTTTATGGCACACATTACACTTGGCGGTAACGCTGTAGAATTAGCAGGACAATTCCCACAAACAGGCGACACGGTCGCGGATTTTGTGTTGGTGGGCAATGATTTGGCTGATGTAAAATTGGCGGATTTTGCGGGCAAACGCAAGATTTTGAACATTTTCCCCAGCATTGACACAGGCATTTGCGCGACTTCGGTGCGTGTGTTCAATGAAAAAGCCAGCCAATTGGACAACACGGTGGTGTTGTGCATTTCGGGCGATTTGCCGTTTGCCCAAGCGCGTTTTTGTGGCGCGGAAGGTTTGGACAATGTGAAAACTGTTTCCGCATTCCGTAACCGTGATTTCGCGCAACAAGTGGGCGTGGCGATGGTTTCGGGCGCATTGGCGGGTTTAACGGCGCGCGCGGTGATTGTCTTGGACGAAAACAATCGCGTTTTGCACAGTGAGCTGGTTCCTGAAATCAAACAAGAGCCGAATTATGAAGCAGCTTTGGCGGTTTTGTAATCAATTGAATTAAAAAAAGCACAGAACAAATGATGATTTTGTTCTGTGTTTTTGATTTTTCAGCTGCCTGAATAATACATCATCAACCAAATAATTCTGAATGTATTTTCAATCCGACCAATTGAATAATCCTGACCTTAATCCTATTGAACAAGTTTGGAGCTGGATTAAAGGATTAAGGCAAGATTGGAGATTGTATTGACAGGTTATTTTTTTATTTTATGTGGATTTGTGGTATTTTTTAAGTTCGTTTGGTATAGCCTGAAAATATAGCTTTAATTATAGGATAGTTGAAACAATATTGATTATTTAGTCAAATAAAAACGCAATATCATTCTGTACGATTGATATTGCATTTTTTAAATTTCCAGTCTACCTGACAATGTTTTTAGATATTATTGTTTTGGTAATTTTGTATGGTAACTTTAGGGGGATAAGAAATGAACTCGGTAATGCCTTTATTTAACCAATAAGTTATGCCATATACAACACCTGAAAAAATGGCGGCACCAAAAGCACCCGAAAACAGGCTACCAGATATGCTTGCTTCTTGGCTTGAGGTACTGGGTTGCAGATATGCCCATATACTCAATATGATAAATGAACCTATCCAAGCGATGCCACCCCATTTACAGGCAGAGAAATTTTTTGCAGCAGCATTCACTTTTTCCCAGCGTTGTTGTGGCAAAGTAACCAGTTTTTCAAGTTCATGATTTGTTTGAAATAGCAAAGGCTCATATTGGCCTAATGTTGCAACCACTTGTTTGCCCACGTTGCTACGTTGTGAGTAACTACCGTCTTTATTGGTTTTAACTTGATGTTGCTGTGCAAGCTGATGTGCTGAATGGATATTTTTTTGAAAATGCTGTTGCTTTTTGAGTAACTGAACAAATTCATCTTGTTCAGCTTCATTAAGCCAAAAATCATTTTCATCAGCACTATCTAATTTTTCTTTTGCGGAAAAATAACCCCATGCCAATAAAATTGGTGTGGCGATAATTGCTACTATTAATACGATGAGCAAAATACCGCCTACAACACCATCATCATTTTTCTTTTTTCTTGCCATGATATTTCTCTGATTAATGCCATATTATTGAGTGGGTGTAGAGTGCATATCACGTACCACCAATCCCACTATTTTAGAGATTCAGTGCGTGGTACGCACTCTACAATGATTTTACTTCAATTTATCCAACGCCACCTGAATTTTCGCCAATTTCTCTTGCAAATCAGCCAATTCCGCTTTGTCTTTTTCCACCAAATGCGCGGGGGCTTTGTCCACATAGCCTGCTTTGGACAATTTCGCGTTCAGTTTTTCCAAAGCCTTGTTCAGCTTTTCGGCTTCCTTGTTCAGACGCGCGGTTTCGGCGGCTTTGTCCACTTCCACTTTCAACATCAAACGCGCACCGTTGCACACGGCAACGGGCGCATCTTCGTGTTCAGGCAGCGTGGCGACCGCTTGCACTTCGGTCAGTTTTGCCAAGGCGGGCAAATACGCCAACAGTTCGCCCAAATCGTCTGCCGTTTCCACAAACAAGGGGGCTTTGATGTTGGGCGCGATGCCCATTTCGCCACGCAGATTGCGTACCGCGCCTGCCAAATCTTGCAAAGCGGACATTTTGCCAAAAGCGGCTTGGGTTTCGGCAATCGCGTTTTCGTCAAAAATGGGGAAGGGCGCAAGCACAATGCTGTCTGAAACTTTGCGCTCGCACATGGGCGCGATGGTTTGCCACAATTCTTCGGTGATAAACGGCATAATCGGGTGCAACAGGCGCAAACTCACTTCCAACACGCGCAGCAAAGTGTGGCGTGTGGCGCGTTGGCGGCTGGCGCAACCGTTTTGTAATTGCACTTTTGCCAATTCCAAATACCAATCGCAATAATCGTTCCAAATGAAGCTGTATAACAATTCTGCTGCTAAATCAAAACGATAAGTTTCATAGGCTTGGGTTACATCGCGTTCCACTTCGTTCAATCGCCCAATAATCCATTGGTCGGGGAAGGAGTAGGCGCGTGGCTCGGTGGCAAATTCGCCATAGCCGCAGTCTTTGTCTTCCGTGTTCATTAAGACGAAGTTGGTGGCGTTCCAAATTTTGTTGCAGAAATTGCGATAACCTTCGGCGCGTTTGAAATCAAAATTGATGTTGCGACCCAAACTCGCGTAGCTTGCCATGGTGAAACGCAAAGCGTCCGCGCCCATGGCTGGAATGCCTTCGGGGAAGAGTTTTTCGGTGGCGGCACGAACTTGGGGGGCGGTTTCGGGTTTGCGTAAACCTGTGGTGCGTTTTTCCAAAAGTTGTGGTAAATCAATGCCGTCAATCAAATCCACGGGGTCAATCACATTGCCTTCGGATTTGGACATTTTTTTGCCTTCGTGGTCGCGCACCATGCCGTGAATGTACACGGCTTTGAACGGCACTTTGCCTGTGAAGTGCATGGTCATGAACACCATACGCGCCACCCAGAAGAAAATAATCTCATAGCCCGTTACCAACACGCTGGACGGCAAAAATGCTTTCAATTCATCTGTGCTGATGCCCTTGTCGTCCCAACCCAAAGTGGAAAACGGCACCAGTGCGGACGAAAACCATGTGTCCAACACGTCTGCATCGCGGGTTAATTTAATATTTAAATCATTAGCTTGTTGAATTAAATGAGCGGCTTGTTTTTTTGCTTCATCGGATAACAGGCTGCCTGAAAATTCTTCAAAAAATACGGCAAAATCAGCATAAATCGCAAGCATTTGGGCATCTTCCTGACCATGAATGCCTGATAACATTTGTGTGCTTGATTTTTGATTAATCAATTGAAAATATGCTTCAATTTCACTATCCGCGACAAAAATATTGCCATTTTCATCGTACCACGCAGGAATTTGGTGTCCCCACCACAACTGGCGCGAAATGCACCAATCGTCCAATTTCCGCATCCATTCGTTGTAGGTGTTAATCCAATTTTCGGGGATAAAGTGGATTTGTCCGCTTGCAAAGGCGTGTTGCGCTTTTTGTGCCAAACTCATGCCTTTGAACTCGGAATCGGGTTCGCCGCCGTTGGGTGTGGCGTGCATGTCCACAAACCATTGGTCGGTCAAAAGCGGCTCAATCACGCTGCCTGTGCGGTCGCCTTTGGGGGTCATGAGTTTATGCGGTTTGGTTTCAATGAGATAGCCTTGTGCTTGCAAATCGGCAACGATTTTTTTACGCGCTTCAAAGCGGTCAAGCCCTGCGTATTGTTCAGGCAGCCTGAAACCCTGTTGCGCCTCGTTGCGATAATCAAAAACTTGCGTTTCTGATAAAACTTTCGCCTCTAAATCAAAAATATTGATTAAAAGCGTGTCGTGGCGTTTGCCGACTTGGTAGTCATTGAAATCGTGTGCAGGCGTGATTTTCACGCAGCCTGAACCGAAATCTTTTTCCACATATTCATCGGCAATCACAGGAATTTCACGCCCTGTGAGCGGCAAAATCACTTTTTTGCCAATCCAATGCGCGTAACGCGCGTCTTCGGGGTGAACGGCAACCGCCACATCGCCCAACAGCGTTTCAGGGCGCGTGGTGGCAACGGTCAAGCCTTCGGACGGATTATCGGCAAACGGATAGCGAATGTGCCACATAAAGCCATCGGTTTCCACGTTTTCCACTTCCAAATCGGAAACGGCTGTGCCGAGAACAGGGTCCCAGTTTACCAAGCGTTTACCGCGATAAATCAAGCCTTGTTGATGCAATTTCACAAACACTTTGGTAACGATGTTGGCGCGGGTTTCGTCCATGGTGAAATATTCGCGCGACCAGTCGGCAGAGCAACCCACGCGGCGCATTTGTTGGGTGATGGTACCGCCAGATTGTTCTTTCCATTGCCACACTTTTGCCAAAAACGCCTCGCGCCCCAAGTCATGACGTGAAATGTTTTGCGCGGCAAGTTGGCGTTCCACCACGATTTGCGTGGCAATGCCTGCGTGGTCGGTGCCAGGAATCCAAGCGGTGTTACAGCCTTTCATGCGGTAATAGCGCGTCAAGCCGTCCATAATGGTTTGGTTGAAGGCGTGTCCCATGTGCAGCGTGCCTGTAACATTGGGGGGCGGCAGTTGAATGGAAAACGCGTCTTTTTGCGCGAAATTGGGCTGAAAATAGCCGTTTTGTTCCCAATTTTGGTAATGTTTTTGTTCAATTTCGGTGGGGGAATATTTGGATAAAGTCATGTTTTTGCCTTGACAGTAAAAATGATGAAAAATGGGTGGATTATAGCGGAAAATGGGTGGGCAGGCTGCCTGAAAAGGCATTCAGGCAGCCATTTTTATGAGATTGGCTGCCTGAAAATCACATTTGGTCAATTTTATTGCAAAGGGGCAAAATGTTTTTGTGTGATAAACTATATATTTTTAAACAAAAGGTTGTTGGGATTTAATCCAATTAACAGATAAAAGCCCTGCTTTTGCAAGCAGGGCTTTGGGCGTTAGCCTGTTAATCCATGTTAGGAATGGATTAGAATTTGTGTACCAAACCTACGCTCAATGTGCCTTGACGTTCTTTGTCAGCACCGCTACCTACGTTCAAGTAACCTACTTGACCGTTTACGATGGTGCGTTTAGACAAAGCGTAATCTGCACCTACGATGCCTTGATAGTATTTGCCATTGCCATAAATTTTGCTACCATCTTCATCTTTAAAGCCAAAGCCATAAGCAGCAGATGCTTTTACGCGCAAGCTGTCGTCAAATTTGTATGCAACGGTTGCGGCAACTTCATGACCTGATTTAACATCTTCATCAACACGTTTGGTGTGTTGGTAAGCCAAGCCTGCAAAGAGTTTGTCTTTGTTGTAGCCACCTTGTACCAAAGCTTGGTAACCGTCTTTGGATTTGCCGTTTACTGTGGTGGTGTTTTTCACGTATACACCAGCAACATCAGCAAAGAAGCCTGCATCGTGTTTGTAGCTTACAGAGGTACCGTAGATGGCTGACTCTTTGTTTTTATTGTTGTTGTCAGATGGAGAAACGTACAATTCAGCAGTTAAACCAGAGAACTCGGGCGTAGTGTAAGATAAAGCCACTTTGCGACCAGTTGCGGCAGTAGTACGTGTGAATGTATCAAGACCCGCAGCTTTGCTATCGTCACCGTGTTCCCATTCGTCCAATTCGCCGTTCAAACGGGCAACTGGAGTTTGGAAATGACCTGCTTTAACGGTACCGAAGTCACCTCGCAAACCTACGAAAGAATCACGTGTGCCAAAGCCACGTCCAGCTGTGCCAGCGATATCTACGCGTTGTTCCAACTGCCAAATGGCTTTCAAGTTGTCGCCGATTTGTTCAGAACCTTTAAAGCCGATGCGTGAGCCGTAGTCCACGATGTTGGTGGTTGTGCCTTTTTCACCTTTAACTTTGGTTACTTCTACACCGCCTTTGATTTGACCATACAGAACTACGTCAGCAGATGCGGCTACGGGCAATGCTGCCAATGTCAGAGCAATCAGGGTTTTTTTCATGTCAGTATTCCTTAATCTACGTTGATGAAATTGAAAGGGTTGCGCGGTTGCCCGCTTTGTGGAACAAACCTTTGGGCTTGTTTTGTGTTTTTGAATATTAAGGGGCTTGGGGCTGGGTGGCAATGTTTTGGGGTGGTTTTTTGTGGGGTTGGGTGTGTTTTTTTTGTGGAGTGTTGTTTTATTTTATTTGTTTTTAATGGGTTAGGGTGTTTTTGATGGGTGTTGTTTTTTTGCATCAGTTTTGGGTGAGGCTGCCTGAAAGGGGTGTTTCAGGCAGGTTTTTGGGGCTGCAAGTTGCACCCTTGTGGTATGAGATTTCAGAATTTGGTAAATCTGGGAGGTGGGGTTTAGGCTGTCTGAAAACATAATCTTTTAAAATTGTTTGCTGATTTCTAAAAATACGCGGTGTTTGTCGTAGTTATACAGTTTGATGTTGCTGCGGTTTTTGTTGTATGACCATGTTAAACGTGGTGTTAAACCTTGCCAATGTAGGGCGCGATGCCAAATGCTGGCTTGTGCGCCCCATTCGTGGTTGGCTTGTACGCGATTGAAGAATCCTGCAGCACGATAGGTTTTTCTGCCATAAGAAACGCTTATGCGCGTTGCCAAGCCTTTTGACCATTCTTGTAACCAGCCTGTGCGTATGCCTTTGCGGATAAAGGAATCATCGGCATCATGCGCATTGCTGCGGTTGAAATCTATGCCTGCAAACCATGCTTGTTTGGGGTTGTGTTGATAGGAGGCGGTAAGTGAAACAAAATGGGCGTTGCCGTTTAAGTGTTTGCGGGTGCGATAGCGGTTTTGTATGGTTTCGGCATATAGGTTGCCTTGCCATTTGGGGTTGAAGGTGTGTGATGCTTCCAAGGCGATGCCGCGACCTTGTGAAAATCGTTGTAAGGTTGAGTCATTTTTGCTGCCACCCGCGTACCACATTTGTTCAAAAAATGGCAATAGGGTAAGGCTGTTTTTGGCGTTTTGATAACCGATACCAAGTGATGTGCGGATGTTGGCTTCGTTGAAGCGTTTGTTGTTCCAATAGTATTTGCTGCTGCTGTCTAAACGCAGTTCATGAAACAGCGCGTTTTGCCAAAACCATTTTTTTGTTGCACTAAAATTGATGGCAAATCCTTGACCTGATTGGGCTTCTTCGCCACGCCAACCGCCACCTAAATCGGGGTTTTGGGGGGCGTTGTTGATGTTTTTGTCGTTGATGAAGGTGGTGCTGCCGCTGAATTGCCAGTGGCTGAGTTGTTTGATGTGTGCCACAACTTGTTCAATTTCGTTTGCCAACTGGGGTGGTAATTGGTTTTCGCTTTGTACTTTGCGAAACTGGTCTTCTGCGGCTTCCCATTCTTTGTTGGACAGTAATGCGGCAGCGGTTTGTAAACGCAATACTGACCAATCGGGTTTTTCTGCCAAAACCTGACGATACAAGCGCACGGCTTGTCCATGATTGCCTTGCCAACGTGCTACAAGGGCTTGTGCCCAAGTGTCCAATGCAGGCTCGCGCAGGTTTTCAGGCAGCCTTTGGTAGTGTGGCAACAAAATTGCTGTATTTTCGCCATTGCCTTGTAATAGTGCTGCCATGATGGCACGCACTATTAAATCGGGGTGTTGCTGTAATTCGGTTTCGCTTAAAGCAATGCTTTGTTCTGATGTTGTTTCAGGGGGGATAACCTTTTTTTCAGGCTGTTTGGGCAGGGTGCTTTGGATTTGTTGGTGCACTTGTTCATCGGCAAGGCGGTGGTCATCGGGGCTTTTTTCATTGTTTGCCGTAACAGGGAAGGACATCAGTAATAGTAGGGCTGAAAGGGTTTTGTGGTTCATGGTTAAAATCATTTGTTAATCATTCTTATTTATTAGAAGCGGTCTTGATTGGTTCTTGGTGATTTTGTGTTGGACATGGGTTTTCAGGCAGCCTATATGCCTCAATTCAGACCAATATCATAGCTGTTTCAAATTATCAAAGAAGACAAGGCGACCGCTCCTTTATGTACTGTATTTTATCTGTATGATTTCCGATAAAAATACATTGATAATCTAGTGGATGCCTGTTTTAAAACTTCATCTCCAAACTTACGGTGAAGTTTCTGCCAGGTGCGGCATAACGGGCAGAGCTGGTGCCTCTGTCGGGATTGACGGCATTGGTGGAAGACTGGCGTACGCTTTCCCATGTGCTGTATTTGCGGTTGGTCAAGTTGTAGATACCGCCGCGTAGGGTGAATTTCTGTTTCCAGTTGTAATATGCCGTCAGGTCGTAGATGTACCATGCACGGGTGCGTTTGCCTGCGATTTGTACGGCATTGGTGCCGTAGTATTTGTTACCTGTCAATTCGCTGTTTTCTTTTGCTTTGGAATATGTACCGCTTAAATTGAAGCCCCATCTGCCTTCGGGTTGGTCGTAACCGATGCCTGCAACGATGCGCCCGGGCTGTACCGCTTCCAATGTGGGTTCGGCGATATAGGTGTAGCCGTTGCGTATGCTGCGTTCTTTGATTTTGACACGATTGTAGGCAAGATTGGAATACAGGCCTTCGGGGAAAAAACTGCTGATGCCGGCCCAGTCTATCTTACCCAAAATATTGATGCCGTTGAGTTTGATATTTTGGGTATTGTAAAAGCCACGGACATGCCGCAAACGGGAACCGGGCGGCATGATTTTGTCGGCTGTGGTCAGTAGGTCTTTGTATTCATTTTGGAAAAATGCGGTTTCCAATACGCCGAAGTCGCCTTTGAGAGCCAGACCAATTTCTTGATTGAAGGCTTTTTCGGCTTTTAATTTGTCGCGACCGAGCATTTCTGCCTGCATATAGGGGTTGGCTTTGTCTGCCGCTCCGATGCGGTTGCCGTACAATTCGTAAAATGCAGGTACACGGAAACCGTTGGAAATGCGGTAGGATGCGGTAAAGTATTGACTGGGTTTGATGCTTAAACCTGCATTCCATGACCAATTGCCGTATGTGCCGTCTTGTGTCCACTCATCATCGGAGCGGAAAGTGTGTCGGTCGTAGCGCACACCCAAGCCCAAATCTGCCCATTTGCCCAAAGCGATGTGGTCGCGCAGGGCAAAATAATATTGTTTGCCCTTGATGATACGCGGCGTACAGTCCAAGATGTCGCCACGTGCGTTGTTGCAGCCGTGATTCTGTATCAATACGGACGGTTTGTTTTCACGTTCATAAATGCGGGGTGAATTGTATGTGCCATTGCCTGTGCCTGTTGCGATGTAGGCAGGTGGCGAAACGTATTCGGAATAAATGTCGCCATGTTTCATGGTGGAGCGGTGTGTGCCAAAACCTGTTGCTGCATGCAGTTTGTGTGTGGTGATACCCAAGCGGAAGGTTTTTTCCCAATTCAATTGCGCCAGATTGAGCAATTCTTGGTAGTTGTTGGTTTCGGTGCTGTAACCTGAAAACGGTTTGTCCAATTGGGCGCGGCATTTGCTGACATCAGGATAGTCTGAGCAATAGGTACGGTGGATTTGGCTGCTTAAACGCAGGTTTTGGTGGTCAAAGCTGACGCTGAATTTGTCTGCCCAAGTGTTTTTTTCGGGGTTTTGGTATTGATAAAACACGCCAAAACGATTTTTGCTGTGGCGTTCGTCAAAAAATTTACCTTTTGCATAGCGTGCGCCGTGCAGTACGTTGCCTTTGCTGAATACCAAGCCGTCCAATGGATTGCTGCTTGAAGTGATGCCGCCGTTGCCGACCGATAAACCCGTTACATTGTGGGGGCCGTTTTTGCCTATATCTTGGCAGTTGCCTTTGGGACAAACATCTTCAGTGGTGTAATAGGCACGTTCGGTCATATCGCGAATGTCGTAACGCTGTTTGGTGTGTTCCAATACACTGCCTACATAGTGGTTAGGTGAAAAGCGGTAGCCTCCTTTCCAGAAAAACGAACGGCTGGCATATTTCATCGGATTGGGGCTGATGCGGTCGGGTCCTGTGTAATCTTTGGCATTGGCGGTGCGGATAGGGTAGGGCATTTTATCGGCTTGCGCCTGTTCTTCCGGACTTAAATTGGGACGCAATGACGGATGGTTGCGGTAGTTGGGATCGGCTTTGGCTTTGCGGCAATCCAAACTCAAAGTTGGGCAATCGTCTTTGATGATGTAGTAAGAATTGGAACGCGCGTTGGCAGGTTTGGACGGACGGATATCGTATTCGTCAAAAAAACCTTCTAAAGGGTTAAAACTGTGCTGCACATCTTCGGCTGCCGAATGCACACGGGTTTCGCTGCCTTTGCGGTGGGTCAGAATCGCCAAGCCGTCAAAACCGCCGATTCTGCCTGCAGCGGCAAGGGATTGGGTGAATTGTCTGTTTTTACTGCTGTATGCGGTTTTGCTGTCCAAGCCCCAGTTTTGTCCCTGTTTAATCACGTCATCGGCTTCTTTGGTGCGAAAACCGACTGCACCGCCCAATGCACCGCTGCCGTATTCTGCCGAACTTGAACCTTTGCTCAATTCAATGGATTTCACATTTTCATATTCGATTTCGTTGATGGCACCGCCATTGGCATCGGATTCCAAAGTCATATAGGACTGTGCTTGGCTTAAACCGTCCACCAGCATACTGACACGGTTTTTGTCCACACCGCGCATGGCATAGCCCGAAGTGGCACCGCGCCCTTGTTCTACTACGGAAATACCGGGGTCGTAACGGGTTAAATCGCGGATATTCAGAATCAGTTCTTTATCGATGTCTTCGCTGCTTTTGACTACTTTGCCCAAGCCGGTTACTTCATTTTGACGTTTGCTGATGCGGCGTTTGGCTTGAACATTGATGGTTTCTAATTGTTGTGCCTGTTCGGTGTCTGCCGTTTTCGTCGTATCGGCAGGTACGGCATAGGCAACAGGTAAAGCACTGCCAATGGCGATGGCAAGAATTGTGCGTTTAAAAGTTTGGTTTGTAGACATATTATTTGAATCCGTTATCGCATTAAATTGAGAGAAGGTTGAGATAGCGTGCGGTATGGTTTTCAGGCTGCCTGAAAAGAGAACAGATGGCAGGGTACTTTGTTGCACCCTGTCAATATTTTTTTTGCAAATCAATGAATCGTGAATGTTGGGATGCTTACCCAATCTGCGGATGCTGCCTGAAAAATCAGGTTTTCAGGCAGCATGGGCTGTTTATTTCACCACTTGGCGTTTGCCGCCGAAAACACCGCCGATTTTGTCGCCTGTACCGTCTTTGTGAATGGTGCCGCCGATTTCCGATGCATTGGGTCCGTAAAATGCACCATTGATATCGGCTTTGATATTGACCAGTGTACCTGCGCCTGTGCTGCCGCCATCAAGTTGGAAACCTCCTGCTTTGGTTTCGGCAGTGCCACTGAAACCGTTTTTGTCGATATTGCCTTTAAGCGTAAACGTGGGAATGTCTTCTGTGCCGTTGTCGGCAATCAGTTTGCCAGTGAATGATTTGGCTGCAAAATCAAAATCAAACAAAGAGCGGCTGGAAGAAGGCTTATTGCCTGCATTGGTTGTCCATGCCGACCCGTTTTGGCTCAAAATTTTTGCTTCCCAAGTACCTTGATAGCGGACATTGCCACTGTTGGGAATAGCGGAAAGGGGGGAGCGTTCGCCTGTCAGGAAAAAGTTGCCATTTTTCAATACCGTAATCAATGTACCGCCATGACCTGCGGTGGTGTCTTCTTCACCGTAGTTGCCGAATTTGACATAGTCTAAATTGTTGCAGCACACGGTTACGGCATATTTTTTGCCGTCCATATCGCGTTTGACAGTTTCGCTGAAATCCATTTCGGAGAATTTCTTTTTACCGTCGGGAATCAGTGCGAACTGTTTACCGTTGATGACCAGATAGGCGGCATTGCCGAAAGTGTCTGCATTTTCTTTTTTCAGGCTGCCTGAATCGATTTTCACGGCATCAAATGCGGTTTGCATTTGGTCGGCAGTTAAATTGTTTTCCCGTTTGGCACCGAATACGGCAAATAGGGAATGGTCGTCTGCCAAGAATTTGCCCGCTAATTCTTCGGCATTGGGTCCAAAGAAGCCGCCTTCGAGATTTTTGGCATCTTTGCCGAAAATGGCGTGGTTGGAGTCGGTTGCGGTTGCCGAACCGCGGAAACGGTTGCCTTTGATATCGGCGTTAATGGTGTAGCGGTCATTGATTTTTTGTGTACCAGTAACACTGCCGTTGCTGGTCAGTGTGCCTGTAAGTCTTTTATTGCCAAAATCAGCAGTAAACTCAGCAGTTTGACCAAGCGGTTTGCTTATGTCGCGACGGTTGAGATTGGCATCTAGTGAAGTTGCGCCCACATCTTGTCCAGGTATGGTGTTGAAATTGTCTTTATGAAAGCCAGTGGGCAAAGTGGAACGCGATTTATCGGCGTTGCTGACAAAATCCCAGTAACCTTTGTAGCTTACGGTTTGTGTGGGCATAACAACAGATGGATTGCTGCCTTGGTAAAAAACATAACCCATATAACCTGCTTTATAGAAAATATTTTCTGGGAAACGTATCAATAGTTTATTTTCGCCAATAACGTAACCAGAACGAATGTAAGTAAAATTTCTTTTATTTAACAAATCATTACCATCGTGTGAATACTCGATTTCATTTGCAAGTGTGCCGGGGTGGGGATTAAATAACTGATGGGCATTGATTTTTTCGGCACGAATGCGGTTGCCTAAAATTGTGGGAACATCATCTAAATTGTAATTGATGCTTTGAACCTTATCGGCAGTGATGTTGAGTTTCTCGGATTGTGCAGGGTTGGCGCGTAAATTTCGGCGTGGAATTTCTACTGCGTAACCCAAAGAAGGTTGATTTAATGCTTCAACTTCTGCCTCGGTATCGCGGCGCGGATTAGAAGTGTCATCCTGATAAGTCGGTTTGGTTGCGCCACTTGTGGTGTCGTGCCGTACATTGTCCAAATCAAAACCGCCTTTGCCTGAAGCGCAGGCGGCGAGTAGGGTGGTGCTTAACAGGGAAATGCCAAGTAGTTTGATAGATGACATGATGTTTTACCTTGTGAATGGGGTACAAAAAATCAAAGCAAATTGATAAATAAATAATAATGATTATTATCTCATATTTGTTAAATCATGCAAGTTGTTTGTTTGATGGCTGTTAAGTTATGTATATATGGTTGTTTCAAATTAAAATAATACAACGTTGCCGCTCTTTGATGTACTGTTTGTATATGGCGGTTGCTACCGCCTTTGAAACGATTACGTATTGAGTCTGAATTGAGACGTGCAGGCTGCCTGAAAATGGTGTTGGCAAAGGTGGAAATCATCTGTATTGAAAGAGAGGGAAAATGCATCAAAAACCAGTCTGAAAAAGATGTTAGACCAAAATCGGATTAGTGGGTCGGCTGTCGGTGTTTGTGCTTGGGGCTGCATGCCTGCGACCGGTAAAACCAGACCTGTTATTTTTATCATATCTCCTAGTACGTTTTTACACTTTTTGACAGAAACAATAACGGCAATAATCCTACATTACATTTAAAGTGCAACAGCTGATTATTTTCAATACTGTCTAAATGGTTTCAGGCAGCCTGAAAAACGATACACGCATTTGAGTATATTGAATGGAGCATAATCAAATGAGCAAAACCATTAATGTCCAACAATTTTTGGACGAAAACAAATTTTCAAGTTATCAATGGATGATTTTCATCATCTGTTTGTTGATTGCTTTTTTTGACGGCATGGACACCGCTGCGATTGGCTATGTTGCGCCCAGTTTATTGAATGAGTGGGGCATCGAGAAGAAACAGCTTGCACCTGTTTTGAGTGCGGCTTTGTTTGGTTTGGCAATTGGTGCGCTGACTTCTGGACCTTTGGCGGACAAATTCGGTCGCAAAGTTGTATTGACCATTTCAGTTTTATTGTTTTCGGCTTTTTGCGTGTTTTCGGCTTATGCACAAGATTTGACCCAAATGACCGTATTGCGTTTTATCACGGGTTTGGGCTTGGGTGCAGCGATGCCCAATGCGGTGGCGATGTTGTCTGAATACTGCCCGACACAAAAGCGTTCGTTGATTTTGAATACCATGTACACAGGTTTCCCTATCGGAGCGGCGGCGGGCGGTTTTTTTGCTTCGTTTATCATTCCGCAATACGGCTGGCGCACAGCAATGTTCTGGTGTGGTTTGCTACCATTGATTTTGGGTGTACTGATGATTTTTCTGCTGCCGCGTTCGGCTTCGTTTTTGGTGGCTCAAAAAGCCCCTGCGGAAAAAGTACGCAAAATTTTGCAACGCATTAATCCTAACGCAGATTTGTCTGATATCGAATTTGTGCAGCCTGAAAACAAAACCGCACAAACCAATCAAAATCCAATGGCAATGGTGTTGAACAGCCATTTCCGTGCAGGCTCGGCACTGTTGTGGGTATCGTATTTTATGGGTTTGATTATTTTCTATGCGATGATTAACTGGTTGCCCACTTTGTTTAAAGAGGCCAATATGCCGCCTGAATTAGGTCCGCGCATTTCAGCCTTGTTTGCTCTGGGTGGTGTGGGCGCGATTGCCAGCGGCTACTTGATGGACAAATTCAATGGTAACCGTTTGATTGTTTTGCTGTCTTTCCTAACTGCGTTGTCGGTGGCTTGCATCGGCTGGGCTTTGGGTCAAGGCTTGGGCATGTTGATTGCGGTGGTGCTGTTCGCCGGTGTGATGCAAAACACAGCACAAAGTTCGCTGCCTGCACTGGCTGCCAAATTCTATCCAACTGAATGCCGTGCAACAGGTGTTTCTTGGATGTTGGGCATCGGTCGCTTTGGTGCGATTGCTGGCACGTTCTTAACAGGACAATTGATTGCTTGGAAATTGGATTTTGTCAGTATTTTCATCATCTTGTCTATTCCTTCTATGGTTTTGAGCGTGTGCTTGATGCTGAAACAAAAAATCTACAATGATTGATTTCCGGGGCACCTGAAAGTCAGGGTGCAGCTTGCTTGTACCTGAAAACACCGAACCCAAATACACACACTTCACAAAATCTTCAGGCAGCCTGCACCATTTATCATGCAGGCAGCCTGAAACCCAAAATAACCAAACACAATTAAGGAAATTGGAATGAGCTTAATCATTGATTGTCATGGACATTACACCACTGCGCCGCCTTCATTAGAAGCATGGCGCAACAGACAAATTGCCGCCATCGGCAATCCATCGCAAATGCCCAAAGCGTCCGAGCTGAAAATCAGCGATGACGAATTGCGCGAAACCATTGAAAAAAACCAATTGCGCCTGATGAAAGAACGCGGCGCGGACATGACTCTGTTCTCGCCACGCGCCAGCTTTATGGCACACCACATCGGCGATTTTGAAGTATCGTCCGCTTGGGCGGCAATTTGCAACGAATTGTGCTACCGCGTGTCGCAACTGTTTCCCGACAACTTTGTCCCCGTTGCCATGTTGCCGCAAAGCCCTGGTGTGCCGATTGAAACCTGTATTGCCGAACTGGAACGCTGTGTAAATGAGTTTGGTAATGTCGGCATCAATCTGAATCCAGACCCCTCTGGTGGTCATTGGACTTCACCGCCACTCACCGACAAATACTGGTATCCGATTTACGAAAAAATGGTGGAATACGACATTCCTGCCATGATTCACGTTTCCACCAGCTGCAACAACTGTTTCCACACCACAGGCGCGCATTATCTGAATGCCGACACCACCGCATTCATGCAATTGCTGCAAGGTGATTTGTTTAAAGACTTCCCGACCCTGCGCTTCCTGATTCCGCATGGCGGCGGTGCGGTGCCTTATCACTGGGGACGTTTCCGCGGCTTGGCGATGGTGCTGAAAAAGCCTGAATTGGAAGAACATCTGTTGAACAACATCTTCTTTGACACCTGCGTATACCACCAGCCAGGTATTGACTTATTGCTGGACGTGATTCCGAACAAAAACATCTTGTTCGCATCGGAAATGATTGGTGCGGTGCGCGACATTGACCCGCGTACAGGTTTCTATTTTGACGATACCAAACGCTATATTGAAGCCGCCCAAATCTCCGACCAAGACAAACACCAAATTTACGAAGGCAACGCCCGCCGCGTATTCCCACGCTTGGACGCACGCCTCAAAGCCAAAGGACTGTAAACATGACAGACGTATATTTGAACCAACTGGGTGTAGTCAAACGCAACATCAAACGTGCTGACCCCGCTGCCGTAGAAAAACTGTCGCGCTTCGGTGTTGCCACCATCCACGAAGCCATGGGACGCATCGGCCTGATGAAACCCTATATGCGCCCGATTTACCCAAGCGCGAAAATTTGTGGCACTGCCGTAACCATTTTGCTGCAACCAGGCGACAACTGGATGATGCACGTTGCCGCCGAACAATTGCAACCAGGCGATGTGGCTGTGGCAGCCTGCACATCTGACAATGCAGACGGTTTTTTTGGCGATTTGCTGGCGACATCGTTCAAAGCACGCGGTGCCAAAGGTCTGATTATTGACGGTGGCGTACGTGATGTGGCGGACTTAACCGAAATGCAATTCCCCGTATTTTCCAAAGCCATTCACGCCAAAGGCACGATTAAAGCTACATTGGGTTCGGTGAACGTGCCTGTGGTGTGTGCAGGTGCATTGGTCAATCCCGGTGATGTGGTGATTGCCGACATTGACGGCGTGGTGGTGGTGCCGGCTGAACGTGCCATGGAAATCGCCAATGCCGCCGAAAAACGCGAAGCCAACGAAGGCGATAAACGCGAACTGTTTGCCAACGGTACTTTGGGCTTAGACTACTACAAAATGCGCGAACCATTGGAAAAAGCCGGTTTGAAATACATCGATTGATTTCAGGCAGCCTGAAACCTTTATTGGAAATGGAGAAGCAGTAAATGGAAAAAATGGCATGGCTGGAACTTTTAATCCATTTATTTTTTGACCCCGATATTCAATATCGCGAAAAATTGCCGCAAGATGCACCGATTGCCCAATGCAAACAATGGCTGGTGCAGACACAAGAATTGTGGGCATATCCTGATTTGTGCAAAAACGGACAGGGCGTCGAATACAGTATCTTTGCCCCTTTCCGCGTGTTTCAGGCCTACCGCTGCCATGAGATTCTGACACGCCGCGAAGCCGAAAACATCATCATGCAGCAGCCTGTTTATTCCTTAATGGCAAACGGTTCCGATGACGAAACCCGGCGCAGCAGTGCCGTCGTTGATGCCTATTGCTCCAGCAGTCCCAATCCCGAGGCAGACGGTAAAGCATTTGACCAAGAATGGGAAAAAATCCAAGCCACATTCAGGCAGCCTGAAAAATAAGCCGTCCGACACCGACATAAAGAGATAAACCATGCGTTTGGCCCTGATTTCATTTGCCCTGTTCGCACCGCTTGCCTGGGCGCAAAACTGCGGGCACACTGATAGCGAGCTGGCGCAGCATTACCGCCAAATGATGCAATACGGCGGCTATGGCGAAAACGATGCAACACGCTTCGAACAGGCATACCGGGCCTTTTCAGGCAGCCTGAAACACACGGCCGCCGTCAAAATCGGCACATGCGGTTTTCCGTTGGCGCAGCAGGCCGGCATAGCCGTCGTCCACTCGCCCGACCGCAAAATCCGTGCCTTTTCGTGGAACGAGCAGACAGGCGGCAGCATGCACGAATTCGGTAACGCAGTGCAGTTTGTCGGAAAAAACGGGCAAATCGGCCAAGTCTCGCTGTCGCTGGACAGGATTGAACACATCGCGCAAGACACCTTGCCGCCGCACGGTACAGCCTATCTGTTTTACGACCACGGTATCGCTTTCGGTCGGCTGCACGGTAAAAGCGCATCATGGTGGCGGATTTCAGGCAGCCGTTTTGCCGAAACCAAACTGTTTGCCACGCAACAGCCGACACACATCATCTCCTACGAGTACGAGCCGCACAGCCACACCAAGCTGCCTGAAAACTTCCGCCATTTTGTGTACGACAGCAAAAAACAAACCTTGTCTTTCCCTGTGGTACGCAACACCCAAGAATACGAATTCGGCGAACTGACCAAGCGGCGCATTGTTTACCGCTATCAAAACGGACGTTTTGTCAGACAATAACAAACCATTTCAGACAGTACCACGGGTACGCACATCGGTTCAAAATCACAGATTTTGAACCGATAGCAGCCTGAAGACCATATATACTTAAAAACGTTAAAGATTAAACCCTAAGGAAACCCTTCATGAGCCAATTTGAAAAAACCGCAGGCTGGTTGGACTTTCACCCCAATCCCTCCAAACCGAAACTGCAACTGCCACAAGGCGCAGTGGACGCGCATTGCCACGTTTTCGGGCCTGGCGACAAATTTCCCTATGCGCCCGAACGCAAATACACGCCTTGTGATGCAGGCAAAGAAAAACTGTTTGCCTTGCGTGATTTGCTCGGTTTTGAGCGCAATGTCATTGTGCAAGCCACATGCCATGGCGCAGACAACCGCGCTTTGGTTGATGCCCTGTTGAGCGCGGGCAACAAAGCACGCGGCGTGGCGACCGTCAAACGCGACATCAGCTTGGACGAACTCAAAGCCTTGCATGCCGCAGGTGTGCGCGGTGTGCGTTTCAACTTCGTCAAACGCTTGGTGGATACCGCATCCACCGATACTTTGATGGAAATCGCACAAAAAATCGCTCCTTTGGGTTGGCACATCGTCATCTATTTTGAAGCGGCGGACTTGGCGGAATACTACGATTTCTTCACTTCATTGCCGACTACGGTTGTGGTGGACCACATGGGTCGCCCCGATGTATCGCAGCCCGTACACGGCGGCGAATTTGAATTATTTGTCAAACTGATGCGCGAAAACCCGAATTTTTGGAGCAAACTGTCTTGCCCCGAACGATTGAGCAATACGGGGCCGCGTGCTTTGGACGGTGAACAGAATGCCTACACCGACGTGGTACCGTTTGCCCGTCGCCTGATGCAGGAATTCCCCGACCGCGTGCTGTTCGGCACCGACTGGCCGCACCCGAATCTGAAAGACCACATGCCCGATGATGGCTTGTTGGTGGACTGGGTTGCCCACATCGCGCCTACCCAAGAAGAGCAGCAAAAATTGCTGGTGGACAATCCGATGCGTTTGTATTGGCCAGAAGAAATGGCGTAATGAAATGGGTTTCAGGCAGCCTGAAACCCAACACAGTTATCAATCTCATTATTTCCCCCATACAGGCTGCCTGAAAGCAGTTTGTTCAACCAATAAGGAGCATCAAAATGGCATTAGAAAAGCCCTATAACGACATTCCTGGTACGCGCATTTTTGATTCAGACCGTGCCAGCCAAGGTTATCATCTCAATCAATTCTGCATGTCGCTGATGAAAGCCGAAAACCGCGAGCGTTTCAAAGCCGACCAACGTGCCTATTTGGACGAATGGCCGATGACAGAAGAGCAAAAAGAAGCCGTGATTGCCCGTGATTTGAACCGCTTGATGGATTTGGGTGGCAACATTTATGTATTGGCAAAAATCGGCGCAACCGACGGTTTGACCTTCCAACAAATGGCAGGCAGCATGACAGGCATGAGTGAAGAAGAATACCGTGCCATGATGCTCAACGGCGGTCGCAGCATTGAAGGCAACCGCTATCTGCACGAACAAGAATCCAAATAATTCAGGCAGCCTGAAAGGAAAAAGAAAATGGCAAAAATCACCGCAAGTGTATATACCTCTCACATTCCCGCAGTTGGCGTGGCATGGGACTTGAAAAAAACAGGCGAAGACTACTGGAAACCTGTATTTGCTGGCTACGAATACAGCAAACAATGGCAAAAAGAGAATAAACCCGATGTGATTATTTTGGTCTACAACGACCACACCAACAACTTCGGTTTTGACCTGATTCCCACTTTTGCATTGGGCATGAACAACGAATTTAAGCCTTGCGATGAAGGCTGGGGCCCGCGTCCTGTGCCGAATGTGCCGGGCGACCAAAAATTTGCTTCACATTTGGCACAATCGGTTATCCAATCGGGCTTTGACCTGACTTTGGCTTATGAGTTGGATGTGGACCATGGTTTAACTGTTCCTTTGACTGTGATGTTCGGCGATGTGGAAAAATGGCCGGTGAAAGTGATTCCGCTGCATGTGAACGTGGTGCAATACCCTGCACCAAGCGGTCAACGTTGTTACGATTTAGGTCGTGCCATCCGCAAAGCCGTTGAAAGCTATGATGAAGATTTGAACGTACACATTTGGGGTACGGGCGGTATGAGTCACCAGTTGCAAGGTCCACGTGCAGGCTTGATTAACAAAGAATGGGACAACCAATTCTTGGACGATTTGATTGCCGACCCCGTTGAATTGGCGAAAAAACCGCACGTTGAATACGTTCGCGAAGCGGGTTCAGAAGGCATTGAATTGGTCATGTGGCTGATTGCCCGCGCCGCTATGTGTGAACCTGATGAAGTTCCTGTGGTGAAACACCGCTTCTACCATGTTCCCGCATCCAACACGGCGGTAGGACACCTGATTTTGGAAGCACCGAAGAAGTAAAACGCAACATTCAGGCAGCCTGAAAATCCCGCACCACCTTTCAGGCTGCCAAACCATTTGATTAACCAATTGAATAACAGGAAAAACATGAGCAAAACCATCAAAGTCGCCCTTGCAGGCGCAGGCGCGTTCGGCGAAAAACATTTAGACGGCATCAAAAACATTCCCGATGTCGAAGTCATCGCCCTGATTGGCCGCGAACAGGCCAAAACCCAAACCGTAGCCGACAAATACGGCATCGGCTTCGTTACCACCGATTTGGCAGACGCACTCGCGTTGCCTGAATTGGATGCCGTGATTTTGTGTACCCCAACTCAAATGCACGCCGCACAAACCTTGCAATGCTTGAAAGCAGGCAAACACGTCCAAGTGGAAATCCCATTGGCGGATTCTTGGAAAGATGCCGAAGAAGTCTTGCGCGTACAAAAAGAAACCGGCTTGGTTGCCATGGTCGGCCACACCCGCCGCTTCAACCCCAGTCACCAATGGGTGCACAACAAAATTCAGGCAGGCGAATTGAACATTCAGCAAATGGATGTACAAACCTACTTCTTCCGCCGCACCAACACCAACGCCAAAGGCGAAGCCCGTTCTTGGACCGACCATTTGCTGTGGCACCATGCCGCGCACACCGTGGATTTGTTCCAATACCAAACTGGCAGCAAAGTGGTCAAAGCCAACGCCATTCAAGGCCCCAAACACCCTGTTTTGGGCATTGCGATGGACATGTCTATTCAATTGCAAGCCGAAAACGGTGCGATTTGTACCTTGTCGCTGTCGTTCAACAACGACGGTCCGCTCGGTACCTTCTTCCGCTACATCTGCGACAACGGCACCTACATCGCCCGTTATGACGATTTGGTAAACGGCAAAGAAGAGCCGATTGATGTCAGCAAAGTGGCAGTTTCCATGAACGGCATCGAGTTGCAAGACCGCGAATTCTTCGCCGCCATCCGCGAAGGTCGCCAACCCAATTCCAGCGTAGAAAGCGTGATTAACTGCTACAAAGTCTTGGGCGAACTGGAAAAACAGTTGGAAGGTTAATCATTCATTCTGGAACACATATTCAAATAAACAAAAGAAAGGCTGCCTGAAAATTTCAAATGTTTTCAGGCAGCCTTTAACGTAATATGTGTTTGGGATAAGAAATTATCTCAACCATTTATTTTCATGGTATTTTTTTTCATTTTCTTATCCCAAGCCGCCCATATCATGTACCCAATAACTTACAATTCATTTTGCAAAAATGCCAACATATTTGCCCATGATTGTGTTGCCGCTTGTTGGTCATAAGCCAAATCCACGCCATTTTTCTCGCCATTGGCGGTAGCTTGTGGGTTGGTGAAACCGTGATGTGCTTCGGGGAATATATCCACATGGTATTTTGCGCCTGCTGTGTCCATTTCAGCGCGAAAATCTGCTACATGTTCCGCGCTGACCAAAGTGTCTTTGCCACCGTGTTCCACCAAAATGGTTGCCTGAATTTTGCCTTTTTGGGCGCGTGCTACTTGTGGGATTAAATTGCCGTGAAAACTGGTAACAGCATGGATTGCTGCGCCACGTCGTGCCATATCCAGCGCAACACGACCACCAAAACAAAAGCCAATTGCTGCAATGCGTGTGGCATCGGTTTCAGGCAGCTTTTGTAATTGTGTTAAAGCGGCTTCGGTGCGCTCCAGCAAAATTGTTGGGTTGGACAAAGTGTCATTCATCATTTGTGCAGCTTGGCTGGCTTGGTCGGTTAAAACCGCATTGCCGTATAAGTCTACCGCAAGAGCGATGTAACCGTGTTCTGCTAAACGTGCTGCACTGTTTTTAGCGTGTTCACTCAATCCCCACCACTCTGGAAAAACCAGTATGGCAGGCAGTTTGCCATTGATGTTTTCAGGTAAGCAAAGGTGGCTGTAAAATTCGGTGTTGTGAACGGTGTAACGCAGGGTTTGGGCTTTCATGTGTTTTCCTTGTTGGTGGTGGGATAGAAACATCAGATTCAGGCAGCCTGAAATCATCAATACGTTTTTGCTATAACTGATAGTTGAGCAAGCTGCATTCACAGCGCTTCATTTTAACGCAATAATCACAGCAAATTGACACAAATTGAGCAAAAGGACAAATGAAATGGCTTCACAAACGGCGTTACCTTGCCTGTTTATGCGTGGTGGGACATCACGCGGTCCGTTTTTTGATATGGCAGATTTGCCACAAGACACTGCTTTGCGCGATAAAGTTTTGCTTGCTGCCATCGGTTCGCCCGATAAACGCCAAATTGACGGTTTGGGGGGCGCACATTCGCTGACCAGTAAAGTGGGCATGGTGGGCAAAAGCACACAAGTGGGCGTGGATTTAGAATTTTTGTTTGCCCAGTTGCAACCTGAAAAAGATACAGTGGACACCAAGCCAAATTGTGGCAATATGTTGGCGGCGGTTGTGCCATTTGCTTTGGAGCGTGGCTTGATACAGGCGCAAGGCGATACCACGACCGTGCGTGTTTTGACTTTAAACACGGGTATGTTGGCGGACATTACCGTACAAACGCCAAATGGCGAAATCAGCTATGAGGGCGATGCGCGCATTGATGGCGTACCGCATACCAACGCACCGATTGAAATCCAATTTTTAGATACTGCAGGCTCGGTTGCAGGCAGCCTATTGCCCACAGGCAATGTGTTGGACACGTTTGAATTAAATGGTTTCGGTCGGTTGGAAGCCACTTGTATTGACAATGGCATGCCCATGGTTTTGGTGCGTGCAGCAGACGTAAACCGAACGGCTTATGAAAGTGTTGCTGATTTAAATGCCGATATGGAATTGAAAAACGTATTGGAAAACCTGCGTTTGGTGGCCGCTGAAAAAATGGGTTTGGGCGATGTACGCGAAAAAAATTATCCTAAAATGTGTTTGTTGGCAGAGCCTTTGCATGGTGGTGCCGTACACACGCGCTGTTTTATTCCGCATGTTTGTCATGATGCCGTAGGTGTATTGGCGGCAGTTACCATTGCTACCGCTTGCGTGTTAAAAGGCACAGTTGCCGATGGTTTGGCGGCTTTGGGCGAGATTTCAGACAGTAAAACCACACTTTCTGTGGAACACCCAAGTGGCGAGTTCAGCGTGGCTTTGACTCTGGACGAACAAGGACAAGTTGCCAGCGCAGCTTTGTTGCGTACCGCACGTTTGATTATGCGTGGCGAAGTGATGATTCCAAAACACATTTGGCAAAAATAAGTACCACCTATTTTCAGGCAGCCTAAACACCCATTTTCAACCTCAAAACAGAAAGACGACATCATGAAAGTACTCGTAATTAACGGACCTAATCTCAATTTACTCGGCTTGCGTGAGCCGCACATTTACGGCGCGGAAACCCTTGCTGATGTGGGTGCAAAATTGGATACATTGGGTGTACAGTTGGGCATAGAAATTGAACATTTTCAACACAATAATGAGGGCGACATCGTTAGCCGTATTCACGCAGCGCGGGGCAATATTGACTGGATTATCATCAATGCAGGGGCTTATACCCATACTAGTGTGGCGATTCGTGATGCGCTCGGTGGGGTTGCCATTCCTTTTGTGGAAGTGCATATTTCCAATGTTCACGCACGCGAAGCATTCCGTCATCATTCCTATTTGTCAGACAAAGCCGTTGGTGTGATTGTGGGTTTAGGGACATTTGGTTATCAAGTCGCTTTGCAGTTCATTGCCAGTAAAAAAACGGTATAAGCTCGGTAAGTGGTTTCAGGCAACCTTTGGGTGTGCAGGTATTTTTGCTGCACACCCAAAGGTTGCCTGAAAGAAAAATTGCGTAAAATCAGACATGCAGAGCAAAATTACCGATAGAATAACGACCCAATTTTAAAATCCTTTCTTTGTATTTTGAACATATTTCAAAAGGAACAATCATGCCTTTAGAAAAAATTGCCGACTATCTGTATGTTTCCAAACAACTTGATGAAAGATTGGCAAAACGCGCTGCACAATATGGCATTCAAACCGTCATTTGTAATCGCCCAGATGGTGAAGAAGCAGGGCAGCCCGATTTTGAAACCGTAAAGCAATGGTTGCATAATAGTGGTATCAGCAATGTGATTTATATGCCTGTTACCATGGACAGCATAGACGATGCTGAATTGCGCTTGTTCCAAGAAACCATTGCCAACTCGCCATCACCCATTTTGGCATATTGCCGTACGGGTACACGTTCTGCAATGATGTGGGCATTAAACCAAACCAAACGTGGTGTAGAAGTCAACAGCTTGATTCGTGCAGCGGATTTGGCAAACATCAATTTGGAACCCAATCGTGAAAAACTGGAAGCCGCATATTCCAAACGTGGTTAATCCCATTTTCTCAACTGCCTGCGCCATTTGAGCGGTTCAGGCAGTTTCCTTATTTTCAGGCAGCCTGCCTGAATGTTCATTTATTTTTCATCGTTATGATTATGCAACGTGAAAACCAATTAAAAACATGGTTGGCGAACCAATTTCCCAATCAAAATTTTACCCTTGATTTTGCTGCTGCCGATGCAGACTTTCGCCGTTATTTTCGCGCCACTTTTGCCGATGGTAAAACGGTAATTTGCATGGATGCGCCACCCGATAAAATGAATACCGAGCCTTATGTGCGCGTACGAGGACTTTTTGCCATGCTCAATGTGCCGCAAATTTTGGCGCATGATGCCGAACAAGGGTTTATGGTTTTAAGTGATTTGGGCGACATTCAGTATCTTAAAGCCATGCAGCACGACAGCAGCGAAGCGGCACACAAAGCCCTGTTGTTGGAAGCTATTGATGAATTGGTGATTTTGCAACAAGCCAGTCAGCCTAATGTGCTACCTGAATACAATCGCGAAATCCTGTTGCGCGAAGTAAACCTGTTCCCTGATTGGTTTGTGGCGAAAGAACTGGGTAAAACACTGAATTTTGCCCAACGCAAATTGTGGCAACAAGGTTTAGATGCTTTGCTGCCTGAAATAGAAGTCCAGCCAAAAGTGTTTGTGCATCGTGATTTTATTGTGCGTAATCTTATGCTTACGCGTGGTAGACCTGGCGTTTTGGATTTTCAAGATGCACTTTATGGTGCAATCACTTACGACTTGGTTTCTTTATTGCGTGATGCTTTTATTGAATGGGAAGAAGAATTTGTTTTGGATTTGGTCATTCGTTACTGGGAGAAAGCGCGTGTCGCAGGCTTGCCTGTTCCCGCACAATTTGATGTGTTTTACAAATGGTTTGAGTTTATGGGTGTGCAACGGCATTTGAAAGTGGCAGGCATTTTTGCACGTTTGTGGTACCGCGATGGTAAAGACAAATATCGTTCCGAAATTCCGCGTTTTCTCAATTATTTGCGCCGTACTACACGCCGTTATTCTGAACTTGCGCCACTTTACGCGCTGTTGTTGGAACTGGTCGGCGATGACGAATTGGAAACGGGTTATACTTTTTAAAACACGTTTTCAGGCAGCCTTGTGATTTGACACAATAGGCTGCCTGAAAGTCTTTTACCATTACCATGACGATTGCTTATATTTTTGGTCAAGCCGTTACCGATTTGCCACAAGATTTGTTCATTCCACCTGATGCACTTAAAGTGGTGTTACACAGCTTTGAAGGTCCATTGGATTTGTTGTTGTATTTAATCCGCCGTCAGAATATCGATGTTTTGGACATTCCCATGCTGCAAATCACCGAGCAATATTTGGCATATATTGCCGAAATGGACAAGCATCAATTTGATTTGGCAGCTGAATATTTATTGATGGCGGCAGTTTTGATTGAAATCAAATCACGTCTGTTGTTGCCGCAGCCTGAAAATGCATCAGAAGATGAAGAAGCCGACCCACGCGCTGAATTGGTACGCCGTTTGTTGGCTTATGAACAAATGAAATTGGCAGCGCAAAATTTGGACGACTTACCACGCGCAGGACGTGATTTTGCATGGGTTTATTTACCTTTGGAGTTGGCGGTGCAGGAAAAACTGCCCGAAGTACAACTATCCGATTTAAGCCAAGCATGGCTGAACATTTTGTCGCGTGCCAAACATCAAAAAAGTCATGCGGTGGTGCAAGAAGCCATTTCGGTACGCGAACGCATGAGCGCGATATTGCGTCAATTAAATCAAACAGGAGTATGCCGTTTTTCTGCCTTATTCCAACCTGAATTGGGTGTGGCGCATGTGGTAGTCAATTTCATTGCCTTGTTGGAATTGGTCAAAGAAGGTTTGGTGCGCGTGTTGCAACACAGCACATTTGGCGATATAGAAGTTTCGGTTTCAGGCAGCCATGAACAGGATATTGAGAACCTGTATTCATAACTTTGATAGATTACTTTATATTGCCTTTTCCTGCGCCTACTGCGTTGGATTTTCACGCCAATAGTTTTGCTATTGGCATAAAATCTGTCTTGTATATTCAAAAAATCCAATAAAATCAATCTACCAAGATTATGAAGACAGGTTCTGAATTTGTGGCAGCCAATCATTTCATTAGGATGCCTGAAAACAATAACACAGAAAAACAACAAGTACCATGAATTATGCCCTAGATGCTTTATGGTGGCGACTTACACACCCCACCATACGCGCCCTTGCCACCTTGCTCACAGCCCCACTTTTATGGCGCAGTGAGATTGAATTGCCTGTGTGCCGACTACTTGGCAAACACGGTTTCCGTTTTCTGTTGCAACTCAACGATGAACCCAATAGGCTGCCTGAAAAACTGTTACAGCCGCAAAACAGCCATTTGGGACATTATGCCGAAGATTTATTGGCATTTTGGTTTACTCATGCGCCACACAGTACTTTAATCGCACACAACCTCCCCATTGTTTCAGGCAGCCAAACTTTGGGGGCATTGGATTTTGTGGTAGCACTTTCAGGTAGTCTGCATCATGTTGAACTGACTTGCAAATATTATGGTAGTTCAACAGGACAACCTGAAAACATGGTTGGTCTCAATCCGCGTGATACCTTATTGGCAAAACAGCACAAAATGCAGCAACAAAGCCAATTATCACAACACCCCGTCGCAAAAACCATTTTGACAAACATGGGCATAGAAGCAGAAAAATTACAATGTGCCAACATCACGCGTGGCATGGCATTTACCCTTTCAGGCAGCCTGCCTGAACACACTTTATATCCACTTAATGCATGGACAGGCTTATATTTTCAGCATCAGCAACAATGGCAACAATTCGCCAAAGATGCCCGTTTTTACCCCTTGCAACGCCATGAATACCTTGCACCCGCACGCATCACCTACGACCAAACCCATACACGAGATGCCATAACCCAAATGGGGCAGGGATTGTATGCCCAAGTCATGTTACGCCCAGACGGTTTTTGGCATGAACAACAACGCATTATGTTTATGCACAGGTTGCCTGAAAAGGGTAATGTGTTGCAATAAGCACAGTAGGTTTAAAATCCCAAAATCAGGTAAAATAAGCGTAATTTTCTGTTTAGACAGCCCATGCGTATCATAAGGCTGCCTGAAACACCCACTTCACATTCTCAATTTGGATATTAAACAAACCATGATGACCACCAACGAACTCCGCCAAAAATTCCTGCAATTTTTTGAATCCAAAGGACACCAAATCGTTTCATCGTCCAGCCTTGTGCCGCACGATGACCCTACCTTGCTGTTTACCAACGCAGGCATGAACCAATTTAAAGACGTGTTTCTCGGCTTTGACAAACGCGATTACAACCGCGCCACCACCGCCCAAAAATGCGTACGCGCAGGCGGCAAACACAACGATTTGGAAAACGTGGGCTACACCGCGCGCCACCACACCTTTTTTGAAATGTTGGGCAATTTTTCGTTTGGCGATTATTTTAAACAACAAGCCATTCATTTTGCTTGGGAATTTCTCACTTCGCCCGAATGGTTGAATCTGCCCAAAGAAAAATTGCTCGCCACCGTGTATGCCGAAGACGATGAAGCCTACAACATTTGGCACAATGAAATCGGCTTGCCTGCCGAAAAAATCATCAGAATTGGCGACAACAAAGGCGGTCGCTACGCATCAGACAATTTCTGGCAAATGGGCGACACAGGTCCTTGCGGCCCTTGCACCGAAATTTTCTATGACCATGGCGAACACATTTGGGGCGGCGTACCCGGTAGCGCGGAAGAAGATGGCGACCGCTACATTGAAATTTGGAACAATGTGTTCATGCAATTCAACCGCGATGAACAGGGCAATATGCACCCCTTGCCCAAACCCAGCGTGGACACAGGCATGGGCTTGGAGCGCATGGCGGCGGTGTTGCAACACGTTCACAGCAATTATGAGATTGATTTGTTTCAAAATTTGCTCAAAGCGGTGGCGCGTGAAACCCACACCCCATTCAGCATGGACGTACCCAGCCTGAAAGTGATTGCCGACCACATTCGCTCTTGCTCATTTTTGATTGCCGATGGCGTGTTGCCCAGCAATGAAGGGCGTGGTTATGTGTTGCGCCGCATCATTCGCCGTGCCGTGCGTCATGGTTACAAATTGGGTCAAAAACAGCCGTTTTTCTACAAATTGGTGCCTGATTTGGTTCAAGAAATGGGCGATGCCTACCCCGAATTGCGCGAAAAACAAACGCAAATCATGGACGCTTTGCGTGGCGAAGAAACCCGTTTTGGCGAAACATTGGAAAAAGGCATGGGTTTGTTGGAAAACACGCTTTCAGGCAGCCTGAAACGTTTGGACGGCGAAATCATCTTCAAATTGTACGATACCTACGGCTTTCCCTATGATTTAACAGCCGATATTTGCCGCGAACGCGACATTGAAATGGACGAAGACGGTTTCAACCGCGAAATGGAAGCCCAACGCGCCCGCGCCCGTGCCGCCCAAAACTTCAAAGCCAACGTGCAGTTGCACTACGATGGCGCAGAAACCCAATTCACAGGCTACACCGAACGCGAAGGACAAGCCACCGTTTTGGCGATTTTCAAAGACAACGAAAGCGTGAACGAATTGCGCGATGGCGAAAACGGCATCATCGTGTTGGACAAAACGCCATTTTATGCCGAAAGTGGCGGTCAAGTGGGTGATGTGGGCAATTTAATTGCCAATAATGTGCAATTTGAGGTCAAAGATACCCAAAAAATCAAAGCCAGCGTGTTTGGACACATCGGCACATTGGTTTCAGGCAGCCTGAAAGTGGGCAACACCATTACCGCACAAGTGAACAACGCCATTCGTGAACAAATCACGAAAAATCACAGTGTTACCCACTTAATGCACCAAGCCTTGCGCGAAGTATTGGGCAATCATGTTGAACAAAAAGGTTCTTTGCAAAATGCCGATTTAACGCGCTTTGACATTTCCCACAACCAAGCGATGACCGCAGAGCAAATCATTGAAGTTGAAAGAAAAGTCAATTTTGCCATTATGCAAAACGTGCCTGTGAAAGTGGAAACCATGTCGTTGGAAGACGCACAAAAAACAGGCGCAATGATGTTGTTTGGCGAAAAATATGGCGAATTTGTGCGCGTGGTGATGATGGACGAATTTTCCACCGAATTGTGTGGCGGCACGCACGTTGCACGGACGGGCGAAATCGGCTTGTTCAAAATCATCAGCGAAAGCGGCATTGCGGCAGGCGTGCGCCGTGTGGAAGCCATTACAGGCATGAAAGCGGTGGAATTTGTGCAAAATCAAGAAGTTTTGCTGAAAAACATTTATGCCGAAGTGAAAGCACAAGGCGAGAAAGACGTGTTGAGCAAAATCCAAGCCAATGCCAAGACCTTGAAAGATTTGGAAAAATCTTTACAGGCAGCCAAAACCGAATTGGCGGTACATGCAGGCGCGAAATTGCTGAACAAAGCGCAAGATTTGGGCGCGGCACGTTTGGTGGTGGCGCAAATTGACGCGGACGCAGGTGCATTGCGCGACATCGTGGGCGATTTGACGGGCAAAGGCGACAATATTGTCGTGTTGCTGGCAAGCGCGAACGATGACAAAGTGGCATTGTGCGCGGGCGTATCCAAACCTTTGACACAAAAGGTGAAAGCAGGCGATTTGGTGAAATTTGTCGCGGAACAAGTGGGCGGCAAAGGTGGCGGTCGTCCTGATTTGGCGCAGGCTGGTGGCACGGATGTGGCGAAACTGGCTGGGGCGTTGGCGAGTGTTGAGGGTTGGGTTAAATCGTTGATTTAATTTGATTTGAAAATTCAGGCTGCCTGAAAGGTTGTGAAAGGCTTTTCAGGTAGCCTTGTTGTATTTGAGTTGAATAATTTATGCCTTTAACTTACATAGACTTATTTTTAGGGGCAGGTGGGCTGTCTCTTGGCTTTGAACAAGCTGGTTTTAAGCAAATTCTTTCGGTAGAAATTGAACCCAGTTATTGTGAAACTTATCGCCATAATTTCCCCCATCATACTGTTTTGCAAAAAGATTTAACCCAATTAAGCGATGATGATTTGCTTGCTAAACTCAAAGGGCAAAAAGCAGATGTTGTGATTGGTGGACCTCTGTGTCAAGGCTTTTCTATGGCTGGTAAAATCGGACAGACTTTTGCCGATGATCCAAGAAATCACTTATTTAAAGAATTTGTGCGAGTGGTTAAATTGACTGCCCCCCAATTTTTGTAATGGAAAATGTGGCTCGGCTTTATACCCATCAATCAGGCAAAACACGCCAAGAAATCATAGAGCATTTTCAAAATCTTGGTTATCAAATGGAATGCAAAGTTTTGAATGCAGTGGATTTTGGTGTGCCGCAAAATCGCAGTCGTGTGGTGTTTATTGGGCGAAAAAATCAGGGCGATATTATTTTCCCCAAACCGTTTCAGGCAGCTTAACTGATGTGTTTCGGATACCTATGCTTTATATTAAATAATCCATTCATTTTATCTAGTGGCTTTCCTGCGTAGGCAAAATCGGTTAAGATAAGTAACGTTTATGTTTGGTCAAATGAACAGTTGAATTTGGGAAAAATTGTGATGAAAAAACATTTTATTTGTATTTTGTTGGCATTGACTGTTGCGGCTTGTGGCGTGATGGATATGTCTCGTTCAGATGTGGCAACACCAAAGTCATCGGTTTTGTCATACCGCTTGGCGAACAGTCATTGGACTGATGTGGCAAAAATCCGTGCGGAAGCTCAGCGTTTAACAACTTTAATTGGCAATGGCAGTATGACCAAAGTTCAGGCAGCACAGCATTTGAACCGTTACCGTTTGCAGTTGGTGGGCAGTAATGGCGTTGATGATAGTGTGTATGAGGTATATCAGTATGCGGCAGTGGAGAGTCAGCGAGGCAGTATGACCAGTGCACAGGCGCGTGCTTATTTGGAGAATGCCTTGAAAGGTTGGCAGCAGCGTTGGTCTAGTATGCAGCAAAAACCTGCTAACCCTGCATTTACCAATTTTCTTTTGGAAACCATGGGCATGCAGCATTTGCAATAAAGAAAATAATGGTATTGGCATTGCCTTTTTTTGCTGGTTTGGTACAATACTCGCTGTTTTTAGAGAACACGGCAAGCCACATACAGTGGTTTGTTTTTTCTTGAATTAAATTTTTAAATAAATATGATAGCGTTCAGGCAGCCTTTGAAATCAGGCTGCCTGAACGCTTAAATTCCACTATAAGGAAACACAATGCAAAAAATCCCTTTAACCGTAAATGGTGCAGAGCAACTGAAAGCAGAATTACAGCATCTGAAAAGTGTGGCACGTCCTGAAATCATTGCTGCGATTGCCGAAGCCCGTTCACATGGCGATTTGTCGGAAAACGCGGAATATGAATCGGCAAAAGAGAAGCAGGGTTTCATTGAGGGCAGGATTGCGGAATTGGAAAACAAGTTATCGTTTGCACAAATTATTGACCCAAAAGAAATTCATGCAGAAGGTAGGGTGGTTTTTGGTGCAACTGTGGTGTTATCCGATTTGGAGAATGATGCCGAAGTACGCTATCAAATTGTGGGCGATGATGAAGCGGATATTAAATTGTTGAAAATCTCGATTAATTCACCGATTGCACGTGCTTTGATTGGTAAGGAAGAGGGCGATATTGCTGAAGTGCAAGCACCTGGTGGTGTACGTGAATACGAGATTTTGGCGGTGCATTATCTGTAATTGCCATTTGATTGAGAAAGTTGCTTGAAAAGCCATTGTGGTTTTTCAGGCAGCTTTTGTTATTGTGGTTCGTGATGATAATAGTCGCAGAATTGAAAAGTACTACGGCGTCGCCCCTCCTTGAATGACATTTGCATTTCTACAACCATAAAATAACCACGGAGTATCCTGTTTTTTAATGAATTCACCATAAAATAAAGTGAATATTCAAATATTTGATTGGATTTGTTCAGCAGTTTAAGTTAAGAAATTGCATTGTAATTTTAATTTTTGTAAAATTGCCAAGCATATTGTGATTCCCTTTCACTTTAAAAACTTAAGGACTGAATATGGCGGAAACAGAACAAGAAAAACCCAGTTTTTGGCGCAAATTGCTCAACAGCTACGACCAGCTTTGTAAAGACATGGGCGTGGAACAGGGCGGTTGTCGCAGTTGCGTGCCGAAAATTCAATTTGACGAAAACGGCAAACGCATTGACCGCAGGCTGCCTGAAACGCAACCCCATTCCCCAGAAAACAAAAATTAAAGGATTTTCAAAATGATGTGGTTTTTCATTTGTGTGGCTTTGCTGTTGTTGGGCTACTTTTTTTACAGCAAAGTCATTGAAAAAATTTTCGTGATTCGCCCCGAGCGTCAAACACCAGCCTATTCCATGACCGATGGTGTGGACTATGTGCCGATGTCCAAAAAGCGCGTGTGGCTGATTCAGTTGCTGAACATTGCGGGAACTGGTCCCATTTTTGGCACCCATTTTGGGTGCATTGTATGGGCCTGTGGCGATGTTGTGGATTGTGTTTGCGTGTATTTTTGCAGGCGCGGTACACGATTATTTAACAGGCATGTTGAGCATACGCAATGGTGGCGCAAACGTGCCCTATTTGGCAGGCAAATATTTGGGCAATTCATTTAAACATTTTATGAATGTGTTGTCGGTGGTGTTGCTGGTGTTGGTGGGCGTGGTGTTTGTGGCAAGCCCAGCGTCTTTGCTGACCAACATCACGTCCGATTTGATGACGGCAGGTTCGGTGGGCGCGGCAGCAGTAAACGATGAAGCAGGCGTTTCAGCCAGCAAAGCCAATATTTTGGTGATTTGGACGGTCATCATTTTCGTGTACTACATCATTGCCACACTTGTGCCGATTGACAAAATCATCGGTCGCATTTACCCCATTTTTGGCGGTTTGCTGCTGTTTATGACGTGTGGCATGTTCTACGGCTTGGTGGTAAACGACATTCCCTTTTTCCGCACTTTGAATTTGTCGGAAGTGGGCATTGTTGAATTTTTCAAAAACCTGCACCCCAAAGACGCCCCCATTTTCCCCTTATTGTTTGTAACCATTACCTGTGGCGCGATTTCAGGTTTCCACGCCACGCAAACGCCTTTGATGGCACGTTGCTCTGAAAACGAAAAAGAAGGGCGTTTCATTTTTTATGGCGCAATGATTGCCGAAGGGATTATCGCCTTGATTTGGTGTATGGTGGGATTGAGTTTCTACGACAGCACCGCCAGCTTCCAAGAGGCTTTGTTGGGTACACCTTCCAAAGTGGTTTACGATTCGGCTGTGGGCATGTTGGGCTTGTTTGGTGGCATTTTGGCGGTTTTGGGTGTGGTGATTTTGCCGATTACTTCGGGCGACACCGCTTTCCGTGCCGCGCGTTTGATGATTGCCGAATGGCTGAACATGGAACAAAAAAGTTTGGACAAACGTTTGATGATTTCTGTGCCTTTGTTTGTGGTGGGTTTCATCATTTCCAAAATTGATTTTCAGATTTTGTGGCGTTATTTCAGTTGGGCAAACCAAACCACGGCAATGATTACCTTGTGGGTGGTGGCGGCTTATTTGTACAGCACGCGCAAAAATCATTGGGTGGCAACCATTCCTGCGGTGTTCATGACAATGGTGTGCAATGCCTTTATTTTGAACGCGAAAATCGGTTTCAACCTGCCTTATGATTTGTCGGTGTGGGTGGGTGTGATAAGCGGTTTTGTGTCTTTGGTGTTGTTTTTGAAATTCATCAAACCGCGTGAAGATGATGTTTAAACCACCATTTTTATCTTAAAAAAATGTTTCAGGCTGCCTGAAAAAAGTCGTGCATTCATTGGGCATAACTTTCAGGCAGCCTGATTTTCACGTACAATATTGCACAAAAATTTTCAGGAATAAATCATGCAAATTTCCCCCATATCCGACATCATTGCCGACATCAAAGCGGGCAAAATGGTCATCATCACCGATGCCGAAGACCGCGAAAATGAAGGCGATATTGTTATGGCAGCCCAATTTGTTACGCCACAAGCCATCAATTTCATGATTAAACATGCACGCGGTTTGGTGTGTTTACCTATGGAAAACAAGCTGATAGATAAACTCGGCTTGCCCATGATGACGCAAAAAAATGGCGCACAATATGGCACAAACTTCACCGTATCTATTGAAGCCGCGCATGGCATTTCAACAGGTATTTCCGCCGCCGACCGTGCACACACCATTCAAACAGCTGTATCGCCCAATGTGCAGCCCGAAGACATTGTGCAACCAGGTCATATTTTCCCACTTCGCGCTCAACAAGGCGGCGTTTTGGTACGCGCAGGACACACAGAGGCAGCCGTAGATTTGGCGCAAATGTCAGGTTTGGCTGGTGCAGGTGTGATTTGCGAAATTTTGAACGATGACGGTACGATGGCGCGTATGCCCGAATTGATGAAATTTGCTGCCGAACATGACTTGAAAATTGGCACAATTGCCGATTTGATTGAATACCGCAGCCGCAATGAAAGTTTGCTGGAAGAAATGGGCGAAACCACCGTACAGACCCCTTGGGGCGACTTTCAACAACACGTTTACGTGGATAAACTCAATGGCGACACGCATTTGGCTTTGGTCAAAGGCAACCCCGAAACAGCCAGCGAAACTTTGGTGCGCGTACACGAGCCATTTAGCGCGTTGGATTTCATTCAATTTGACCCCAATCACTCGTGGCATTTGCCCGATGCACTTGCCAAAATTCAGGCTGCCGAGTGCGGTGTGATTATTTTGCTACACCGCACCGAAGATGGCGCAGCTCTGTTGGAACGCACCCTGCCCAAAAACAGCTTTCAAATCAAAAAATGGGACAGAAAAACCTATGGCATAGGCGCACAAATTTTGGCTGGCTTAAAAGTGAGTAAAATGCGCGTATTGGGCAAGCCTTCTGCCATGAATGGCTTGACAGGCTTTGGTTTGGAAATTGTGGGATTTGAAGAAAGCCACATAAAATCATAGGCTGCCTGAAAGGCAGAATTGAAATCATGGATTTGAAACAGCTTAAATACTTCATGCATGTAGCTGAGTTAGGTAGTTACACCCGTGCTGCGGAATATTTGAATGTGGCGCAACCTATTTTAAGTCGCCAAATCCGCCAGTTGGAAACCGAGTTGCGCCGCAGTTTATTGATACGGCATGGACGAGGTGTGCAACTGACAGAAGCAGGCAGTACTTTGTTGCGTCATTGTCGTCAAATTGACCAGCAAATTGAACAAGTTAAAGAAGATTTAAGCATTGCAAGCGGCAAAATTACGGGACGTATCGTATTGGGTGTGCCGCCTACTGTGAGCCGTTTGTTGTCGGTGGATATTGTAAAACATTTTCGTGCGGAATTGCCTGATGCCTCGATTAGCATCAGTGAAGGGCTAACGGCAAATTTGCAGGAACAGTTGCAGTTGGGGCGCATTCATGTTGCATTGTTGAATAATCCTGGACATAATCCTGAATTGAAAACCCGTTTAATCAATCGTGAACATTTGTATTTGATTGCACCTGTAAATGACGCACGGTTTTCTAAAGATAAGCCCATTACGGCGGATTTGCTGGCAACTTTGCCTTTAATTATGCCGCGTACGCCCAATACTTATCGCACTTTATTTGAGCGAGAAATGGCACGCTTGAATCAAAAACACAATATTGTTCTGGAAATTGACAGCATTGAAACCACTTTGGCATTGGTGGCGGAAGAAATGGGCTACGCCATTCTTTCGCCGCGTGCAGTATCGGATTTCAGTAAGAAAAATCTGTTTCAGGCTGTGCCATTGCGTAATCCCATTTTGGATAATCATTTGTTTTTGGCGATTTCTGCTAAACATGCGCAAACCCGTTTACAAAAAGCATTATTGAGGATTGTAGGTGAAGTGTGTGCAGCTTATTTTCCACCTGTGGCTGATGGTTCTTGAAAAAGTGTTGATTGTAGCAGGCTGCCTGAAAACACCTTATTCATTAAAAACATAAATAAATGTTTGACAAATTGCCTGGAAAGCATCATAATTTGCGCTGGATTTAATTGGCGTTGAAATTCATTCGCTAATGTGTGTTTATGGGGGTATAGCTCAGTTGGTAGAGCGCTTGCATGGCATGCAAGAGGTCAGCGGTTCGATCCCGCTTACCTCCACCATAGGAATTTTAGGGTTGGCAGTTTGCCAACCCTTTTTGTTGTATTGAAAACCAAAATAATGGGAGCAAATATGAAAATGATGAAAATTGTGTTGGGGATTGTATGGTTCGTGTCTGCCAGCATGAGTATGGCAGAATCATCTCGTTTTCATGATTTGGGGCGTGATGAAGTGGAAAAAGAGTTCGTGGAAAGCGAAATGCCTTTGCCACCTGTGCCCAGTTTGACAAACGAGACATGGTTTGATTTGTATATTAGTGCTACATTTTCAGGTAAAGCACGCATTTTGTTGGACAGCATAAAAATGGTACCCGATGGCAGCGTACGTTATGTGCTGAATAACCGTTCCGCTTTGGGTAATGATAACATCACAGCCGAAGGTTTATTGTGTACACGTGAAGAAGGCTTGCTCAATCCTGCTGGCTACAAAAGCAAAATTTTTGGTTTTGCTGATAATGTAAACAAACGTTGGATTCAGCCACGCCGTACTGAATGGTCGGCGAGTGTGATGCAAAAAAATGTGAACCGTGTGCGAGA
This sequence comes from Alysiella sp., assembly GCF_030525755.1. GTDB lineage: Bacteria > Pseudomonadota > Gammaproteobacteria > Burkholderiales > Neisseriaceae > Simonsiella. Next base: position 125,324 of record NZ_JAUNEC010000001.1, read on the forward strand.
CGTGATATTTGAAACCGTTTGTCGCAATGGTCGGGCTGAAAATGAGGAAGCATTGCGCCAGCGTTTTCGCCAGCAAGCAGGGCATGGATTTAATTATCAAGAGAAATAAATGTTTTCAGGCAGCCTGTTGTGCTAACGAGGCTGCCTGAAACGTTTTAATCAGAATACTTAAACCAAATCGGCAAATAAAGGTGTAGAAAGATAACGTTCGCCGTAAGATGGAATCAAGACCACAATCAATTTCCCTGCATTTTCAGGTTTGGCTGCCAGTTGTAATGCTGACCATACGGCTGCACCTGATGAAATGCCCACCAAAATGCCTTCTTTTTCTGCCATTGCACGAGCAGTTTTAAATGCGGCTTCATTCGGTACTTGCACGATACCATCGTAAATAGTGGTATTCAGGTTTTGGGGGATAAAACCTGCGCCAATACCTTGAATGGGGTGTGGACCTTTTTGACCACCACTCAATACGGGCGAAGCTTCGGGTTCAACAGCAAAAACCTGTACGCTGTCTTTTTTGGCTTTTAACACTTCGCCCACACCTGTAATTGTGCCACCAGTACCCACGCCACCTACAAAAATGTCCACTTGACCATCGGTATCACGCCAGATTTCTTCGGCTGTGGTTTTGCGGTGTACTTCTGGGTTGGCATTGTTTTCAAATTGTTGTGGCATGAAATAGGTTTCAGGATTGTTTTTCACAAACTCTTCTGCTTTGGCAATCGCACCTGCCATACCTTCTGCGGCTGGGGTCAGAACCAGCTCTGCGCCAAAAGCACGTAATAACATACGGCGTTCTTTACTCATGCTTTCGGGCATGGTAATCACCAGTTTGTAACCTTTGGCGGCGCAAACCATTGCCAAGCCAATGCCTGTGTTGCCCGAAGTGGGTTCAACAATAATGGTGTCTGCTTTGATTTTGCCTGCTTGTTCTGCTGCTTCAATCATGGCGGCGGCGATACGGTCTTTCACGCTGCTGCCTGGGTTAAAAAATTCCAGTTTTGCCACTACGCGAGCAGGCAAGTCTTTGCTTAATGTATTCAGTTGTACCAGAGGGGTGTTGCCGATTAAGTCGGTAATGTTATTAGCGATATTCATGATTTTCCTTTTATCGGTTGTGGGTTACGCAATCAGTATAGCACGGCTTATATTGTAATATTGGTGGTATGTGAAAGAAAAGAATTTGTGCTGCTTATCTTTATAAGCAACTGTTATAATTGTAAGGCTGCCTGAAACGTTCAGGCAGCCTAAATGGTTCTGAATGGAGCGTAAATCATGAATATTTTGGTAACAGGTGGTACAGGTTTTATTGGAGCACATACAGTTGTTGAATTGATGAGTGCAGGACACTATCCAATTATTTTGGATAATTTGTCCAATTCATCATCCCAAGTCCTAGATCGTGTGGCATGCATTACAGGCAGCCGACCTGTATTTTATGAGGGCGATATCCGCGACCGAGCCTTGTTACAACTGATTTTCAGGCGGCATCAGATAGAGAGTGTCATTCATTTTGCGGCGCTTAAAGCCGTAGGCGAAAGCGTGCAAAAGCCTTTGGTATATTATAACAACAATGTTTCAGGCAGCCTGATTTTATTGGAAGAAATGCAAAACGCAGGTATTAAAAGCATTGTGTTCAGTTCATCGGCTACGGTTTATGGCGACCCTCAAACCGTCCCGATTGCCGAAACCGCACCAACAGGGGCAACTACCAATCCCTATGGCATGTCCAAACACATTATGGAACGCATGATGCTGGATTTGCAGGCAGCTGACCGAGAATGGAGTGTGATTGTATTGCGTTATTTCAATCCAATTGGCGCACACGAAAGTGGTTTAATTGGTGAGCAACCCAATGGCATACCGAATAATTTATTGCCCTATGTGTGCCAAGTTGCCGCAGGCAAGCTGCCTGAATTGTCGGTGTTTGGCAGCGATTATGCTACCCATGATGGCACAGGTGTACGCGATTACATTCATGTGGTGGATTTGGCGTTGGGACATCTGAAAGCTTTGAATGCCAAAGCCAAACAATCAGGCGTACACATTTACAATTTGGGTACGGGCAAAGGTTATTCGGTTTTGGATATTGTGCGTGCTTTTGAAGCGGCATCGGGACAAAAAGTGCCTTACGTTTTGAAGCCACGCAGGGCAGGGGATATTGCTATTTGTTATGCCAACCCACATAAAGCAGCGGTTGAATTGGGGTGGGCAGCACAACATGATTTGGCACGAATGATGGTGGATTCATGGCGTTGGCAGTCCAATAATCCGAATGGTTACGCTTAAATAGGCTGCCTGAAACGGGGGCTAAACTCAATTTGCAGGGGTGAATTTCATATCTGCTCATTTGGGTTTATAAAGATTTTTATGTATCACTCATGAAAAAAAGGCGGATATGAAGTCCGCCTTTGTTTAAAGATGAAGTTTGTCCAAGTTTCAGGCAGCCTGAAAATCTTTGGCAAGTTTTATTTTTTAGGTGCAACGGCTTGGTGTGCTTCCAACACTTTTTTCGCACCGCCTTTTTCCACTTTGGTGATTTTCATGTCAAATACCAAAACCGAATTGGCAGGAATTTTGGGTGAGGGCGATGCTGCACCGTAAGCCAAGTTGGCAGGAATGTAAAGGGTGTATTCACCGCCTTCTTTCATCAGTTGTAAGCCTTCAATCCAACCAGGAATGACTGTGCCTTGTGCCAAAGGTACTTCAAATGCTTGTCCGCCATGTTCTTTGGTGCTGTCAAATACCCTGCCATCGGTTAAGCGACCTTCATATTCTACGCTAACCAAATCGCCCAAAGCGACTTGTGCGCCTGTACCTTCTTGATTGATTTTGTATTGCAAGCCAGAAGCGGTGGTTTGTACCCCTTCTTTGGCTTTGTTTTCTGTTAAGAATTTGCCATTGGCTTCACTGGCGGCAGCAGCTTCTTTGGTGGCAAATTCGTCCATGCGCTTACCGATGTTTTGCATTAAGGTTTGTGCTTGTTCTGGACTTAATTTAGAGGTTTTACCGTCCATTTGCTCTTGCATGGCATCCATGAAGATTTTTTTATCCAACTCAATACCTGCTTTTTGCAGTTGTGCCAGTTGCATTTGGGCGGCAATTTCGTAGCCCATTAAATAACTCAACTGTTTGTCATCGCTGCCCAAGCCTGTGGGTGCGGAAGCAGCAGAAGCAGCGGGTGTACCTGATGCGGCGGTTGGTGTACCTGCTGTGTTTTGATTGCACGCTGCCAACATCAATGAAGTTGCCAAGATGCTTAAAGTTAAAGTGTGTTTTTTCATGGTTAGACCCTTAAAATTCGTTGAAAAATGAAACGCAAAATTATAACGGTTTTTCAGGCAGCCGCCCATTCGTTATAATTGCTTTTTCATAACTTTAATTTAGTGTGGTTTTATGTTAAATGAAAGCCAAGTTTCGTCTGCTGTAGACGTGTATTTTGAAGCGCAAGGCTGCCTGAAAACCGTGCGTGATGTGTTGCGTTTTGCCATTAGCCGTTTTCATGAAGCCGAACTGGTGTTTGGGCATGGCAGCAGCAATGCACATGATGAAGCGGCATATCTGATATTGCATACGCTCAATTTGCCTTTGGATACACTTGAACCGTATTTGGATGCGCGTTTACTGGATTGCGAACTTCGTGAATTGTTATCTTTGATACGCCGCCGTGTGGAAGAACGCATTCCTGTGGCGTATTTAACCCATCAGGCATGGCAGGGTGAGTTTGATTTTTATGTGGATGAACGTGTGATTGTGCCACGTTCCTTTGTGTATGAATTATTGGGTGAACCGCTTACGCCTTGGATTGAATATCCTGAGTTGGTGCATCGTGCTTTGGATATGTGTACTGGCAGCGCGTGTTTGGCAATTCAAATGGCGCATCATTATCCTGATGCTCAAATTGATGCGGTGGACATCAGTTTAGATGCTTTGGAAGTGGCTGCCATCAATGTGGAAGATTATGGGCTGAATGAGCGCATCAATTTGATTCACACCGATATGTTTGAAGGTTTGGAAGGGGGGTATGATTTGATTGTGTCCAATCCGCCTTATGTGGATGCCGAATCTGTTGACAATTTGCCTGCTGAATATTTGCATGAACCTGAATTATCTTTGGGCAGCGGTGCAGACGGTTTGAATGCCACGCGTGAAATTCTGCGCCGTGCCGCCGAAATGCTTAATCCACAAGGTGTATTGTTGGTAGAAATTGGACACAATCGTGATGAATTGCAAGCCTGTTTCCCTGAATTGCCATTTATGTGGTTGGAAACGAGTGGTGGTGATGGATTTGTGTTTTTGCTGACCCGCGAAGATTTATTGGATTACGATTGGGATTGATGTTCTTAGGCTGCCTGAAAATGGTGTGTACCGAAACACACCACAAATCATTTATTTTCTTGATATTTTCAATTTTCTTATCCCGAACTCACGTTAAAGATACAAAATATGGTTAAAAAACAAAGCAAACATTTCCCTTTTTTGCAGCTGCAAAAACAACGTTTTCATTTTGTTTATGAAAATCAAAGCTGTGTTTCTGATTTACCCAATGAAAAACAGTTTTATCAATGGATTTGGCATGCGCTGAAAAACCACTATCGCCGCGCAGAAATTGCGTTGGTGTTATTGGATGAAGACGAAGCGCGTGCTTATAACCGTGATTACCGTGGCAAGGACTATGCCACCAATGTATTGAGTTTTGCCCATAATGAAGATGGTGTATGGCTGCCTGAAAACGATGTGATTTTGCGTGGCGATTTAATCATTTGTCCACAAGTTGTTGCGCGTGAAGCAGCAGAACAAGGCAAAAATCCTGTGCACCACTACGCTCATTTGGTCATTCATGGTACTTTGCATTTAATGGGTTTTGACCACATTCAAGACGATGAAGCTGAAGACATGGAGCGTTTGGAAACCCAATTATTGGCACAAATTGGCATTGCAGACCCTTATCAAGCTGCTTGAAACATGTTCAGGCAACCTTGTTAATGCCACAATACCAAAACCAAAGTGATGGGCAGCAGCGACAACAAGGTACTTGCCAAAGCAATGGCAGCCGTTTGTGCACCCAAATTGTGTTCTCGTGCAAAAATGGCGTAGGTGGTTGGAATGGGTGCACACGACATCAATGTGCCAATAAACAAGGTTTGTTTGTCTGCACCAAATAACCAAAGGCTGCCTGAAACCAATAAGGGAAAAAAAGTGGTGCGAATGGCAGCAATGGCAAGTAAATGGCGATTGCTGCTTTGAAATGCCAGTCCGTATAAGCCTGCACCGATAACAAATAAAGCCAAAGGTGAAGTAGCAGCAGCCAAGAGTGAAGTGGTTTTTTGTATGAAAATGGGCATAGGTATGCCTGATGTGCTGACCAATAAACCTGCCAGTAATGCCAGCATCATCGGATTTTTCAGTAGATTGAAGATAATACGTTTGAGCGTGGTTGTGATGTTGCTGTTTTTGCCTGTTGCCAAGTCCAATAAAATAAACAAGGCAGGCAGTACCAAAATCATTTCTACCAGCACATTCATGGCAAAATAGCCACCTGCTTCTTCATTACCCAAAACCATAGCCAACAAGGGGTAGCCAATGAAACCCGAATTGGGCATACCGAAAGCCATGCCATTGAGTGCCGCAAAAGCACGGTTGCCTGTGAATTTGTATGTGCCAAACCAGCCCAAAGCAAAGCCCAAAACGGCTGCAACAATATAAGCCAATAAATACGCATTATTGATGGTTGCGCCCAAGCCGCGTGCCGTTAAAGCATGAAAAATCAAGGCAGGCATACCAATGCGAATGACAAATGTCCCCAAACCTGCGGTTTGTTCACGGTTAATTAAATTGAAACGCACGGCAGCATAGCCAAGTGCAATAATGGCAAAAACAGGAGCAATGATGTTTAAAACAGCCTGCATGATGATTCAGTCCGATAAAAAATGAGTACTGTGGTGTTGGGTGGTGTATGCTGTACGCCAAGCTGCCACAGCCAGTAGCAATAAAAACGGTTGGCAAAAAGCAGACACAGCATAAGCAGGATTGCTCAAATCTACCGTGAACCGCCCTTGTAATAAATCGCCGATTGTCCAAAACCACAGCCCAATTGAGGGTGCAGCAAAAGTCAGCAAAATGGCTAATGCCATGATTGAGCTGGTGTTTAACTTGGTTTTACCACGCAATAAACCCACGCCACGCCACACCGACCAAGCCAATATCAGCCACATTCCGCCACCTGTGGCTGCCTGAATCCAACTGAAAGCAAATTCAGGCGAAACGGGCAAGCCATCTTTGGGCAAGGCTTGCATACTGGGCGACAAGGCATCGCGCACATTCATTGCGGTTTGAAAAGCCAGTTCTGCCAATAAAAGACAAGCAGGTAACACGGTTAAAGGCATCAAAAAAACAGCTCGTTTCATTTTGTTGCATTCAGAAATAAAAGTTTGGGGCACGCAAGAAAAATGCGTATTCTACACTTTAATTGACCATGGTGTATGCAAAACAGGCTGCCTGAAAAACGCAGGTTTTTTTCAGGCAGCCTCAATTAAGAGATTTTATCATGACGGATTTCCCCCCTTATCGCAATGCCAGTACACAAAAACCGCCCAAACGCATCATTGAATTGACACAATGCAGTGTTGCCACATTATTGCAACACATTTATGCTGATACGGCTGTGTTGTGGCGTGGTGATTTTCATCAAGGCAAACAGTTGCTTGCTGCGTTAAAAAAGCGTGTCCGTAAACCTGCCAAAACAGGTGCCAGTCCAGCCGAAACCTTTCACAAACACCGTTTGGCACAAGCACAACAAAGTCGGTTCATCAATATGTTGTTATTGGAAGTGGGGGCAAATTACCACATTGATTTGGCACGCGCACCCGATGTTCAGGCAGCCTTAAACGATGTTTATGGTGCAAGCGATGATAAAGCTTTTTTGTTGCCATTCAATCAATTGCTTGCTTATGTGGGCGCACATGAGTGGCATAAACGTGGTGTATTCATCGCCGCATTAGGCGGTAATATCCATGTACCATTTGGTGTGTTTTCGCCTTTGCGTGGCGAATATTTGGATTTGCTCATGAAAGCCAGGCTGCCTGAAAATGCCCAAACCGCTTTTGATATTGGTACAGGAAGCGGCATTTTGGCGATGTTGTTGGCACAACGTGGTATTGCCCATATTATCGCCACCGACACCAATCCCCGTGCGATTGCGTGTGCGCGTGCCAATGTGCAAAATTTGAATTTGAACAGTCAAATTACCGTCTTAGAACAGGATTTATTGCCAGCAGGTCAAGTTGATGTCATTGTGTGCAATCCCCCTTGGCTGCCTGCTAAACCCAGTTCCGATATTGAAACCGCGCTTTATGACCCACAACACACCATGTTGAAAACCCTGTTGCAACACGCAGCAGCGCATTTGACAGTAAACGGACGTTTATACTTAATCATGTCAGATTTGGCAGAACATTTGGGTTTACGCACACCCAATGAATTAGAACAGTATTTTGCAGCAACAAATTGGCAAGTGGAATCGTGTTACAGCACCCGTCCGCAACACCGCAAAGCCACAGACCCAAACGATAATTTGGCATTTGCACGCCAAAAAGAGCAAACTCATCTCTATGTTTTGAAAGCCTCATCATGAGTAAGACGATATGGCAAACCACAAACAGGCTGCCTGAAAACGAACCCAATACCGACAATGCCAATGATTACGCCCAGTCACAATTATTGGCAGGTGCATCAGATGATGGGCGTTATGTGTATGATGTGGTTTATCTGATTGAACAAAAGTGCTTTGTGCTGACCATGATGGACATCAATGCCGAATGGGGCTTTATTGAACACGAAAAACGTTTGCATTTGCTCACGCGAGCAGCCTTATTGCAAAGTATTGCCTTATTTCAGGCAGCACCACAGCGAGTATTTGAGAATCATGAACAATCATAATTGTATCAGGCTGCCTGAAACATTTGTAGGCAGCCTGATGAGTGTGTAAACGGTATTGAATTGATTTACCATAAAGATTAATATAGTTTAACTCTTTTTTACAAGCTACCAAAGGAAGCACATCATGATGAACAGCCCACACGAAACCTTTTTGCGCGAAAATCACGCTTTTTTTACCGATTTGCGCCACAAAATCCACCAAAATCCCGAATTGGGCTTTGAAGAAGAACAAACCAGCCAAATGGTTGCCAATTTATTGCAAGAATGGGGCTATGAAGTGCATCGCGGTTTGGCAAAAACAGGCGTGGTTGGCAGCCTGAAAGTGGGCAACAGCAACAAAACCATCGGTTTACGCGCCGATATGGACGCGCTGCCCATTGTGGAAACCACAGGCAAAGCGTGGCAAAGCCAAATCAAAGGCAAATTTCACGGTTGCGGACACGATGGGCATACGGTTTCCCTGTTGGCGGCGGCACAGGCTTTGGCGCACAGCAAAAATTTCAACGGCACCGTGCGCGTGATTTTTCAGCCAGCCGAAGAATTGCTCTATGGCGGCAAAGTCATGTTGCAAGACGGTTTATTTGAACAATTTCCATGCGATGTGATTTTTGGTTTGCACAATATGCCCACTTTGCCCGCAGGCGAATTTTATTTCCGCGAAGGCGCATTCATGGCATCGTGCGACACGCTGCACATTCACGTTCACGGCAAAGGCGGACACGGTGCCATGCCCGAACACACGATTGACGCAACTTTAATTGCTTGCCAAATTGCGGTGGCGTTGCAAACCATCGTGTCGCGCAATGTGGGGGCTTTGCAACAGGGCGTGATTACGGTGGGCGCAATTCAATCAGGAGACGCGCCCAATGTCATCAACGATTACGCTTTGATGAAATTGAGTGTACGTTCCCTGTCGCCCGAAGTGCGCGAATTGCTGCTCAAACGCATTGGCGAAGTAGCAGAATTTCAAGCAAAAAGTTTTGGCGCAACCGCAAAAGTGGAACACATCAACGGTTGCCCAGCCGTGATGAATGGCGCAGCCGCCACGCAATTTGCCACCGAAGTCGCACAAAATTTGGTGGGCGCAGATAAAGTCCACACGAATTGTCCGCCCTTGATGGGCAGCGAAGATTTTGCATTTATGTTGGAAGCCAATCCGAATGGCTGCTACTGTTTCATTGGCAATGGCGATGGCAATATGGTGCATCACCCCAATTATGATTTTAATGATGAAATCATTGTGCCAGCCGCCGCATATTGGTGTGCTTTGGTGGAAGATTATTTGCGTTGAAAAAAGGAAAAATCATGTTACAACAATTATACCAAACACAACACGCCGCCAAACAATTTTGGCAAGCATTTCAAAATGATTTTGCCCAACTCAAAACCTTGTCGGGACAAGAATTTGTGGAACAAGGCAATGAATTGTTGCGTCAATTTTTGCCCGAAATGACTTTGGAATTTGTTGGCAATTGGGACAGTGGCGCGACTTTGGTCTTTACCGCACAAGGTATTACGGAATATTTTCATCAAGTGCAAATTTTAGTGGACACGCAACCGCAAAACCTGCCTTTTGCCGTGCAAGCCTTCCGTCACGCCTTACCCAATGTGGAACGATTTGAGATTGGCATCGGCGATTGGCGGTTGAATGTGTCCGACATACTGTTTCACATTGATGAATGGCAAGAAATGCCTGCTTTAGAAATTGCTTTCACCCAAGATTTCACCGAAGAACAACTGTCCGATGCTCAAAACATGACTTTCATCATGCTTGACCACATTTTGGGCGAATACAACAGTGCTGCGAAAATTGGTGCGGTGGATTTTGTGGAAACGGCAGACGATGATTTTGAACCCTTATTCAGGCTGCCTGAAGCATTATCGGCATTGTGGGCAGAGTTGGGGCGCACAGGTGTTTATCCACAAGAAGAATGGCAATACGGCGTGGCGCAAATTGAAGAAGATGAAGAACATGAACAAGATGCTCTGGTTTTGACCCGCAATCAATCGGCAAACAGTTTGCTCGGTCGGGCAGACATGGCTTGGGTGGTTTCGGTATCGTGTCAGTTGCGAAATGGCGATGATGTGGAAACCGCCTACGATTTGCAAGACCAATTCAATGCTTATGCCAATTTAAATCAGCAAGGCATTGAAACATTGAGCGTAATGAATTTATCGCAAGGCGTGCGGACGGTGTTTGCTGCCACTTCTACGCCTGAAATTTTGTTTGCCCAAGCCGAAAAATTGTGTCAGCAATTTGCCGATTTGAACGCCCAAACACATTGTGAATACGACCCAAATTGGGCGCATTATCGTCAGTGAGTTTTTTTGAGGAGGCAGCTTGAAAATAAAAAATGAAAGGAAAAATCATGCAAAATCAAACAGAATTCATCGGCAACAACCGTTTGCTCACAGGCATGGTGCTGGGCGTTTTGACATTTTGGCTTTTTTACCAATCCATGTTTGTGGTGGTGCCAGCTTTGCAAAAAGATTTGGCTATGCCCGATACATCGCTCAATGCCGTGATTGGTTTGGGTTCGCTGTTTTCAGGCTGCTTTATCATTTTGATGGGCGGCTTGGCAGACCGTTTTGGACGCGTTAAATTCACTTATATCGGTTTTATGCTGAACATTTTGGCTTGCGTGGTGCTGTATTTCAGCCGCGATGCGATTTCTTTTGGCGCAGGTCGCGTGTTGCAAGGTTTATCGGCAGCCTGCATCATGCCCGCCACCATGTCCTTGATTAAAAACTACTATCATGGTGCAGAACGCCAACGCGCATTCAGTTTTTGGTCTATTGGTTCGTTTGGCGGTTCGGGTTTATCGTCCATAGTGGGCGGTGCGTTGGGAACGTATTTTGGCTGGAAAAGCATTTTTCTGCTTTCCATTGCCATTTCCATTTTGGGCATGATTTTGGTAAAAGGCACACCCGAAAGCAAATCCCACGAAACAAGCAAACGCTATGATTACATTGGACTTTTCTCTTGTGTATTGGGTTTATTGGCATTGAATTTGCTGATTACCAAAGGTTTCCGTTGGGGCTGGGGCGACCCGATGACTTGGGTCATGTTGCTGGGCTTTGCGGTGATGGCAACGGTGTTTTTCATCACCGAAAAACGCTTACAACATGGCGCGTTTTTGGATTTTGCCCTGTTTCAAAATCGCGGATTCAATGGCGCGTGTTTGTCCAATTTTTTGTTGAACATCATGGTGGGTACTTTGTTGGTCAATAACATTTATTTGCAAAAAGCACATGGTTTAACGGCTTTTCAGGCAGGCTTGCGTACTTTGGGTTATGTGGCGTTGGTAATGGTCATGATTCGTGTGAGCGAAAAATTGCTGCAAAAATGGGGCTACAAAAAACCGATGTGGTTGGGTACGAGCATCACCAGCTTTGGCGTGTTGCTGCTGTCGCTGACCATGCTGTCTGCCGATGTGTATTTGACGCTTGTGCCGATTGCGTTTGCGGTATTTGGTTTTGGCTTGGGTTGCTATTCCACACCCGCCGCCGATTGCGCGATGGTAAACGTGCCTTTGGACAAAGCAGGTGTGGGCGCAGGTGTGTTCAAAATGGCAAGTGCTTTGGGGGCTTCATTTGGCATTGCCACTGCAACCACCATTTTCACTTTGGTATCAACAGGTTCGGGCTTACACACGGGCGCACAAGTGGCATTTTTGACGATGTGTGGATTTGGGGTGTTGTCCACATTGGTGGTGTTGTGGGTTGTGCCAAAAGTGATTAAAGCATAAAACGGTAAAAAGGTTTTCAGGCAGCCAAATAATACATTTGGCTGCCTGAAAACCTTTTGGTGAGTTTAAAATAGTGTGGCGTTGATAATGCCTTTATGTACTATTCGTACACGGTTCTGGTTTTCGCCTTGTACTGTTTTAATTTGAAATGACTATACTTTTATGCAAAGTGCAAAACAGCCCAGCCGTTTTGTTGTGCGTGTTGTAGCAAAACTTCATCGGGATTGACCGCAACGGGGTTGGAAACACGCAATAAAAGGGGTAAATCGTTTTTGGAATCGCTATAAAAATAGGTTTTGCCATAGCTTGCCCAAGTTTGACCACGCGCTGCAAGCCATTGGTTTAGGCGTTCAATTTTGCCTTCGCGTAAGCTAGGTGTCCCTACAATTTTGCCTGTGTAGCGACCTTGTGCATTTTGTTCCAGTTGTGTGCCAATGATGTTGTTTATGCCAAATAAATGGCAAATGGGGCTGATGATGAATTCATTGGTGGACGAAATGACCAGCAATTCATCGCCTGCATCGCGGTGGCTTTCTACCAGCATCTTTGCCATTGCGGTAATGTGTGGCTTAATGTATTTTTCAGTAAATTCGCGGTGCAATTCGTGCAGTGTTTCTTGCGAAAGTGCTTTCATGGGTTCAATTTGAAATGCCACGAATTCATGTACATTCAGGCAGCCATTTTGATAGTCTTGATAAAATTTGGCATTTTGTGCAGCGGCAACTTCTTTATCTAAAAAGCCTTTTTCCATCATGAATTGTGGCCATGCGTTGTCGCTGTCGGTGTTAATCAGGGTGTGGTCAAGGTCAAAAATGGCAAGGTTTTTCATGGTGTTTCCTGTTGAAGCAATTTTTTGAGTAGGGATAGGGTAATGGGTTTGCGTTGTATCATGGAATAGTGTGCTAAGTCGTTGAACATGGTTAGCAAACTTTGTAAATCTTGTCGCCAATGTGTGATTAAATAATGGTAAATATTAGGGTCAATATTGAATTGTCGCGTGGTGGCCAAATGGCTTAATGCGGCAATTTTTTCATCTTGGCTTAATGCTTTCACTTCATAGGATAAACACAATGACATGCGCGTTCGCAAATCTTCGCGTACATTTAGTTTGGAGGGAGGTACTTCGGCAGCCAGCAATAAGTGTCCACGCTTTCGGTTGCGGAAGGTATTGAAAACATAAAATAATTCGGCTTGTTCTTCGGCATTTAATTGTTCAATTTGGTCTATCGCCAAATAATCCACTTCTGCGGCATGGTCGGTTAGCATATTGACAGCGGGGTCAATATATAAGGCATTTTTGCCGTTTTGCAAGGCTTGTCCGACCCATGCTTGCAGAATGTGGCTTTTACCTGTGCCTTGTCCGCCCCAAATGTACAAAAAAGGGTCATGTTCTTGTTGTAACATGAAAATCAGCTCGGCATTAGCCGTACCCAATAGTTTATCAAAACGGGGATAGGCTGGGGCATTTAAGTCTAGAAGCAATTGATTCATAAATATATTGTGTGCCGAATGTGGATTTTGTTGAAATGTGGGTTTCAGGTAGCCTAAAAAGGATGGTGTTGGGTTGGTGGTATGGGTGGTTCAAGCCAAGTGTATTGGTGTTCATGCAATACTTGTCGCCATTGCATCAGGGTTTCTTGATGACTGCCTGAAATGGTTTGTGTGGTATTTTCAGGCAGCAAAAGTTGAATAATTAAGCCGTTTGTTGCGCTTTGAGCTAAGCGTTGTAAAGTGCGGACGGTGCCTCGGTCGGGGACTTGGTTGCCGCGCACACCGATTAAGAGTTGTACAGGATTGTGTGTTAAATCGTTTATCAAATTTGTCACATCTTCACGGCTGGCAAGTATGCCGTGATTGATCCAGTCTTGTCCCAGCTGGTGGTAAAACCAGTTTTCATCATGATGTGGCGTGTCCAGTAAAACTGCCCAATGTGCGCCTTGATGATTGAGTTGTACAGGTGGAATCTGAGGTGCCACATCGGCATGGTAATCATCAGCTGAATCGGTAATGCGGCGTTGCCATTGTTGGATTATATTTTGATAATAAGGTAAATTTAAATCCAAACTGGGTGTTGAACGGTGTGTTCGCCATAGACAATATGTCCATGCGATAAAACGCGGCAGTAAACCATAACACACTATACTACCCAGCAATAAACTGCCCCAAGCGGCTGCATTAACGGTATCTTGTGCATTGCGTCCCACCAAAATTGCCGCAACATCGGGTACGGCAAAACCCATTTTTTCAGGCAGCCATGCAAGAAGGTGAACAATGGTAATGAAAGTGTGGTCGGTGAGCAATGTGCTTTCCCAGTTGAAGCTGTATTGACGCACGGTTAAAAGCAGGAGTGCTGCGCCAAAAATGCCAATTAAAGCCGATAGTGCCAAGCGGTGTGTGATGATGCCAGCTTGCCAGCGTGTGTGTGGCAAAGTGGCAGTTTGGGCGTAAAGTTGGAATAGGGCTTGGGCGATATTGTCTTGGTTTTTGAGTTCAAACCATGAGACCAAAGGCAGCTTCGTGTTTCTGTGGGTAAATAGGGTAAACAGCCAGAACAGCAGCATCATGGTATTGATGCCCAAAGCACCTGTTAAAATCAGGAAAAAATTCAAATTACTTTGTTGCATCAATGTGTAAGTGCTACCCCAACCGAGTGTAAACCAAAAGATGGTTGCTGCCCATAAAATCAGTTGTTTGTGCCGATTGTGTCGGTTTAAGCGGTCGTGCAGTTCGTGAGTGCGGTCTATGATGATGGCACGTCGATGCAATTTGGCTTCGTTTGAGTCTTGTATTGGGCGTAAACTTTCGGTAACGGCTTGTGGGTCGCTGGGGAAAATGTACCCACGTTGTTCCAATAGGCGCACGAGTTCGGTCAGTAAATACATATTGATTTGTTCAGTTTGAGAATCTGTGTTTATCTTATCAATTTGACGAACACAGGTTCTGAATTTCCACAAAATCAAGCCATTAGGCTGCCTGAAACAGGTTTTCGCTCAAAATGGTACAAAGTTGTTGTAAATATTGCGCGTCTGTATCGTCAAAACGCGCCAAATGTTCATCGTCTACGTCCAATACGCCAATGATTGTACCGTTTGTATCATAAATTGGTACCACAATTTCCGATTGTGAACGCGATGAGCAGGCGATGTGGTCGGGGTGTTTGTTCACATTTTCTACAATGATGATACGTGCTTGCTGCCATGCTTGACCGCATACACCACGTCCTTTGGCAATGCGTGTACACGCAACAGGTCCTTGGAAAACATCAAGTTGCAATTCATTTTGGCTGGCGTTAACCCAATAGAACCCAACCCAAAGCCAATTGAATGTTTCTTTGAGTGCGGCGCAAACATTGCCCAATGCGGCAATGGGTAAGTCGCGGTCGCTTTCAATAAGTGCACGCAGTTGTGGCAGCAATTCGGTGTAAGTGCTGTTTTTGTCTTGATGGGACGACAGTTTAAGTTCGTACATAATTTAATTTAGGTTGAGACGAGAAAATGTGATTAGGGGTTTCAGGCAGCCTATGATTAGGAGGATGCCTGAAACAAAGTGTTACAATGGGTAGATGAACATCATGCTGATGTGCTTAACGCTGCCAATACTTGACTGCGAACGGTTTCTACATCTTGTGTGCCGTCAATTTTGATGTATTGTGGTGCATGTTCGCCACTTAAATTACTGTAAAAACCTACCAAAACTTCAGTTTGTGTGTGGTAAACGTCCAAACGTTTTTGTACAGTTTCTGCTTTATCATCATCACGTTGTACCAAATCCTCTCCTGTTGCATCGTCTTTTCCAGCTGTTTTAGGGGGATTGTGTTTGATATGGTAAGTGCGCCCCGAAGCCAAATGCACGCGGCGACCGCTCATGCGTTCCACAATGATTTCATCGGGTACGTCAATTTCTACTACGGCATCTAAATGAACACCTGCCGCAGACATGGCTTCTGCCTGTGCCAAAGTACGGGGAAAACCGTCAAACAAAAAACCATTTTTGCAATCATCTTGGGCAATGCGTTCTTTAACCATGCCGATGATGATGTCATCGCGCACTAAACCGCCTGCGTCCATGATTTTTTTGGCTTCTAAACCCAAAGGCGTGCCCGCTTTAATCGCCGCACGCAGCATATCGCCTGTGGAAATTTGCGGAATGGCAAATTGATGGGTAATGAATTGTGCTTGTGTCCCTTTTCCTGCGCCTGGTGCACCCAAAAGCAATATTTTCATGATTATTCCTTTGTTGATTTTTAAATGGCAATTTCAAACGTTGTATGTTAATACGTTTTCAGGCTGCCTGAAAAGGGGGAATCAGGGTTCTGTGGCTTGAAAGCGTTGGAAAAGGCATACAAAAAATGACTTTGAATGCCATTTTTCCTGTTTTTCTTTGCAGGAGTGGCGCGAAAACGTTATCATATTGACATTTATCTGTGTCAAATCACGCAACAGTTTTACCTGTTTGGGCATTATTGTGAATAAACAAATGGGTAGGGAGAAGAATTTGAAAACGAGTACAAAAACTTTGGCTGCTTCCCTGTCGTTAGCGGTTTCTTTTAGTGCCAATGCAGGCATGGGCGGTTTAAATGTTCAGTCTGTTTTGGGCGAGCCTTTTTCAGGCAGCATCATTGTTACTGGTAAAGAAGCGCAGGCTTTGATTGAAAGTGGTCGTGTTAATGTGAATGGTGGTGGCATTTCAGGCAGTGTTGTACCACAAAGTAACGGTAATGCTGTGATTCGTTTGCATTCAGGTGTAGCAATTCATGAGCCTGTATTGAATTTTGTGGTGCAAGCAGGTCAGCAAACACGTCAATATACCGCTATGCTCAATCCTGCCCATTATCGCCCTGCCCAACACAATAGCCGTGCTACTGCAACTGCACATGAACATGCTGAAACAGGAACAACGATTAAAACACGTTCCAATCGTGCCGAACGCACTACAAAACCTGTACGTCGTCCTGTTGTGAAGAAGGCGACAACAAGCACCATGCCTGTTATTGAACGCACAGGCAATACTTATCATGAAGTGCAAAAAGGCGAATCTTTGGCGCAAATTGCCGAGCGTTATCGTCCGCACAATATCAGTATGCACCGTGCGATGCGTGCATTGATGGCAGCCAATCCGCGTGCTTTCCGTGCGGGTACGCGTGGTAATGTGATGTATGATAAAGCCACTTTGTATATTCCAACCGAAGCACAGTGGCAAGCTTATGCCAATCAAAATGTTTCATCTAAACGCCGTCCTGCACGTATTCAACGCCGTAATCCTGTAGTTGCGGATAATGCATCAGTGATTGCGCAGCAGGCCTCATCAGCTGTGGCGCAACAAGCACCCGTAACACAAGCCACAACAATATCAGCAGCTAATCCGTCTGTGTCTCCAAGTAATACGTCTGCGGTGGTGATGCCCGCATCTGTTCCCACAGAAAAAGCCGCAGTTGTGGCTGCGTCAAATGTGGTTGAAACGGCAAAACCTGCTATGGTTTCAGGCGGCGCATCAGCACCTGCTGCATCACAAGTGACGAATGTGCAGCTTGCATCAGCAGCATCAGCATCTGTGGCTTCGGAAACTGTTGTCGCATCAGCACCTGTTGCGTCTCCTGTGGCAGTTGCCAAACCCGTTGCTCCAGTCCCAGCTGTTGTGGAAACGCCAGAAGAGCCTGAAACAGATTGGATGCAAATGGGCTTGATGGGTTTGGTTGGTGTTGCTGCATTGGGTGGTGTGGGTTACCTTGCAACACGTCGTCGTAAATCAGGTGAAACATCTGATGATAATGATGATATGTTTCTAAATGAGAAAACTCCGTCTGTGAGTGCAGCACAAGCATTACAACGCTCTTGGGACAGTGATGATGCGTATCTGTCATCATCAGCAAAAGCAGAAACATTTGATTTGAATGATGAAGATGACGGTTTCTTTGTTGAAGAAAGTACCATAACACCACAAAATAAACCCAATACCACATTTAATTTGAATGATTTTGAACCTGAAAACATTCAAACAGCTGTTGTTGCTTCTTCGTCGGTAGAAGAAGTGGAAGAAGAATGGGATTGGCTGGCGGAAACTGATAGCGAAGCAACAGTAGAGCATCAACAAGACGTCTATCAAAATAATGATGCTTTTGCGCAAATCACGACTGCTGTAACAGGTGTGGCAGCTGCGGCAGATGGTTTGGGTAATGAAAACCAATTTATCGCTCAATCAGAAGCTGTTCAAGAAGAAGTTTCTTCTGATGAATCATGGTTAAACGACGTTCTGGTCAATGAAGAAGCAGTACAAGTTGCGCCTACTCAACCTCAGGTCTTTGATGATGAATTGGTGTTTGACAATTTTGCAGTACCTGCTGTTGAAATGCTGCCTGAAACCGATGTTATGACCAATGAGACAGAAAGTTTTGATTTAAATCTTGATACAACAGATGTATTTGTAGAGCATGTCCCATTTGAAGCCGAAACAGAAAATCAGGCATTATTGGTTGCTGATGAAATAAATTTGGATTTCTCTGATTCAGCAAGGATTGAAACTGTTTCTTTGACAAATGATACTGATGCACTTTCATTTGTTACGCCTGAAATTGCAATGGAAGAAGAGACATTGGCATTGCCACAAACAGCATTGGCAGATGATAAGATTAGTCTGAATTTTGATGTGGCTGACATTGTTGTTGAGACACCACAAAGTTTTGAGCTGCCTGAAACGGCAGTTGAAGAACCTATAACATTGGAAATTGATGATGTTGATTTCAATGTGAATTTGGCTGATGAAGTGTCAATTGATAATGGTTTGGTATTTGTAGATGAAACTGAAATTGTTGAAGTGGATGCAAATGAAGCGTGGTTAGGCGATCTTAATGCTATTGAAGAACCACAAGCTGAATTGGTAGTGGCAGATACTGGTTTAAACTCAAACAATTTGGATTTGACTGAACCTGTATTTGAAGCAAGTAATACATTGGATACATTATCTGTTGCAGAAAGTCCTGTTGAATCCAATGTGACAACCACATCGCAGGTTGAAGAACTCCTATCTTGGGATAGCGATGCCAATTTGCTTTCCAGTACCAATAGTGCGGGTTTTGTGTCTGAAGCTGTGGGCATGGAAGCACCACATGAAGCCAAATTGGAACTGGCAAAAATGTATTTGGAAATTGATGATGCCGTTGCTGCGCGTGAAACTTTGCGTGAATTGATTGGTGAATCAAGTGGCGATTTACAAGCACAGGCACAACAATTATTGGAAGAGTTAGGTGGCTAAATACTTGGAGCTATAGGAGCTATAATGAAATGAAGCCATATCGTACATTGCGTATGATATGGCTTCATTTCATCATATCCCAAGCTGACACATTTTCAGGCAGCCTGAAATCCATGTTGAAAAATGTTTTATTTTCAGTCGTAGAAATGAAAAAAGCAATACAAGGTGACAACGAGAGCCATGTACACCTGTATATAAGGGCATTGGTAACGCCGTGGTGTTTCTACGATTATAGTTGGTACGGTATATGGTTTGGTGCAATAAGAGACGGATAAGTGTAAGCTCATTTATCTGTCTCTTTTATTGTAAATACAATCATTTAGGTTATCTGAAACCACTTGCACATGATTACTGTGGCAAAGTTTCCACCTGTATCATCTTATCAGATGTAATGGACACAATTGGCTTGGGTACATCACGGTAACGCAAACTGGATACGGGTATGGGTTCAAGGCGTGCCGCTGCGGCAATCAAAGCACCAGGTTTGGTTTCTATTAATTCCAATCCTTTTAAATCAAGAGATTGTGCGAGTCTTGCAATGCTGTTGCGGTCAGCAATATCCATTTTGCTTGCTGAATATGCTGAGGATGGAGCATATTGTTCGGTAACAGATTGTGCAGAAATGGATACTTGGGATTTGTTGCAGCTGCTCTCTGTTTCAGATTGAAACAATACCATATTATCTGTTTGTTCAATATATGTTTCAATTGGCTCAATATGTTTATGTACGGTTGTTTCAGAAGCCTTATCCATTTTATTCAGGCTGCCTGAAATGATGTTTGATGGGGCATTATCTGCTGCTTCATCAGTATGTGTTAGAACACCGACCGAAGCAAGGGCAACTGTTACATTCGCCGCAACTTGTGCAATTAAATCATCTTCATCAATTTGCTCTATACCATTGAGTACAGGGATTTCAGCTTGAATTGGTGTACTTTGTTTATGCACAAGATGTTGTTGTAGTAATATGCTTTCTTTTGCTAAATCAGGATATTGTGCAATTACATGCGCAATCCCGGCTTCTGTATTTTGCGCCAGAATGGACATATTTAAGGCAAGTTCTATTTTGGCTGCCGATGGAATACGGCGTTTGTCTTGTTGTTGCGTAGAGCGATGATTACGTTGTTTGTCTTTGTGCTTATTTTCAATTCCCAATTGTACGACCAAAGGTTTTTGTTTGGACTTGGGTTTGCGTTCTGGCTTCACACTGTTTTCTGTTTCTATTGTGGCAGTCGCAATAGTTGTTGCCTGAACGGGAGTAATGTGGTCATTGTTTTTAGGACGATAACGGCGATTTTGATTGTTTCGTTCAGATGAATTTGCGGTTTTATTGTGCTCTGACTTATGAGAGATATTGTTTTGCTTGTTGACATTTTTGTTTTCCAGCGTTTCATCTGCATTGATGGTTTCATCACGACGTTTATTGTGTTGACGACGATTTGGGTTATTTCGTTTATTGTGAATGCGGTTACCATTTTTGTTTTTGTTGCTATGGTTAAGTGATTTACTTTTGGTTTCGCTGCCATCGCTGCCCGTGAACATGCATTTAAGCCAGTTTTTGAAGCTCGCCCACCACGATTTGTTTTCGCTCACCACAGGCGCAGGCGAAGCGTGTTTCACGCCTTTTACAGCAGGTTCGGGGCGCGTGGCTTTTTCGCCTTTGCTGTTGGAAAACGGCACGGTATCCGTTTTTTCAGGCTGGCTCACGCGTTTGTAGCTGGGCGGTGCGTCTTCCGCCACATCGTCCACACGAATGCGCGAAATTTCATAATGCGGATTTTCCAAATTCGTGTTCGGAATCAAAAACACCGACACGTCCAAACGCTCTTCCATGCCAAACAATTCAGCGCGTTTTTCGTTCAACAAAAAAGTTGCCACATCAACAGGCACTTGCGCGTGGACTTCGCCCGTGTTTTCCTTCATTGCCGCATCTTGAATCAAACGCAAAACGTGCAAAGCGGTGGATTCAATGCTGCGAATCACGCCCGTGCCAGCGCAACGCGGACAAGCAATGTGGCTGCTTTCCGCCAAAGCAGGCTGCAAGCGTTGGCGCGACAATTCCAACAAACCAAAACGCGACAATTTGCCCATTTGCACACGCGCACGGTCTTTTTTCAGCGCATCGCGCAAGGTGTTTTCCACATCGCGTTGGTGTTTTGCGTCTTCCATGTCAATGAAATCAATCACAACCAAGCCGCCCAAATCGCGCAAACGCATTTGACGCGCCACTTCTTCTGCCGCTTCCATGTTGGTGCGGAATGCGGTTTCCTCAATGTCCGCGCCGCGCGTGGAACGCGCCGAGTTGACATCAATGGAAACAAGGGCTTCGGTGTGGTCAATCACAATCGCGCCGCCGCTTGGCAAGCTCACGGAACGCGCAAATGCGGTTTCAATTTGCTGCTCAATTTGCAAACGCGAAAACAGCGGCGTGTGGTCGGTGTAGAGTTTCAGTCTGCTCAAATTATTGGGCATCACATAACTCATAAATTCAGAGACTTGCTCGTAAACTTCGGGGTTGTCCACCAAAATTTCGGCAATGTCGGGGCGATAATAATCGCGAATGGCACGAATCACCAAAGAGCTTTCCATAAACAGCAAATAGGGCTGTTTGTGGGCGGCGGCGGCTTCTTCAATCGCGCGCCACAGTTGCAATAAGTAATTGAAATCCCATTGTAATTCTTCTGCGCTGCGCCCAATGCCTGCGGTGCGTGCAATCATGCTCATGCCGTGTGGCACGTCCAGTTGTGCCATGGCTTCTTTCAATTCGGCGCGGTCTTCGCCCTCAATGCGGCGCGATACGCCACCGCCACGCGGATTGTTGGGCATCAGCACCAAATAGCGTCCTGCCAAGCTGATGAAGGTGGTTAAGGCTGCGCCTTTGTTGCCGCGTTCGTCTTTTTCAACTTGAACAATGACTTGCATGCCTTCTTTCAACACATCTTGAATGCGGACTTTGCCGCCTTCGTAGTCTTGAAAATAGGCGCGAGACACTTCTTTAAATGGCAAAAAGCCGTGGCGTTCCACGCCATAATCCACGAAACAGGCTTCCAAAGAAGGCTCAATGCGCGTAATCACGCCTGTGTAGATGTTGCCTTTGCGTTGTTCTTTGCCGAGGGTTTCAATGTCCAAATCCAGCAGGGTTTGTCCATCAACGATTGCCACGCGCAATTCTTCGGAATGGGTGGCGTTGAAGAGCATTCTTTTCATGTTTATACCTTTATTTTTAAAGATTTAAACACGTTTTCAAGTTTGACTGCCGCTCGCGTGGTGGCGCGTGTGCGCTGCGATGTCGCGGCAATAAGACGATAAAAAAGAGCGGTTTGGTGTTTCAGGCTGCCTGAAAGTGATACCGCAACACAATCGTAAAATGTTGTCGGAAATGGCTGAACTTTCAGTTACTTGTCCCCTCCCTCGCTGGGGGGCTGGTTAGGCTGGGGGTGGAAATTCAACGTGCCACCCTGCCCCTAGCCCTCTCCCACCAAACGGTAGAGGGGACAGATTGCAGCAAGCATTTTTTGTTGCATATTCAATTTCATTTAAATTCGGTTAGCCATCGTCTATGATTTTGTATTCAAACACAATTTCTACCGCCGTAGGCCATTGGCGATAAAAAAGAAAACGTGCAAAGTGCTTTTTTTGTAAAATGGCGACATACGGCTTTTTGCAATCACAATCGGTGTACAGGCTGCCTGAAAATCGTTTTTACAATAAAATCAAAGCCGTATTGCTTGTATTCACCGTGTTTCGGGCTGGCTGTTTGCCGCCAAAAACAAGTTTGGAATTATAGAGAAAATGCCCACAATTAGCAAAGACTTGGTTAATCATTTAAAGGTGGCTGAACATGACGCTGGACAACGCTTGGATAACCATTTGATTAAAATATTAAAAGGTGTGCCAAAAAGCCACATTCACCGCATTATCCGCGCTGGCGAAGTGCGCGTGAACAAAGGGCGCGTTCAGGCGGATTATCGCATTCAAGCTGATGATTTGATTCGCATTCCGCCCATTCGCGTTGCCGAGAAAACACATGCAGGCAGCCTGAAAACCCCTGCCCCTGCGCGTGAATTTGAGATTGTGTTTGAAGATGAATATTTGCTGGTTGTGAATAAACCCAGTGGCGTGGCGGTGCATGGCGGTAGCGGCGTGAGTTTTGGCGTGATTGAGCAACTGCGCCAGTCGCGCCCCAACACCCCATATCTGGAATTGGTACACCGCTTGGACAAAGACACCAGTGGCTTGCTGATGGTTGCCAAAAAACGCAGCGCGTTGGTCAAATTGCACGAAATGCTCCGCAACGACCACCCCAAAAAAGTGTATTTGGCGTTGGGCGTGGGCGCGTGGCAGCCTGAAAATCGCCATGTGAAACTGCCCCTGATTAAATACACAGGCGCGGCTGGCGAAAAAATGGTGCGCGTTGATGAAAATGGGCAGTCTGCCCACACCATTTTTCAGGTGCTGGACGTGTTTTCAGGCAGCCCAACGCATTCGGTGGGCATAGCGGCATTGAGTTTGGTGCAGGCGACTTTAAAAACAGGGCGCACCCATCAAATTCGCGTGCACATGCAAGCGCAAAATTGCCCCATAGCAGGCGATGAGCGTTACGGCGATTATCAAGCGAACAAACGTTTGCAAAAATTGGGCTTGAAGCGGATGTTTTTGCACGCACACCGTTTGATTTTGAACCACCCGATTTCGGGTGAAAAATTGGATTTGTCAGCCAGTTTGCCTATTGAATTACGAAATTTTTTAGTTGTTTTGAATGGTTGCGTAAAATAAATGATTATATAAATCATAATTTTGCTATTTTATTATGGTTTTTATTTCAAATTTTCTTTGACAAT